>JAPKBZ010000082.1 GCA_028823175.1 Myxococcota bacterium
ATCGGCAACTACACCATGCTCTCGATGGTGGCGAACGCCACGGGCGTGCCTCTCGAGGAACGATTGCCGCCCATGCCCGAGAAGTCGGCCTAGCGACTTACTCGGCGCCTGGCCTCGGGGCGGCCCAAAGGCAATCTGCAAACAGACGCGCCAGCCAGGAGCGCGAGAAACATCGCCTTAATTACAGGCTCAACCCCCGGCCCTGCCGGTCGCCTGGCCTCTCCCGGGCTCCGAACGCACCCCCCCCCAGAGACGAAGCCGAGCGTCGACCTCGGGGTAGTAGAATATTGGGTGACCATTGGTCTATGGTCGAGTCCTCACCTCCGGAGGAAAAATGGATCTCTTGATTCGCGAAGGCACGCTGGTGGACGGGACGGGACGCGCGAAGCGGCCGGCTGACGTGGTCCTGCAAGACGGCTTGATCCGAAGCATCGAATCCCCGGGATCAGTCAATCCAGCCGACGCCCGTGAGGTGATCGATGCCACGGGGATGTTCGTCACTCCGGGGTTCGTAGACCCACACACCCATTACGATGGGCAGGCGACCTGGGACGATCGCCTTGCGCCGTCGTCAGACCACGGGATTACCACCGCGGTGATCGGAAATTGCGGAGTGGGTTTTGCGCCGGTCCGGCCAGGGTCCGAGGATTTCTTGATCGCTTTGATGGAGGGCGTAGAAGATATTCCCGGCGCCGCCCTCGCCGAGGGAATCGACTGGAGGTGGGAGAGTTTCGCCGAGTACCTCGACGTTCTCGAGAGCAAGCCGCGCACCATCGAGTTGGCGGCTCAAGTCCCGCATGGAGCCATCCGCGCCTATGTTCTCGGGCGCTCGGGCAACGTGAACCGACCAGCGA
This sequence comes from Myxococcota bacterium, assembly GCA_028823175.1. Taxonomy (GTDB): domain Bacteria; phylum Myxococcota_A; class UBA9160; order UBA9160; family UBA4427; genus JAZXM01. Next base: position 855 of record JAPKBZ010000082.1, read on the forward strand.
CCCCCCAAGAAATAGACGAGATGGCCGCCCTGACGAAGGCAGCGGTCGAAGCTGGCGCCGTTGCTTTTTCAACCAACCGCATTGCGCTGCATGTTTCCACGAATGGCGAAGCAGTCCCGGGGACCTTTGCGGACAAAGCCGAGATCTTGGCGCTCGTGCGTGCGACCCAGGCAGGCGGCTCTAATTTGCTCCAGGTTGTCCCCGACGGATTAATGGGAGAGAACCCGGACGGCTTCCGCGCAGAAATCGCCCTCTACCGGGAACTCAGCCTGGAGACGGGATGTACGGTTGCGTTCACTCTCGCCCAAAACAATGTCCAAATCGACCTTTGGGAGGAAATCCTACAGACAATGGAGCGCGCCAATGGGGAAGGCGCAAAGTTGGTGGGGATGGCGGCCAACCGCCCGGGTGGGATGTTGATGAGTTGGAACAGCTTCAACATCTTCATGGATCGACCGAGTTATCTCGAGATCGCAGAACTTCCCATCGAGGAGCGGCTCGAGCGCTTGCGTGATCCCCGCTTGCGCGAGCGAATCTTGTCAGAGTCCGTCCAGTCTCCGCTTCTCCGAAACGGCCACATGATTGTCATGCAGAGCCTCGACGCGACCTACATCGTCGACAAAGATCCCACTTTTGAACCCGAGCCCTCCGAGAGCCTCGGTCGCTTGATCGAGCGCTCGGGCGAACCGCCCGAAAAAGTCATTTACGACACAATGTGCGAGATTGGCAGCGGGTTCCTTCACGTCTATATGGGAAATTACGCCGAAGGCGACCTCGGCGCTGTCGAGCGAATGATGCGCCATGAAAGCACCTTCGTCGGCGCAGCCGACGGCGGCGCACACGTGACCGTTCTCTGCGATGCGGGTTATCCGACGTTCATGCTCCAGCACTGGGTCCGAGACCGGACCCGGGGCGAGCGCTTCTCCCTCGAGGAAGCCGTTCGCATGCTCACCCAAGAGCCTGCGGATATTTACGGTTTCGCGGATCGTGGCGTCGTCGAACCTGGCCGGCGCGCTGATCTCAATATCATCGACCTCGACAGGATCAGGATGCATCTGCCTCGAGTCGAGAACGATCTCCCCACCGGAGCCCCTCGACTGCTCCAAGGCGCGGACGGCTACGTGGCCACCCTGGTCGGCGGCCAGGTGACTTTCAGGGAAGGCCGCGAGACGGGAGCCCGGCCCGGAGGGCTGATCCGGGGCTCGTCACGTAGCTAGGGATTTGCCTGCGAGACTTGAAGAAGAAAACTCAGAGCAGCAGATACTTACGAAGCTCGACGCCTGAATGCAGACCGGCCCTCCGGCGAAAGAACCAAAATTCCAAAGGCCAGAAAGGTCGCGAAACCAACCGTCATAAACACCACTGGGTAACCCCTGGAGTAGGCGAGAGAGCCCAAAAAGAATGTTCCCAGCGCTCCGCCGGCGGTGAACCAGGCTTGAAAGACGGCCATGATCTTGCCTCGGTCATGCTGACTCGCCCCTTCTACCACTAAGGCATTGAAGGACGGGTAGAAGAAGCCATGCGCTAAGCCGAGAAGCGCACCCAACCTCACCAGGCCTACGTTCGCGAGATCCGTGGTCAGGGCGACCGCGACCGCATAGATAAAAAGGCTCCCCACGGCCACGCGGCTGCGACCGATCCGATCGACAAAGGGACCCGCACCCAAGCGAACCAGAAGCGCCGCAACCGTATAGCCCACGAAGAAGAGGCTTAGTTGATCCATGCCCAGTTCCACCGCAAAGGGCTGGTGCAGGACGAAGACCGTCGCAAAGGCGGCGCCCACGATGCTGATTACCGCAGCACACCGCAGTTGTTTGGGGTCGAGCGCAACGTCGAGAAACCGGGAGACCTGAGCGCTTTCGCCCCCTCCCCTGCTCGGCTCGCGAATCAGAAAAGAGGCAAGGACACAGACAAAAGCTCCGAGCCCAGCGACAGTGAAGGCGAGCCTCCAGCCGCTGAAATCGGCCAAGACCTCCACGGAGAGCGGCGCCAGCGCGTTGGTCGAAAGCATTGTCACCCCGAAATAGCCGATCGCTTGCGCGAGTTTCTGGGGTGGAGCGAGATCGACCACAAGCGCCGAACCCGCTGCAAAGGCCATCCCGAACGCCAATCCCTGCAAGCTTCTCAGGAAGAAGATCAGCGCGCCAAATTCATGCACCCAGAAAAAAGAAAGAGAGGCCAGCGCCATGAGCGCAGCGCCTCCCATTAGGAAGGGCCGCCGCCCCAAACGATCCACCATCACTCCGCTCACCAAAAGACCAACCATAGTGGAAAGACGATTGACCGTAGCCACTTGACCAATTTGGGCCGCGTTGGTGCCAAGCTCGACAGCCAGATATTTCGGAAAAAGCAGAAAGCTGGAGAACGAATATCCAAAAAAGGTCTGAGCGACCAGGACAGCCACAAGATCTCGGCTCAGGAGCCTATCTGTTCGACTCCCCATCATGCTCCGTACCTTGTCGTTCCCGACTCCCGAAAATCTCACCCTGAGCAGTGAAGAGAAACTCTCATGACTGCGCACACCATCGTGCCGACAACCTCGCGTTGGCTCCAAGTGCCTTCAGGAGCGCTTGGCCCGGGCACGCGGGGTTCCAACTGGCGGAGTCGCTGTCGGATCGCGGTCGCGCTCCCGCTCACCGAGAAGCCCGAGGGTCTCTCCCGAGACTTCCGCACTGAGCAGACCCGTCACCAGGTCGAGCAGGTCGCTCACGAAGAGCCGGTGGTCTCCCCGCCTCCGGGCCGCGGCCCGGCGGCCGAGTTCGGAAAAGCACAGATTCATCGCCGAGAAGCGGCGATGAAGCGGAAGCGTTGCCTCCGCCATGAACCGTTTGGCCAAACGGTCCCAGCGGCCAAGCTCGGTGTCGTCGAACGGGCCGCGGCGGCGGAGATTCACCGGGTCGGCGATGAGCTCGGCGACGATGCGCAAGTAGTCGCGCCCCGCCGCATTCTCGAGCATCGCGGCCGAGGGGCGAACGAGAGCACTGGCGAGGGACCGAGTCGAGGGAGCCGTCTCGGCTTCGACTTCGTCGAGCAATGCGGCTCTTCTTGCTCCCACTTGCTGGTTGTACGGCGCAAGCACTTCAAACAGCAATGCCTCGCGATTGCCAAAGTGGTACTGGACTGCGTTGGTATTGCGCTGATCTGCCGCGCGGCCCAGCTCGCGAATCGAGACCCCCTCAATCCCGCGCTCGGCAAAAAGCGCCCGGGCAGCCTGGATCAGCGCCTCGCGGCCCGTCGGCTCCGCGCTTTGTCTGGTGGAGCGCACTTTTGCCACCTCCGTGCTCCTCTACCAACTCGCTCGACCCAACAAGGGGGCCGCGCAGCCTCGGCGCTTATCGACCCCGCTTTTCGCGGTACGCCTTCCAGCGCTCGGCCGCCTCGGCCAGTTCAGGCTTCGCTTCGAAGATCGGCTCCATTTTCTTCCATGCTTGTTCCTTCTTGTAGGGAAGGAACTCTCGTGGAAAATGACCTTCGTGCGGCTCGTAATTCCGAAGCACGCGTCGAGCGACCGTTGCCTTATGGACCTCATCTGCACCATCCGCCAAGCCCATGGTCGGCGCGACCGCATACATATCTTGCAGGGGTGTGAGGTCAGTGGTCCCAAGCGAGCCGTGAATCTGCAACGAGTCGAAGGAGATCTCACGAAGCACGCGAGACATCGTGAACTTCACGACACCAATATCGGTGCGGCAGTCCTGGGCAGAGGTCTGATCGATCTTCCAGGCCGTCTCGAGCACGAGCAGACGCAGCATTCGCAGTTTTGCGTACGACTCCGCGATTTTCTCTTGCACCATCTGGTGCTCGGCAATAATGGCCCCGTGGGATTCCCTGGATAGAGCTCGCTCGCACATCATGTCAAATGCCAGCGTGCACTGGGCGATGGTGCGCATCGCGTGGTGGATACGTCCTCCACCCAGGCGTCGCTGCGCCAGAATATGAGCTCCGTCTTCGGGCCCCAAGAGGTGGTCGAGCGGAATCCGCACATCCCGGTAGATAATGTGATTATGGTTCCGAGGCTCGGGCATGATCTCGACGCCTTCGGTCATACGCGGGACAATGAAAATGCCGTTTGTACACATCACAAAAAGGAGGTCGGCAACACGGCCCGCAGAAGTGAACCATTTCTCGCCATTGATGACCCACTCATCACCGTCGCGCACCGCCACGGTCTTGAACAACCGCGGATCCGAGCCGCCCTGGGGCTCGGTCATCGAGTAGGCAGAGAACATATCTTGGTTCAGGAGCGGTTCGAGCCAGCGCTTCTTCTGCTCGTCGGTTCCATAGGCCGCCAGGATTTCCATATTGCCTGTATCCGGGGCTGCTGCGCCGAAGAGTTGGGGCGCCGCTGGGTAGCGGCCGAGAATTTCATTCACCAACCCGAGCTTCAACTGCCCGAAACCCGGGCCGCCGAGTTCTTCGTCAAGAAAAAGCGCCCAAAGCCCCTGATCCTTCACGTCCTGCTGTAGATCACGGACGTAGGCTCGAACCACCGGGTCGGGCAATCGAACGGCATGCGGGAAGATGTGGTGCAGCGGCTCCACACGCTCCTCGCAAAACTGCTTGATCCAGTCGAGTTTCTCCTGAAATTCGGGATCCGTCGAGAATTCCCATGCCATGATGGTGCTCCTTCCGAGGGTGGGGTCGGCGAGCAAGGCTCAGCCGTGGCGAGACATCTAACCCGAAATACAATACAACTGCCTTACTTAAAGTCAAACGAGAGAGGGGGTTTCCAGTGGTGGGCTGTCTTGAGATTTTCCCCACGATCGGCGCTCAATCGGCTCTAGTCTGAGAAATCGGTCACTATTAGATCCGACAAATCCCGAAATGGTGTCCTTCACTGGTGGAAGGTCGGTGAGGATCTCTATAGGCTGGTAGGTATGGAGTTGGGGCTCTTCACTCTTGCGTTGATCTTGGTCGTGGCCGTCTTCGCCCGGCGCTCGAATCGGTTCGTGATCGGCGGGGCAATTTTCGTCATCGCAAGCGGAGCGGTGGCCTGGTCCTTTGTTTCGGAGCCGCCGACCCCGCGCGATTCAGGCTTGCCCGGGCCGCTCGAAGAGGCGGACTTCACGAGTTCCAATGCTTGCCGGGCTTGCCATCCGGCCCAATACGCAAGCTGGCACGATTCCTACCACCGCACCATGACCCAGACCGCCACCGAAGACACCGTTTTGGCCGACTGGGAGGCGTTAAAGCTCGAAGACCGAGGGTTCACGACGCGCCTCTTTCGCGAAGAGAATGAGTTCTGGGCCGAATTGCCCGATCCCCTCTGGCACCAAGACAAGTCTCCCGAACGCCCCTCGACCCCTCCCCTCATCAAGGCCCGAGTCGTCATGACGACTGGCTCTCACCACTTACAAAATTATTGGATTCGTCGGCCCACGGAAGGAACGGCCTACCTCGACAGCTTCGACAACGGCGCGCTTGTCCAGCTTCCGTGGGTGTGGATAATCGAAGACGGACGCTGGTCGCCGGTTCAGGACTCTTTTTTGACGCCTCCCTCTCCGCATACCGAGCCCCCTGCGGTTTGGAACACCTCCTGCCACCTCTGTCATTCGGTGGCCCCCGAGCCCCGCTTCAACGGCCAGGGCTTCGACACCCGCGTGGCTGAACTCGGTGTGGCCTGCGAGGCGTGCCACGGGCCCGGCCAAGCTCACGCCGAAGCGAACCGCTCACCCGCTAGACGCTACAGCCAGTGGCTATTCGGCGAGGGAGGCGACCCCAGCATCGTCAACCCGGCCCGGCTCGACGCGAAGAAATCCACTGAAGTTTGTGGGCAATGCCATAGCTTCACCCGCGTGGTCGACCTGCCCGGTTGGCAGAAGAACGGCATTCCTTTTCGGCCAGGGGGAGATCTAGCCGAGTCTAAGGCGCTTCTTCTTCACGAAGACATTCCCCGCAGCCCCCACCTACTCGCACAACTCGCCGATGAGCCCAATGCCCTGGTCGGGCGATATTGGGGTGATGGCACCATTCGCGTTGCAGGGCGCGAATACAACGGCCTGGCCGAATCCGCCTGCTTCCAGGAAGGCGAGATGAGCTGCCTGTCCTGTCATTCTCTTCATGACTACACCGAAGCCGCTGATCAGCTTTCGTCGACCGGATCGAGCGACGCCCCATGCCTGGACTGCCATCCGACCTTCCGAGAAGATCCCAGCGCCCACACCCATCACGACCTGGGGTCCGAGGGCAGTCGCTGCCAAAATTGCCATATGCCTCACACGACCTACGGGCTCTTTACCGCGATGCGAAGTCATCGGATCGACAGCCCCAGCGTGAAGAATTCCAAGAATACGGGGCGGCCGAACGCGTGCAATCTCTGCCATCTCGACAAGAGCCTCGCTTGGGCCGGCGACCATCTCAGCGATTGGTACGACCAGCCGATCACGGAACTCGACGAAGGAGAAAGGGCCCAATCGGCCGCCGTACGCTGGCTCCTACAAGGCGACGCTGCCCAGCGGGCCATCACCGCCTGGCACATGGGGTGGGAGCCCGCTCAGAAAGTCAGTGGAAAGGGCTGGCAAGCGGCTCACCTCGCCGTGCTCCTTACGGACCCGTACGTCTCCGTTCGACGGGTGGCTCAAGCATCTATCGCCACCCTGCCGGGCTTCGAAGTCTTCGAGTACGATCACCTGGCCTCGCCTGAGCAATTGGTCGCCTCGCGTGATGAAGCCTGGAGGCTCTGGCAGAAGGCTATTCCTAGAAGTCTCGATCGAAAAGGTCCCGCATTGCTTCTTCAATCCAACGGTCGCATCGACAAGGCGGCTCTGACCGACCAACTCAACGCACGAGACGAGACACCCTTGAGGATTATCGAGTGAAGAAAACGACGGCAGAGAATCCCCCCCAGAACGACCCGACTCTCGAAATAAGGCGCCGAAAACTGCAGGTCGGTTGGTGGGCCCTGCTGGTCTTTCTTCTTTTTGGATTCCTACTCGAAGCCCTGCACGGGTTCAAGAGCCCACTATATCTAGACGTTCAAAACGAAACGCGCCGGCTGATGTGGACTCTTGCGCATGCGCATGGGGGGCTGATCGCCATCATCAACATTCTTTTCGGATTGGCTGTCCCCTTCATGCCGGGATTCGCAGAACCTTCTCGGCAGTGGGCCTCCCGCTGCCTCACCGGAGCACTGATCGCCATGCCGGCGGGTTTCTTTTTGGGGGGCTTATTCATTCACGGCGGCGACCCGGGCCTCGGCATTGCATTAGTTCCGGTCGGCGGAGCCCTGCTGGTCATCGCCGTGTTCCTAACGGCCCGGGCAAGTCAGCGCTAGCCAGCCCCCAGACTGGGCCCAGGAACCCAGCCCTCAAAATAGGGGAGGACCAGGTCGACTATTTTTCTAACTGCCGGAACGAATTGCTTCCAGTTCATCCCAGCGTGCATAAGCGACTTCAAGATTTTCCGCGCAATCGGCGACATTCGTGTGGACGAGAGCCTGCTCGCTGGCACTGATCTTATAGAAATCAGGCTCACTCAAGCGGGCGATCAGCTTGCCATGTTCAGCTTCGAGACCCTCAATCATGGACGGAGCTTGCTCCAACTCGCGGGTCTCTTTAAAACTAAGCTTGCGAGCTTGCTGCTTTTGTCTGGGCCTTTTCTCGGGCTCGTCGGTCTTCGGCTTAGCGCGATCCGGCTCAGCCTTACGGCTCCTCGCCAACCAGTCGGAATAGCCTCCGACATATTCCTGTACCTGGCCTTCGCCTTCGAAGACGAGGGTCGAAGTCACCACGTTGTCTAGAAAAGCCCGGTCATGGGAGACCAGCAGAATCGTACCGCGATAGTCGATAAGAAGTTCTTCGAGTAACTCAAGCGTTTCGATATCAAGATCATTGGTAGGCTCATCGAGAACCAGAAGATTTGCGGGTTGTGCAAACAACTGGGCCAGAAGCAGCCGATTATGCTCGCCTCCCGAAAGTGCCTTCATCGGCGTACGCGCCCGATCGGGGCTGAAGAGGAAGTCCTGCAAGTAGCCGATGACGTGCCGGCGTTCGCCCCCGATATCGACGTATTCTTGTCCCCCTGCAAGGTTATCGATAACTGTTTTCTCGAGATCTAGAGCGGCTCGTAACTGGTCGTAGTAGGCAACCTCGAGCTTCGTCCCCAAGCGAACCTCTCCCGAAGTTGGCGCGAGCTGGCCGAGCAGGATTTGCAAAAGAGTCGTCTTGCCGGCGCCATTTGGCCCGATCAGCCCGATACGGTCACCGCGCATGATTCGCAGAGATAGATCTGAGACCAGCGGAGCTTCGCCGGGGCTCCACGCATACGAGAGCCCGTCGGCCTCGGCCACCAACTTACCGGAAGATCGCCCCGAATCCAGCGAGAGACGAACCTTGCCCTCCACCTCGCGGCGCATGGCACGCTCACCCCGCATGGCGACCAAAGCCCGGGCACGACCCTCGTTCCGGGTACGGCGAGCTTTAATGCCCTGGCGAATCCACGCCTCCTCCTTGGCAAGCTTCCTGTCGAAGACAGCTGCGTGGCGAGCTTCTTCTGCCAGAGCAGCGGCCTTCTTCACTAGAAATGTTGAATAATCCCCAGCCCACGAGGTCAGGACGCCCCGGTCGAGTTCGACAATACGAGTCGCCAGCCGCTTCAGCAGGGAACGATCGTGGGTCACGAAGAGCACACCACCTCGATACTCGAGCAATTGGTCTTCGAGCCACTGAACCAATTCGATATCCAGATGATTCGTGGGCTCGTCGAGGAGCAGCAGGTCAGAGTCACTCACGAGCGCTCGCGCAAGGGCGACCCGCCGCTGCCATCCCCCAGAGAGTGTCCCGATACGCGCGTCCGCCGAAAGGTCGAGTCGGTCGAGGATCTGATCCACGCGCTGGCTCAGGCTCCAACCATCACAGGCCTCTATCTGGTGTTGCAGCACTTCCATTCTGTTGAGCAACGACTCATCATCCGCCACGGCCTGCGAGACATGATGGAACTCTGCAAGCAATCGCCCTATCTCGGCGAGCCCGCTGGCGACGACATCAAAAACCGTCGCTTCCGGGTCTTCGGCGAGATCTTGAGAGAGCCGGGCCACCGAGAGGCCAGGTTTTCGCCAGATATCACCGCCATCAGGCACAACCTCACCCTCGACAATCTTGAGCAGGGTCGACTTTCCGGCGCCATTTCGCCCGATCAAGCAAACGCGCTCGCCGGGGTCGATCTGAAACGCCGCATGCGCAAGCAGAGCGTCCCGACCAAAGGAAATTGTGATGTCTTCGCAGGTAATTAGGGCCATGAGGCGGGCATCATAGACCTTTATCCGCCCGCGTCACTTAGTCCTGAAGATTTCTCGGACAGAACGGCCTGCCTCCGGCTCGCCCCCACCCTTCTTCAGGGGGTCGTCGTTCGTCGCATTCATCCCCGACCGCCTATTGGGCGCGGGTCGGCAATTTTGGCCTGAGAGCAGCGGAAATTGCGCGACCCAGCGCTGCTGGACAACCCCCCTCCTCCGCACTCCGTATCTCCAGAAACCTACGGGCTGCCCGCCGGACCCTTCGAGGGCCGAGTCTGGCAAACCGCACAAGGCCGGCTTGGTTCGGGATCTCCCATTCAGAAGAGACACCACCCTACCAGCCGGCGGACCCAAGTCGCATACGGGCCTGACGACCCACTCGACCTCTACGGCCGCCCTGCTGCACGAGTGCGCGGATACCCTTCCTGTGGAAATCCGGTCGCAACATCGGATTTCATCTCAGGCTGGATGATGGATGACCCCGAAGTCGGCATATACCAAGCCCTGCATCGATTGACCATCACTCGTGCCGCAAGGGCCGATAGGGAAACAGTTTTCACGCCCGAACGTCTGCGCACTGGCAACGTCTTCGGACTCATTCATGCACAACCCTCGACGAGAATCACCTTTTCCCGAAAAACTGAAGATTCACAACCCAGTACCTAGAATCGAGAACAGACACGGCAAGCCCCTATACATGATACTCTCTCAGACATCATGATTTACCCCCATAGTAACGAGACCCAGACGCGCTGGGACCATGGCGATTACAAGGTGCAACTCGACCTGCCCAACAACCCCAAGCCCATGGGCTATTGCGATGGCACCGACGCCGACTTGGCCGAATTGGCCTCTATTGCCGAGTCCGAAGGCGCCGACGAGATGCGAATCGAAAAGAAAGTGCTCAAGACAGGGCGCGAAATCTGGACCTTGCACGGGGGCAGCTGAGACCCGCAGCAACGCCCTCCGCGATTTTTACTGACCTCGCGAGCCACCTTCTCGAACCCCAGCCCGGCTTGGTTTCACGTTATTTCTTTCATTCTGTTCCTTTGTTTTGTCTTCTTGATTCCGCCAGGCGCCTCAAAAAGTCTCAATCTTTTCGTGGACACGATATCGGACACGACAGACGCCAATACGAACGGCTGCATATGCTCGGATCACAATGGCAACTGCTCTCTGCGTGCTGCGGTGATGCCGCCGGGCGAGACTCAAGCAGTAGACACAAGCCTCACTTGATTCCAACAGTGCCCGCATGCCTTGTTGGAATTGACTGGGGCGGTCCTTGGATCACTAACCTCGAGGTTTGCAATCTTCAGCGCGCGACGAGCGCGAGCAGAACAGCCGAAACCGAGTTCTTGTGCTCGACGAGCAAGAGGCGTGCGACCTGATCAGGACCAAAAAGCAGGTTTCCCAGCCTGTGCTCATCGGCAGACAGGCGGAGCGCGAGCACGCGTGGCTCGTGGCGCCGCACGAGGCTTTCTACCTCCCGGTAGAATCGCTCGGCGCCGTCATCGGCGAGGAGCAAAAGACGCGACACGCGTTGCCCTCGCGTAACCCCCGTCTTGCTGTCCACGTTCTGGAGACCCCGTTGTTCTGTAGCCAGAGCATTCTGTGCTCCTTTTAGACCCCGAACAATCTGGCCCGCTGAATGCGCGCCCGACAATGCGGCTTCAAGCGCTGGCGTGAGTGCTGCATGGGGAGCCAATACTTCGCCCCCCTTCCAGAGCGGCTGCGCTCGTGCAGCAAGCTCGCTGGCAAGATCCTTCGCTTGGGGCTCGCTTTCGACCGTTTTGGGCAGCCGCATCGCTTAGACTCCTAGACTCTTATATTTTCGGACTCGTCCAAGTGGGCGCACTTCATACTCACCCAGAAGCATCGGAGCGGCCAGCAGATTCAATAGCAATTATGTGCTGTCTGTCCGCCCGACGCGAATCCCACGGATCGCACGAAGAAGTTCGCGCTGGGCTCGTTGAGACCTTTTGTCCTCTGGCCCCTGGCCTGCGCTCCGGACGAAGGTACGAAGCTGCTGGCGATCCGCTTCGGGATACGACTGCATGAACTCTTGCAGCGCCGGATCGCCCTCTTCGATGAACCGGGTGCGCCAACGCTCATTCTGCTTTTCCCGAGTAATCCCATCGATAAGCGCCCCGCCTTGGGTTGTCATGCTGCGCCGGATGGCTTCGTGATCCTCGGCCCGCAGTATTTGCGCAATCAGTCGCTTCTGCCGACTACGGGCCCGGATCTTCAAGCCCTGACAAAGATCGATCGCCTCTCGAAGCTCAGATGGCAGGCCGAGAGAATCGAGGGCAGGAGGCGCGAGGGCGACTAAATCCAAGACAAGCTGGCTCACTTGCTGGGCCTCTCGCCTGAGCTGGCTGCGACTGGCCGGACGGGGCTGCTCCTCGAGTTCGGGGTCACCGTCTGGATTTTCGGGCCGAGTCATTTCTGTATCTCCCTCCGGCCACCATCCTCGCAGATTTTCAGGTTTCACGCTTCGGACGCCGCCTGGCCGGCTCTTTTCTGAACCGCAGGAAAGCCCGCGACCCAATTATTTTGCACAACCCTCCGCTGGGCCTCCCATCAGCTCCTCTGTCGGGTTTCAGCTCCACGGGCCGAGCGTCGTACCACCGTTGGACTTTCCGCGCTAAACAACGGTTACTTATGACGCTTTTATCAATTCTCGATCTCGCTCCGGTGGCCCAGGGCAGTACACCTGCCCATGCCCTCCATAACTCCCTCGACCTCGCGCAGCACGCAGAGAGATGGGGCTTTGAGCGGTATTGGCTTGCCGAACACCACAACATGAAGGGGATCGCGAGCGCGGCAACGTCAGTGGTGATCGGGTACATCGCAGGCGGAACGTCGAGTATCCGGGTGGGCGCCGGTGGGATTATGTTGCCCAACCACTCCCCTTTGGTGATCGCAGAACAATTCGGAACACTCGCGTCTCTCTATCCCGAACGCATTGATCTCGGGCTGGGACGCGCGCCGGGGACGGATCCGCTGACTTCTCAAGCTCTACGTCGAACGCTCGGAGGAAGTGTCGACGACTTTCCGCGAGACGTGGTCGAGCTTCAGCACTATTTCAGGGAAGCCGAACCGGGACAGAAGGTGACCGCGGTTCCAGGTTCGGGGACAAACGTACCGATCTGGATTTTGGGTTCGAGCCTTTACGGGGCCCAACTTGCCGCAATGCTCGGGCTTCCTTACGCCTTTGCGTCACATTTCGCACCCGCGCAAATGATGGACGCGATCGCCATCTATCGCGACCATTTCAAGCCTTCGGAACAGTTACGCGAACCCTATGTGATGCTCGGGTTCAACGTCTGCGCAGCAGAAACACAAGAGGAGGCGGACTTCTTACGGTCATCGTCGCTCCAAGCATTTATCAACCTCCGCTTGGGAACTCCAGGTCAGTTGCCGCCTCCAGTGGAGGGTTTCGAGAAGCACCTCAAGCCCCAAGAACAGGCGATGCTCGACCAGATCGGAAGCTGCTCCGCAGTCGGAAGCCCGGCGACCGTGGACCGCAAAATCGCCAACTTCATCGAGCAAACGGGCGCAGATGAGTTGATGCTCGTATCTTCAATCTACGACCACAAAAAGAGGCTCCGCTCTCTGGAGATCGCTGCCGACGCTGGGCGAAAAATGAACCGGGGGAATCCTTGAGCCTATGTCGGGCGCCAAATCGCGGCATTCCGATAGAAAGTTCGAGTTATTCAAGGCCCCTGTCCAGCGCGCCGAAACCAGATCCCGACCAGGGCGAGACTTGGTAGAGTCAGCGAATGAAAACTCTCGTAGGGCTCGCTTTTCTTCTGACGCTCTCGTGTGCATCCGGCTCGATTCCGGTCGCAAGCGGGCCCGTTGCCCCGGAAACAATCGATGAACGATGGTCGCTTCATGTCGTAACAGTGGATGCGGACGGCGACGAACGGGTCACACGAATCTGGATCGCCGTGCTCGACGGAGATCCCATCCTTCGAACCGGGGAGAGTCGTTGGTGGGAAAATCTCCAGCGTGATCCCACGATTCGGATTCGACTCTCGGGTACGGACCGCGTCTATCGTGCCGAGCTCGTGACCGACCCGAGCCAGCAGGTCCGAATCGACGAGGTTTTTCTCGAAAAATACGGGCTTTGGGAACGCGTACTGTTCTCCCAGGAGCGCGGAGAGACCCACACCAACTACGCCCGCCTTCGACAGTGACTGGCTAGCCGGCGGTCGCTATGCCTTCTCCTCCGCAGCCTTCTTGACTCGAATTCTATTGCCACCGACGGTGCTGTCGTTGAGGTTCTTCACCGCAGCTTTCGCGTCTCCAGCCCTTGGCATTTCAACAAATCCGAAGCCTTTAGACAGACCAGTTGTTGGATCCATCGTGATCGTGCAGTACTGCACGGCGCCAAATTTTTGAAATAGCTCGCCGAGCTCTTTCTCCGTGGTCGAACGGTCGAGATTGCGAACTAATAGTTTCATTTACGCACCCGAAGTAGACAGGTCATAATCCAGAAGAACAGAGCGACTCAGCAGCCCCAGCCCGCATGGGGAGGCAATA
>JAPKBZ010000028.1 GCA_028823175.1 Myxococcota bacterium
CGCCTTGTCCTTGCTGTCCGTCCGACGGATCTTGCTGCGAGTTCTGTTCTTGTTCTTGTTCTTGTTCGAATAATTGGGTCACGAGTTGCTGATTAAAAAGCGCGTCGGCGTGATCGGGCTCTTTCTCGAGCACACCCTGATAGGCCGCGATTGCCTCCTCCAAGCGGCCGCTTCGCGCCAGAGAGTTGCCCAGGTTGTACTGCCCCCGAGCGTCGTCCAAGGGAGTGAGGGCTTCGATCGCTCCGTCGAGGTCACCTCCCCGGTAGGCGGCGACCCCACGCCAACCCCGATCTTCGAAATACCCGACGGCGGATGCGTGCTCACCCTCGGCGAAGGCCGAGGCGCCGCGTTGGTCCGGGCGCGAGAACCAGTCGGCCACACTTGCCTGGACGGGCTGGGGCTGCACGGCTGAAAGAACCAGCCACAGCCCCAGGGATCCCGCCCAGCCCCGGCGGAAAGCGAAGGGCGCCAGAAGGAGGGGAAGCCACAGAAGTGCAGCCCCGGCGTCCTGCCAAGTATCAGCTTCGAATCCGCTTTCCGTGAGGGATTGAAAATCATCGGCCGCGGCCCCGCCCAGACCGAGCAGAAATGCGATATCGCCGTCGCCCGGTTCGACAGGGGAAAGTCGGCCGCCCCCGGCCGAGACGAGGGGGCGCAGCGACTCCGAGTCGGAGTTGAGGCTCAGGGCAGACACGGGATAACCCGCGGCCGAGGCATCGGCGGCGGCGGCCTGGGCCTTGCCCGGGGCGTCCCCCAAACCATCGGCAAAGACCACGATCCGGCCGGAGCGGGCCCCGGCATTCTCGAGCAATCGATGAGCCTCGGCGATCGCTCGGTCGAGGCGATGCCCGCGGCCGGGCATCAGACCCGGATCCAGGGTCGGCACCACTTCGCCGATGACCCGGGGGTCGTCCGTCAGAGGCGTCACCGCGTACGCTTCTTCGGCAAAAATCACCAGGCCAACGCTGCCCTCCACCGCGGCGAGCATATCCTGCAACTCGTAGCGCGCCCGATCCAGGCGATTCGGGGCCGTGTCCCGTGCGGCCATCGACGGAGTCAACTGGAGCACCGCGATCGTCTGGGTCGGGTTTTCGTAGGCCAGCACGGGAAGCCGCTGCCAGGTCGGCCCCGCCAGGGCCAGAACTGTCGCCGTCGCCGCCAACGCGAAAGCCGCCACCGGCCATTGCATGGCCCGTTGCGCCCTCCCCTCGATCAGGTGCACAAGCAGTTCCGGATCGCACACCTTACGCCATCCCCCTGCCGAATCCTGGCGTCGATAAATCCAGACGAACACGGGCAACAGGGCGGCCAGCGCCCACAGCCACTCGGGCCGCAGAAAATGAAAGGTCTCACTCGTCATACCGACATCCTCCCCGGGTGAAGATCATTCCCCGCCTGGGTTCCCTCCCGAACGCCCTGCCACCCCGCGACGCTCTCCTGCACCAGTCCGACTCCCAGAAGACCGAGCGAGCCCAGCAAGAAGGCGGCCAGAGGCCAATGGAAAAGCGCCCGACTCGGGTGAACATTCACGACCTCCCCCTCGACGGTTTCCAGCGCGTCGATCTGCTGATGAGCACGCACCAGGCTGGCGGTATCCCGCGCCCGGAAATACTCGCCCCCCGTCGCCTGGGCCACCCCTTGGAGCGTGGCCTCGTCGAGCCCTCCGCCCGGGACGAGCGCGTTTCCGAAAAACGTTCTCGCTGAGCGAGCGCCGGTACCGAGCCCGATGGTGTAAATCCGGATGCCCTCCTGGGCGGCAATCTCAGCTGCCTGTACCGGCTCGAGAACCCCGGCGTTATTGGCCCCATCACTCAGTAGAACCAGCACCCGCTCCTCGGTGGGGCGGTCGCGCAAGTGCTTGACCGCCAGCCCGATGGCGTCACCGATGGCCGTTTCCTCGCCGGCGAGCCCGATTTCCGATTCGTCGAGCATCTGCACCAAGGTATTCCGATCGAGAGTCAAAGGCGCCTGGAGATAGGCCCGGGAGCCAAAGAGTACGAGTCCCATCCGATCGCCTTCCCGAGACTCGACGAAACGCTTCGCGACCGCGCGCACCACGGTCAACCGATCCAGCGCCTGACCTTGGATCTCGAAATCCGGGGTCTCCATGCTGCCCGAAAGGTCCAGGGCCAGCATCAGATCACGACCCTGGCTCGGGATGGGCAATGGGTCTCCGATCCAGACGGGGCGGGACGCAGCCAGGACGAGCAGTGCCCAGAGCAATGCCTTGGCAGCCACAACGCCCGCACGGCCAGCGGAACGACTCTCGGCACCGAGCGCTGCGAAGCGCGCATAGAAAGGCACGCGCAGGGCGCCGCCCCGAGTATCCGCAGCCGGCTTCGAAAACCACCACACGAAGGCGGGAAGGGGAAGTACTATCAGGAGCCAGGGCCACTGAAATTCGATCATGTCGTTCTCCTGATAAATCCGCGCACGGCATCGAACCACGCGTGAATATCCTCTCCCGCCACGACGTGAGCCGAACCGCGGTAGACAGCCGCTTCGATTCCCTCCAGAAGTCTCGGCGAAAATTTCGCGGCGCTCTCGTCCAGGGCGTCGGCCCGGGCGACACCGTGCAGGGAGGCCACTCGAACCCGCTCGCCGGCGAGCAAGGCAAGCCGCCGAAGCAGGGCCGAGAGTCCCGAAGCCAAGGCTCCGGTATCGTGACTTTCCGCGTACTCCACCTCAAGGCGCTCGACTTCGACCAGTGCTGCACGGCGAGCACTCAAGCGACGCTGATGCCAGGTCCAGGCCACCAGGGTGAAGGCGAAGAAAATCCCTAAAAACAATCCCCACCAGCCCGGAGCCAGGGGCCAGAAGCTCACGGGATCGGGCAGATGGATATCCCGTAACTCGCTGAGGGCCCCGGCTGCACTCGCGGGATTCATCAGGCCGCCCTCCTCGGCCCAGCGCGAAGGGAGGGACCTACCAGCGCATCCAACTCCTCATCCTCGGTCGCCATCGACACCAGACCGATGCGATGGGACTGACAAAACTCGGTTAATGCCTGCCGCCGCGCGACGAAATCCTGCGCCCAGCTCTCGGAAAAGGCCCGGCCTCCCGTCGACACACTGCAGATATCGCGACCGTTGCTGACCCGGTAGCGGCCCTCGGGCGGAGCAACCGCCTCCAGGGGGTCATGGATCGCCACGCATATGAGGTCGGTGCGCCGAGCCAGGTCGGCCAGGCACTCTCGGCCACGCTGCTCGAGATCTCTAAAATCGCTCAGCAAGTAAACCTGGCAACCCGGCCGGGCGCGCGCGGCGAGCCGCTCGCAACTCTCATCGAGAGTCTCCGGCACCTCGTCCTCGTGGGCTTCGGTGCCTTGGGCCAGGTCCGAAAGCAAAGCGAAGAGGAGAGAGTCGGTGCACGAGGGCGGATGCTCTCCGATCCGGGCAGCCGACCGAATCACAGCCCCCACCCGGTCGCCCCGATCACGGGCAGACCAGGCCAGGAGCGCCGCGATTCGGGCGGCCACCACGGACTTGAAGGCGCGCCGGGTTCCGAAATGCATATCCGGGCCAAGATCGACCCCCAACCAGACCGGTCGCTCCCTCTCCTCGCGAAAAATTCGGCTATGCACCCTTCCCGTACGAGCCGTCACCCGCCAGTCGATACAGCGCACATCGTCGCCGGGCTGGTAGGTTCGAACTTCGTCAAATTCGATCCCGCCACCTCGAAAAGCCGAGATGTAGGGACCCGACAAGGCGTGCCGGGCGCGCTGGAACGGAGGATTTCCGAGCCTCGACGCATCCGCCCTCAAGTCCACCAATTCGTCCAAGCTCGCCACAACCCCCCGGCGCCCGGCTTCGTTTTTTTTATTGGCCTTGTCCATCTCGCACCCCTCTTTTCTGGGCCTACTCACTGGACGAACTACGGGTTCAGGGAAGCGGCACCGCCGCGATCAATGCCTGGATAAAATCTCCCGATGTCATGCCCTCGGCACGAGCTCGGTAGGAGAGCAAGACCCTGTGCCGGAGCACATCAGGCGCCACGCTGAGCACATCCTCGGGGTCTACGAAATCCCGCCCATGGAGCCACGCCCGGGCACGAGAACATCGATCGAGGGCGATGGTTCCGCGCGGGCTGGCGCCCCATTCCACCTTGCCCGCCAACTCCTCCGCATAGAGAGATGGATCCCGAGTCGCGAGTACGAGTTGCACAAGATAATTCTCAAGAGACGGCGCCATGTGTACGAGTTCGACTTCCTTGCGTGCCGCCAGGATCGAGCTCTGACCGACGGGATCAAAGGACGCGCAGGGCTTCTTCTGGGCCTGATCGCGCATCAGATGCAGGACCTGGTGCTCGACTTCCGCCCCCGGGTGATCGACAGTCACGTACATCAGAAAACGATCGAGCTGAGCCTCTGGCAGCGGATAAGTGCCCTCCTGCTCTATCGGGTTCTGGGTGGCCATGACGAGAAAGAGTTCGGGCAGCGGGTACGAATATTTCCCCACGGTCACCTGACGCTCGCCCATGGCTTCGAGCAGCGCCGATTGAACCTTGGCGGGCGCACGGTTGATCTCATCCGCCAGCACCAGGTTGTGAAAAATTGGGCCCTTCTCGAAGCGAAATCGCGCGGCTTCCGGCTCAAAAATGTCGCTGCCGGTCACGTCTGCGGGAAGCAGATCGGGGGTAAACTGAATACGGTGATCGTCCGCTTCCAGGGACTGAGCCAGGGTCTTGATCGCCGTCGTCTTGGCGAGACCCGGCGCGCCCTCGACGAGAAGGTGGCCGTCGGCGAGCAAGCTAATGAGAAGGCGCTCTATCAGGGCCGGCTGCCCCAGAACCAACGAGTTCAAGCGGTCTTGTAGCCGGTCGAAATCTTTCCGGGTCGCCTCGGGGGAGTGGCCAGCGATCCGGCGGGCCTCCCCTGCATGGGCAAAGGATGGGTCGCTGATTTCGGCTGCTGTGCTCATTTCTTTCCTCCAGTGGCTCCCGCGTTCGGCCAATCCACGCCGGAGACCCCATTCGGGGTACGCAGACAAAAATACCCTCCGAACCTGAACACCGGATTTCTGGAACATGAATTTCTGTTCATGAAGCGCCATGAACCCGGCACAAACCCAGCAAATAAAAACCCCGCAATTCCCCGACGCCCTGAGGAAATCCTCTTATACTGATCTGCCTAAAGAGCAGACCAAGACCCTGCACTCGAGCCGTCCACATTCCACGAGGGCAAGCCAAGATGCCGACCAGCAGTGGCGACGACTACGAGCGGAAACTCAAAACCCCGGCCGAGGCGGCCTCTCTCATCCCCGACGACAGCTTCGTCGTTTTCGGATCCGCGATCGGGCAGACGCCCGCCCTGCTCCATGCCCTGGCCGACCGAGCGGCGGGTGGGGATCTGAGTCGGGTTCGGGTGACATCGCTTCTCCCCATGGGCTCGGCTGCCAGTTCGATTTTCCGCGAGGAGTGCCGCCCGGTGATTCAGTTCGAATCGCTTTTCGCCGGCCCCTTCGACCGGGGCTTGATCGCCGATGGCAACGCGACCTTCATCCCCGCCTTCTTCCACCAAATTCCTCGACTCTTCACGGAGTTCATGGACATCAACGTTTCGATGATTTGCGTTTCCCCCATGGATAAGCACGGGTATATGAGCCTCGGGACCAATGTCGATACCAACAAGGCCGCGGTGGCTACTGCCGATCTCGTCCTTGCCGAGGTCAACCCCAACATGCCCCGGGTCCACGGGGACAGCTGGGTACACGTGAGCGAGGTGGATGCCATCGTCGAGAACGAGACTCCCCTCTTCGAACTCACCGCACCCGCAAAGCGCGAGGAAGACGACTCCATCGGCTCACGGATCAGCGAAATGATTCCCAACGGCGCCACGCTCCAGCTCGGAGTCGGGGGCCTGCCCAACGCGGTCGCCCAATCACTGATGAGCCATCACAGCCTTGGAATCCACACCGAGATGTTCGTAGACTCCATGGTGGATCTCATCGAGGCCGGAGTCGCCGACGGATCGAAAAAAACTTTTCACCCCCGGAAGGCTCTCTACGCCTTCGCCGCGGGCACGCGACGGATGTACGACTTCCTTGATGACAACCCGCAGATCGAGGCCCACCCAGTCTCCTACGTCAACCTACCTTCGAATATCGCACGAAACAACGACATGATCTCGGTGAACTCGACCCTCGAAATCGACTTGACGGGCCAGTGTTGCTCCGAGTCGATCGGATCGAGGCAGTTTTCCGGAACTGGCGGACAACACGATTACGCCCGGGGCGCCTTCGACTCTCCGGGCGGAAAATCGATCATCGCTCTCTACTCGACGGCCCAGGCCGGCCAGATTTCTCGCATCGTCCCGAGCCTGAGATCGGGCGCAATCGTTACGACTCCACGCAACGAGGTGCACTGGGTCGCTTCCGAGTACGGAGTCGTCAACCTCAAGGGGCTTTCGACTCGAGAGCGCGCCAAGGCCCTCATCGGCCTAGCTCATCCCAAATTTCGCGATCACCTCAAGCACGAGGCAACCCAAATCGGCCACATTTGATGCTCTCCTGCGCAAGCAGGGAAGATCAATACGATAGGTGTGGCTTTCCGCTCTCGCTCAGGATTGGGGGGCTTCTTCCCCGGAGCCCGAGCGCTCGCCCTCAGAACCAGCCCGCCGTTCTCTGAGCAGCCGCTGAATCTCCCGGGCAAAAAGCCAGAGCCGGTCCTGCCCCCAGAGACCGAGAACCTCTTTTCCTGCTTCGTCCAAGAGTCTGAAACTCGGGACACCCCATGAGCCAAACTCGTACATCGCGAGCCGATTCGCCTCAAATTCGGCTTCCCAATCGCGGTCGCCCAGAATCTTGCTCGCCTCGGGCCAGGGAAGCCCCGCGTTCTCGACCACGGTCTTCATCCCCTGCAAATTATTGGTATTCACTCCATCGAAAAACGCTGCATGAAGAAAGCTGGAGAGCAGTTCCGTTCCTTTCCCGCAACTGCGCGCCCATGGGTAAAGGGAATACACCTGACGGACTGGGTCGCCGATGGGGTCGTAGATCGTTCCCCATTTCAGCCCCAGAGCCTTCGCCTCCCGAGCGGCATCACTGAAGATATAGAAGCCCTTCTGGCGAGTCGCCGGCACCCCTCGCATAACCATCGGAAGAACCGGCCGCATAACCAGCTTCACCCCCGTCTCCCGGGCGAGTCTCACCGCGTGATCAAAAATCAGCGATGTGTAGGGACTGCGGAGCGAGGGGTAGATCTCGAAAGTGAGCTGGCCGTTATCTCGAAGCGGTCCAAATTCGATTTCCGGCCTTGAACAGAGCGCTTCCTCGGTCGCACCCGGTCTGCGGGCGCCGAGACCAATCAATCTCTGCTCTAGGTGGTTAATTCGGTCGCTTCCCCAATACCACTCTCCCCCGTAGAAGAACATCGCCCCGGAGTAGTGTCCTTCCTCGCGCCGGGCCGCGTTCCCTGCGGCGACGCGCGCTGCGAGTTCTGAAGCCTCGACACTCCCGTGGGTTTTGGCCAGGCCTTCGAGAACTTTGCTCTCACCAGACCAGAGGGCATTGCCCACGGCAACCATGACCTCGGGCATTTCTTCAATCCCCACTGCGGCGACCACCCGCCCCGCCAATTCGACCTGCTGTGGGCTCGGCGGCGCAGTGGCGACAGGGAAGACGAGGCCATAATGCGGAGCGACCTTCTCCGCGTCGTAGCGAGAGAGCTGCAGAAGAAGATCTGGTTCAGGAAGATTGTCTCCCGGATCGGCGGTCACCAGATGGACTTCGAGGTCCACGTCGTAACGCTCAAGGAGCGGGCGAAGAAGCTGAGCGGCCAAGTGGCTGTAGCCATCATCCAGCTGGTGGAAATAGACGACTCGGTGCGGCGCACCCCGCCGCCGACGTTTTTTTTCGGCCCTCTGACGGCGTTTCTCGAGAGCCGTCACACTCCACATGCGGGTCATGACCTTCGACGCCAGAAACCGGTAGAGCGCCGAGGGGTTCATGCTCGCGAATCCGCCCTGATCTCCGAACTCTTCCGCCATCCTCTTCCCTTCCCGCTACCCGTCGGAAACGCCGCCAAGGGCCCGATCTCAAAGAAAACAGTCGGCCACCCCACGCCAGAAATCCGAGGTTAACATCTGGCATTCGTCATGCCATAAATGCACCCAATAACGCTTCATGGGATTTCTTGGAGTGGCCCTCTCACTCGGCACGTCTGAGCCCATGAAACTCGAAAAGCCAGGGGCGGGAGGCCCATCATCATGAGCGACGAAAAACAAGCCGGAGACGGATCGGGCCAAGGCAGCGAAAGAGTCGAAGTGGAGACCGGGACACCCGAGCTCTTGGCCTTCGTGCACCATGGGGTAGCGGTGCTGACCCTGAACCGACCCGAGGTTCGCAATGCTCTCTCGGACACACTGAGCCCCGCGCTTCGGAGAACCTTCGCGGCCCTCAAGGACGATAAACGCGTGAAGGCAGTTCTTATTACGGGAACCGGAAGCGCCTTTTGTGCGGGCGGTGACGTCAAGGGAATGGGAAGCGGATCGGCCAAGCCGGACCCCCCGCTCAGCGTCGAGGAAATCATCGCCGATCAGACGGAGCGCCAGCGTGCACTCACCGGCGCCCTCTATGCCCTGCCCCAGCCGACTCTCGCCGCCCTGCCCGGCCCTGCGGTCGGCGCGGGTTTATCCATCGCTCTGGCCTGTGATCTACGGATCGCTGCGCAGTCGGCTTTCGTCTCCACAGGCTTTGCCCGGGTAGGCTTGTCGGGAGATTATGGCGCCAGCTATTTCCTCACCCACCTCGTCGGGACGAGCCGAGCCCGAGAACTCTTCTTCAGCAGTGAGCGGATCGACTCCGCCACGTGCGAGCGGCTCGGAATCGTGAACCGCGTGGTGCCGGACGATCAACTCCAAATCGAGGCCATGAACTGGGCCCGACGACTCGCCGCGGGACCCTCGGCAGCCTTCGCCCACATGAAGGTCAACCTCGACCGGGCGCTGCGCGAAGATCTCCCCACCTGCCTCGCCGGTGAGGCCGAGGGCATTGTGGCCACCTCCCGCACGGCTGACCACCGGGAAGCCGTGCGCGCTTTCGTGGCCAAACGCGAACCCCGCTTCCAGGGGGAGTGAGCCCCGAGCCGGCTCTCCGGGCCCGAATCGGCCCGAGAGACCTGGCCCGGTTTCGCTTTTCCAGGGGGCTCCCCGCGGACCGTCTTGCCTGGGTTCAACCTCAATCGAGATTGCTGGGATGCCCTACAAGATCCCCTTGGGTGAGCGAAAGCCACCCCCCTCCCTCTCGTCCCCGAGGGGGACTTGCTGGAAAGGACCCTGGCCTCAGGCCCTCAAGGCCCTCAAGGCCAGCCTCTCGCAGCCGAAGAGCAGAAGAGAGCAAAAAAAAGCGACTTCTCGACCGATTGTTTGCCACCACCGAGCGCCTCGAAGGCACTTCATAGCGTGGAGAAATCCTCGAGGCATTCCTTGGGAAAGGTCAGCGAGCATCGAGCAGTCGGCCGATGACGCTTCTGGATGTGGGCATAAAAGCAATGCAAGCAATGCAAAAGCACGCAGGCGCACTCGGGGTGTTCGTCGCGGTGGCCTTGGTCACTGCCTACCCCCCTGTCATGTCCCTGCTCGATGAGGGACTGCTCGGTGCCTTTCGCTATTTCGCCGCCGACAGCTTCTACTACCTCAGCGTCGCCGACCACTCGGTGGGCGCTCCCTTCTTCACCTTTGATGGGACCCACCCCACCAACGGCTTCCATCCGCTTTGGCAGATCTACCTCGAGCGCTCCTTTTCAAGCCTCGCTCTTTCGGCAGCAGAACAGATCCAGTACACGGCAATGTCCAGCGTGTTCTTCGTCTCGCTGGGCACGGGCCTCTTTGCCCTGGCTCTGCTGCACCTGACCCGAAGACCCGCCCTGGCCCTGCTTGGCTCGGCCCCGGGTGTCTACTACTTGCTGATGCCGGTCTTCGACCCGCATCAGGGATCCCAGTGGTCCTTCGCCAATGGAATGGAAACCCCGCTTTCGATCTTTCTCTTCGGGGTGCTCGCCTACGCGATCTTCGTTCGGAAGACTCTGAGCGAGAATGCAGGGATTCGATCGCTGATCTGGACGTCGGGAATTCTGACGCTCCTAACCCTGGCCCGACTCGACGACATCTTCATCTTCGTCCCCTTTCTTCTCTTTGTCGCCGCCACGGCTTCGAGCCGCCCTGAGATAGTGAAGCGGGTTGCCGCTGCCAGCGTGATTCCCACCCTCCTGATCGGCACCTATCTACTCTACAACCTCGCCTCGGTCGGCAGCCTGCTGCCCAGCAGCGGCAGTGCCAAAGCACAGCCCCTCTGGGCCTTGGCGCGCAACTTCTATGCCCTGCTGACGACGACCCTGCCCTTCGCAGACCCCCTCGGCCGCAGCCATAACGCTTGGGCGAGCGAGGCCTGGCGAACCAGCCAAATGTTTGTTCCTGCCTTGGCCGCAGCCGGCTGGCTCCTGACTCAGCGCATTGGGATCCGCTCCCAAAACCCCCGCATCCTTCAGAATACAGGCATCGGGCTGCTCGCCAGCTACGCCATCCTGAAGTCGACCTACAATTTTGCTGTGGTCAGCCTCTGGGATCAGGGCCACTGGTACTACCCCCTCTGCATCATGACCTTCAACCTCATCGCCGTCGTTTGGTGCGGAAGGTTGCTGGACGATCGCGCAACCCGAACCGATGAATCGGCCGAAGGCTCACCCCTCACGGCCCTGACTGCGCGCTTTCCTGCCCTCGGTCGTATCCCCTTCGCCTCCCTCACAGCCCTCGGGCTCGTCCTCGTGAGTGCCAATGCCTTTGTCGACATGAAGGCCCAGGGTCGTCACCAGAGCCGGAGCTTTGAGTTCTGGGTCGAACGGGGATCCACCGAACTCCAGATCGAAAAAACATGCCCGGGCTGCGGCTTGCTGGCTTTTGACGACGGCATCGTATCCTACTCGCTCACCGACACCCCGACTCTCAACGGACTCGGTCTGGTCCTCGACCGCGATGCCAACTCAGCCCGAGAAAAGGGGCAGATCCTCGATGTCGCCTGGGAACGCGGCCACCAATTACTCGTCTCGGTCAACTACGAGATGCCCCAGACCGCCTACGAGAGTCGTGCAAACCTTCGCGCTCATTTGGCTCAAAATATTCACCTACGCGATGTAGACCTCAGCGCATGGGATTTCGAAGTGGCCTTCCAGAGCACCACCGCCGGGGTCTCCTTCGTGCGCTTCGAGCCCCGATCCGCCGACACCGCCAAGGCCTCGCGTGCCGAGGAAAGGCGCCGAGTGGAGAAGGCCCGCCTCAGCGACTTGCCCAAGCAGCAAGCTCACCAGCACGAGGGCCAGCCCGACTTGGCCGGCGACCTCGGCTAATCCCCACGATCCGAGGTCCGAGTCCGGAGTCGCTTTCAGCTTCTGATTCGCTCGCCCTTCGGATCATAGAGGGGGCGCAGGGAGACCCGGGCGGAGTAGCGCTGCCGTGCGATCTCGATCTCCCAGTCTCCAGCTTCCAGGTACGCCTTGGTCACGGGCTCACCGGACTCCACATAGCCCAGCCCCACCGACGCTCCCAGCGAGTGTCCGTAGGCGCCCGCCCTCAAGTAGCCCACCGCCTCGCCGTTACGCCAAATGACCTCTCCGTGCCCGAGCAGGGGCTCGGGATCGTCGAGGATGAATTGAACAAGGCGCCGGCGAGGAATTCCCGCTTCCTTCTGCGCAGCCAGGGCATCTCGCCCCACGAAGCCGCCCGGCTTTTCGAGCTTCACCGCAAAGCCAAGCCCCGCCTCCAGGGGCGTGTCTGTATTGACGAGGTCGTGGCCAAAATCACGGTAGGCCTTTTCCAAGCGCAGGCTACTTAGAGCTTGAAGACCCGCGTGCCGCAACCCGAATTCTCGCCCGGCCTCCACAATGCGATCGTATACATCGGCAGCGTGCTCGCTGGGGATATAGAGTTCCCAGCCGAGTTCGCCGAGGTACGTGACCCGCACCGCATAGACCCGTGCATATCCAAGTTCGATCTCTCGGCCCGTCATGTAGGCAAAATCGTTGCCGGCCAGGGAATCCGGCGAAAGGCTGGAGAGCAGTGCCCTCGACTTCGGCCCCTGGACGGTCAACATCGCGTAGGCCGAGGTGAGGTCGGTGATCATCACGTGGGCCTCGGGTCGGAAATGCCGCCGCATCCAGGTTTCGATATGACGATGCACGGTATCCGAGCAGACCACCATGAAATCGTCCTCGGCCCTGCGCGTCACCGTCAGGTCCGCTTCGATCCCGCCCTTTTCATTCGTCCATTGGGTATAGACGATGCGCCCGGGGGCGACGTCGAGTTCGTTGCAGCTGATCCGGTTGAGTTCGGCCAGAGCATCCCGCCCCTGAACCCTAAATTTCGACATGAAAGACATGTCCATCACGACCACGCCTTCGCGGCAGGCCCGATGTTCGGCGGCGACGTTCTCAAATGAGCTCTGCCGATCCCAGGTGTAGCGCTCCACCACGGGTTCTTGATCACCCTCGGCGTACCAGTCCGCAATCTCCCAGCCCGCCGACTGAATGAAACAGGCGCCCGCCGCAGTCAATCGGTCGTGGAGGACATGCCGCTTCACGTTGCGCGCCGTGTCGAAGGTCTCGTTGGGGTGGTGGATCTTATACATCTCCCCAACGATCTCGACGGTGCGATCCCGGCGGTAGGCGCGATTGCTCTGGTATTTCTGGAAACGATCAATATTGATCTCGGTCACGTCCATATCGGGCGTGCCCTCGACGATCCAGTGGGCGAGAAGTCGACCGATCCCGCCCCCCTGAAGAATACCCAGGGAGTTCAGGCCGGCGGCGACGAAGAAATTCTCGAGTTCCGGGGCCTCGCCCACCAGCGGCGCCAGATCCGGGGTAAAGCTCTCGGGTCCGCAAAAGAACTGGCGTACTCTGGCGTCCTCGGCCGAGGGGACCCGGGTTAGGGCATTGGTGAGATAGGGCATCATGCGGTCCATATCGGGGTCGAGGACCGTGAAGGCCGATTTCTCGGGAATCCCGTCGAGCGCCCAGGGTGCCGCCACGGGCTCGAAGAGCCCGGCCATCAGGCCGCTCCCCTCCTCGCGGAAATAGCTGTACACCGAAGGATCCTCGAGGATCGGCATGTCGCGGTCCATGCCATCGACGCCGTCGAGGATCACGTAATAGTGCTCGGCGGCCTGAAGAGGGCAGTTGACCCCGGCCATTTCGCCGACCTGGCGCCCCCACATCCCGGCGCAGTTGACGACAATCTCAGATTCAATGGGGCCCTGGTCGGTCATGACGCCCGTGACCCTGCCGTTTTTTTGATGCACCGCCGTAACCTCAACACCTTCGATGAGCCTGGCTCCCAACGCCTTGGCGCCCTTGGAGAGGGAGATGGTCACATCGACGGGGTTCGCTCGCCCATCGGCGGCGGTCAAAAATCCGGCGATCAGATCGTCGGTCTTCGCCATGGGCCAGAGCTTCGCCACATCGTCCCGGGAAACCTCCTGGGAATCGACGCCCATCAGGCGGCTGAAGGTCGCCTTGCGCTGGAGATCGCCCAGGATTTCACGATCGGCGGCCACCTGCAGAAGACCCACAGGGCGAAACCCTGTCGCGAAGCCCGTTTCATTCTCGAGTTCAGAATAGAGGTCGCGCGTATAACGCGCGATCTTCATAAGAGTCTCAGTGGTAAAGCCCGAGGTCACCACCAACCCGGCGGCATGCCAAGTCGTTCCCGAGGTCAGCTTGTGCCGCTCGAGCAGCACCACCTCATTCCAGCCCGCCTTCGCGAGGTGGTAGGCCAGGCTACAGCCGATCACGCCGCCGCCGATAATGACCACTCGCGTTCGGCTGGGAATTTCGGTGCTCTGATTGGGAAGGTCGCTCCCGGTCTGGGGCATGAAGAATGATTCCTTTCGAACGGTGCCGATTCGCACCCGCGTTGCGGCCACCAATCTAGAGGTTCCTTGCATCGGCTGCCCGCCACGGACTGCGACTGGGCGACCTCGGGGACTCCGAGGTATCTTCCGGCCGGGAAAGCGAGGCAGGATTCAGGAGGTTCGATGGAGCGCGTGACGAGCACCGCACATGCCCGAGCGGGGCTGCTCGGAAACCCCTCGGACGGCTATGGGGGCAAGGCCATCGGGCTCTGCCTAGACGACCTGCGCGCCCAGGTGCATATCGAACCCGCCCAGGCCCTCGGGTTCGTGGCCTCCGACGGCGCCCAAAGCACTTTTACTTCGCTGCTCGAGGCCCGGGGACGCCTTGGAAGCGCGAACCTCGGCGACGGCATTCCGCTGCTTCTGGCCGCCCTCAACCGTTTCTGCCTCGCCCATCCCGAATTCGAGGCGCGCGATCCCAGCGACCCCGGCCTCCGCTTCACCCTTCGCTTCGAGACGAATATTCCCCGACAGGTCGGTTTGGCGGGTTCCAGCGCCATCGTGATCGCGGCCCTGCGAGGGATGGCCCGATGGTTCAAAGTCGACCTGACCGCCACTTCCCTGGCAAAGCTCGCCCTCGAAGCCGAAACCGATGACCTGGGAATCGCGGCTGGCCCCATGGATCGCATCGTCCAGGCCCATGAGGGACTGATCGTCATGGACCTAGCCCAGCCGGGAAATTTCTTGGCGTGCCAATCTCTCGACCCGAACACCCTGCCCCCCCTCTTCCTGGCCTGGCATCCCCAGGGCGGGCAGCCTTCCGGTGAGATTCATGCCCCTCTCAGGCAGCGCTGGCAAGCCGGAGATCCTGAAGTCATGCGCACCATGAAAGCGTTTCGGGACCTCGTCGATGAAGGGCTCGGGTTTCTTGGGCGGGCCGATCACGCCGGTTTTCGCGAAGCCATGAATCGAAATTTTGAACTGCGCCGAACCCTCTTGCCCATTGCCCCAAGCGATCTGGAAATGGTGAAGATTGCAACCCAGCACAGAGCCAGCGCAAAACTCTCCGGCTCCGGCGGCGCCGTGGTCGGAGCCATGGCTTCCGAAGCCGACTTCGAGCGGATCGAGAAGGCCTACCGGGGGGCCGGCTACGAATTCCTTCGTCCCCGGGCCAAGCTAGCCCTAGGCGAACGCGACGAATGAAGGCCTATCTTCTCGCCGCCGGCTTCGCGACGCGCATGTTTCCCCTGACGGAGAGCGTCGCCAAGCCCCTGCTCGAGGTCGCGGGAAAGCCGATTCTCTCGCATATCCTGGCCAGGGTGGAAGCCCTTCCGGGGCTCAGCGAAATCATCGTCATCGGCAACCACCGCTTCGCGGATTCCCTGCTCGCCTGGAGCCGCTCGGTGACCTGTCCGGTGCCCCTCCGGGTTCTCGATGACGGGGCCAATCACGTCGACGAACGCCTTGGCGCCATCGGCGACCTGGCCTTCGCCCTCGAAGCCGCCCCCAGCGGCGGCGAGGATCTGCTCGTGGTCGCCGGCGATAACCTCCTCGACTTCGATCTCGAACCCCTTCAGCGCGCCTTCGAGGCCGAGGGCAAGCCCCTGCTGATCACCCGGCAAGTCGAACACGCGGGGGGCCCGAGCCCCTACAACGACGTCGACGTCGACGACCAGGGACAGGTCCGCAGCTTTCGCGAAAAGCCCGAACGCCCCAGCGGAAACCTCTCGGCCATCGCGCTCTATTTCCTGACACCCGAAACCGACGAACTCCTCGGGCGCTACCTCGCCGAGGGAGGCAACCCCGACGCCCCCGGTCATTTCATCGCCTGGCTGGTTTCGGTCCGCCCGGTCGCCGCCCGCCCGATACCCGGGGGTTGGTTCGATATCGGAGACCTCGCGCTGCTCGAAGAGGCCCGGGGCGGCTTCCCCGTCCCAAAGGAAACCGACTCCTAAGCCGAGGCCCAGTGGTGCCGCATAGGCCGGCAAACGCGCCCCCGGGGCTTCGGCCCTCGCGAAAGATCTCTCTACCTCGCCAGGCCTTCGAACGCCCAGGATCCCCGGTAGAACCCCAGAGCCAACTGCGCTAAATCAACTCATCAGCGAGAAGCCCGGGCAGGAACGCCCGCTGGCGAACGCGAGGAGAAAAAGCATGGGCGAAGCATTCATCGTAGGCGCGGCACGGAGCCCCCTGGGCCGGCGCAAGGGCGAACTCGCGGGCATGCATCCCGTTGATCTCCTGGGCAAGGTTCAGCGCGGGCTGATCGAGCGCGTCGGCGTGGAGCCTGCCTCGGTGGACCAGGTCATCGGCGGCTGCGTGTCCCAGGTGGGCGAGCAGAGCTTCAATGTCGCGCGCACGGCGTGGCTCGGTGCCGGCCTCCCCATCGAGGTGCCCGCGACCACCGTGGATAGCCAGTGCGGATCGAGCCAGCAGGCCAGCACCCTGGCCACGGGCCTCGTTTCCTCCGGGCTCGAGGACATCGTCCTGACCTGCGGCGTCGAGTGCATGACCCGCATCCCGCTGGGCGCAAATTCGCGCCACGAGGGGCGGCCGATCTCGGAGAATTACATGAAAGTCGTCGGCGGCTTCAATTCCCAATTCCAGGGCGCCGAGATGATCGCCCAGGACTGGGAGATCAACCGGGACGATACCGACGCCTTCGGGCTCCGCAGCCAGCAACTCGGCCGAGAAGCCTGGGATGCCGGCCATTTCGAAAGCGAAGTGATTCCCGTGGAGGCGCCCGTCCTCGACGGCGAAGGCAACCCCACCGGTGAGACCCGCACCGTGACCCGCGACGGCGGGCTTCGCGACACCTCCCTCGAAGGACTTTCCCAACTCAAGCCCGTAGTCGAGGGTGGGATTCATACCGCGGGAACTTCTTCCCAGGTCACCGACGGCGCATCGGCGGTGATATTCGCCTCGGAATCTGCCGTCGAGCGATTGGGGCTGAAGCCCCGGGCGCGCATCGTCTACTCGACCATCGTGGGCTGCGATCCGCTCAAGATTCTCGAGGGCCCGATCCCCGCGACCCAGAAACTCCTCGACCGCACGGGGCTTTCCATCGACGAGATCGATACCTTCGAGGTCAACGAGGCCTTCGCGAGCATCGTTCTCTCCTGGCAGAAGGCCTGCGGGGCCGACCCCGCCCGGGTCAATCCCAACGGCGGCGCCATCGCCCTCGGCCACCCCACCGGCGCCACGGGCGATCGCCTGATCACCACGGCCCTGCATACCCTCGAGCGAACCGGGGGCCGCTACGGGCTGATCGCCATGTGCTGCGGCGGCGGGCTCGGCACCGGCACCATCATCGAACGCCTGGACTGAAGCCCGGCCTGGGCCTGGAATAGATATAGAGGAAGAGGAAGCGGATTACAGGCGACCCAGGATCGCCCCGCTCATTCCCGACGAAACCAGGACGTGATCCACGGAATCGATGGGGTTGGCCGCCGTCCCCCTTATTTGGCGAACCGCTTCGGTGATGTTGTTCATCCCGTGGATATAGGCCTCGCCGATCAACCCGCCATTGGGGCTGAGGGGGAGCCGGCCGTCGAGTTCGCAATGGCCCTCGCGGATGAAATCCGGCGCCTCCCCGGGACCGCAGAAGCCGAAGGCCTCGAGGTGCCAAAAAACCGCCATGCTGAAATGGTCGTAGAGCATGGCGACCTGGATATCTTCCGGACCAAGCCCCGTCCTGCCATAGAGTTCAGCGGCGCAGGCGATGCCCGAGTCGAAGCGGGTGAGATCCGCGTGGTAGAAATTCGTGACGACCTCGGTGTCGAAGGGAACGGCCTGGGTGGCGTGAAGGATCCGGGCGCCGGGCATGCGGCAATCCCGGGCGCGCTCCCGGGAGGTCACCACGAAGGCGACGCCCCCGTCGCTCTCCTGGCAGCAATCGAAAAGCCGGAAGACGGGCTCGGCGATCCAGCGCGAGGCCTGGTGCTCCTCGAGGCTCAGGGGGCGTTGGTAGAAGAAGGCGGCGGGGTTGGTCGCCGCCGCTTTTCGCAGGGTGACGGCCACCCGACCGAAATCTTCATTCGTGGCGCCATAGACGTGCATATAGCGCTGGGCCCCGATGGCCGTCCAGGCGGCGGGGGTCACGGCGCCAAAGGGAACGCTCCACTCGATGAAGCCCGTCCCCGAGCCCCGGGCATGGCCGGCATCCGAAAGCTGGGCCGTGCCAAAACGCGCCTCGGAGCGTTCGTTCATCGCCCGCCAGCAGACCACCACCTCGGCGAGCCCCGAGTCCACCGCCGCCATGGCGTGGGCCAGGGTGCCCGTGGAGCCCCCTCCCCCATGCGGCACCCGGGATGAAAAGCGCAGGTTTTCGATTCCGAGGGAGCGCACGATGTCGACGTCGTCGCTGCTGTCGAGGGTGAAAGTCGTCATCCCGTCGACATCGGCCGGGGCCAGGCCGCAATCGTCCAGGGCCGCCCGAATGGCCTCGCAGGCGAGTTGCAGTTCGCTTCTTCCCGAGTTTTTCGAAAACTCGGTCTGCCCAATTCCAACGATGACCGAGGAGGACCCGTCAGCCATGGCCCAACTCTCCGATCGGGCGAAATTGATGAACCTTGGCGCCCTCGGCGTCGACCTCGATGAAGAAGACCTCGACGGGCATTTCGTTGCGGACATCCGCCGCAGAGATCTCGCAGAGGTTCGAGAGCAGGCGAATGCCTTCGTCGAGTTCCACCAGGGCGACGAGGAATCCCTCCTCGAACATCGGGAGCAGCGGATGAACGGGCTTGATCCAGGCATGAACCCGGCCCCGACCCGAAAGTGGCCGCGCACTCCACTGAAGCGCCCCGCAATCCGGGCACATGGGCCGCGGAGGGTGCCGAAGGCGGCCGCAATGATCGCAGGACTGGCAGAGAAGCTTCTCGTCGCGCAGGCCCTGCCAAAAGAAGGCGCTATCCCGGGAGGGCTGGAGCCCCGGCCGCATTGCCTCGCTCACTTGTCGGGCGCCCAGGGCGACTGCACCGCGCCCTCGGAATCCCCGCTGAGGGCGGGGTGCAGGTTCCGATCGCCCACGGCGCCGGCCTCCATGAGAGCGTCGATCTCCTCGCCCGAAGCGCCGAGTTCGCCCAGGATCTCCCGGGTGTGCTCCCCCACCAGGGTGGGCGGGCCCTGAATGCGAGCCGGGGTTTCGGAAAACGAAAAGGCCAGGCCCACCTGGCCGATCTCACCGACCATCGGGTGGGGATATTGGACGATCCAGCGACGCTCGAAGGCCTCGGGATCCGACCACATGGCGAGACTGGCACGCTCGGAGGCGATCTCGCAAGGAACCCCCACCGCGTCCAGGCTTGCAAACGCCTCCTCGGAGGTGCGGGAGGCCAGGCTTTTCTCGATCCGCTGGGCGAGTTCGGAATCGACCCCGGCCCCCGCGTCAAACCCCTTCTCGAGTTCCGGATCTCCGAGCGCGCTTGCCAACCCTCGCCAATGCTCCTGGCCGAGGAGGGAAAGGCAGAGCCAGCCATCGGCAGTCGCATAGAGACGAATGCCCGCGGAAAGCCCGAGGTGATCGGCGTCGAGCAAGGGCCTTTCGAACCCGCTTCCGTCCGGGCGCCCCAGGGAGTGGGAGGCGTTGAGCAACTGCGCGTTGATAATCGCCGTCTCCACCCACTGACCCTGGCCCGTCTGTTCGCGCTCGTAGAGGGCCTGGCAGATCGCCGTCGCCGCGAGATAGCCGTTCCCCGTATCGCCCATGCTGGTGAGCGACCAGAAAGGCCGACCGCCCCGGCCGCAGCCGCCGTCCTCCCACTCGACCCCGGCGAGGCAGGCGCCCGTCTGGTCGTTGCCGGGAAGCAGTTCGCGCGGGCCGTGTTCGAAACCCCGGGTATGGCAATAGACCAGGCGCGGGTATTTTTCCTTGAGCCTTTCGTAGTCGATCCCCAGGCGAACGGCGGCGGGGTAGCGCATGTTGTGAATGATCACGTCCGCCGAGGCGATTAATCGCTCGATGGATTCCCTGGCCGCTTCGTGCTTGAGATCGACCGCCAAACTGCGCTTGCCCCGATTGCACGACATGGCGATCTGGTTCGAGTGCCAATACCAATCGTGGAGCGCGTTCACCTTGATGACATCGGCCCCCAGATCGCTGAGAAGTTGCGCCCCGTGCGGGCCCGCGACGGCCAGGCCAAAATCGAGTACCCGGATACCCTGGAGGGGGCCGCCGGGCAGGGGCTGCCCCACTGCGCGAGGCGAGCGGGGCGCACCGAGCGCCGCGGCCTCGGCCTTGATTTCATCGCTGTGCTCCCCGGCCCGGGGCGCCGCCTTTCCCACCTTGCCGGGGCTGTTCCCAAGGGTGTAGGTGATGCCCACGGTCCGAATCGGGCCGAGTTCCGGGTCGTCGATTTCCGCCACGCAGCCGTCGGCCAGGAGCAGCGGATCCGACCACGCCTCCTCGGGAGAACGAACCCGCTGGATACACACCCCCGCCACGGCGCCGGCCTCGGCCCAGGCATCCGCAGTAAACTTGGCAAACGTCTTCGCCATCAAGGGCCAATAATGATGCAGCACGAAGAGCTCTTCGGGCCCAAGCCCGATGCGATCGGGATCTTCGCGCACCGCCAGGTCGGGGTGGGCGTTGAGTTCGTCCCCTTCGCCCGCGGCGAGTACGAAGCGCGGGCTCGGGGGCCAGCAGTGCACCCACTGCCCATCGCTGCACTCGAAGAGACCCTTGGGTGAGCGACTGTCCGAGATCCAGGTCGAAAAGCCCCAGGCATCCAGGTTCTCCCCGGTGGCGAAGGCCATGCCGCCGGAGGAAAGTGCCCCTTGCAGGAGCGAGGTTTCGACCCACTGTCCCCGGCCCGTGATCTCCCGGGCGCGAAGCGCTGCGCTGATCGCCAGGGTCGTGGCATGTGCGGCACCCAGGCTCGGAAAACGCGACGAGGAAAAGAGGGGGCCATCCCGGTCCGGTCCCTGGAGCGCCTCGGCGGGGCATTCATAGTCCGCGGAGAATGCCGGCTGCCCTGAAAGAAAGGCGGCGGCGCCTCCGACCCGCCCGCGCTGCTCCCATTGCAGGCCCGTCCGGGCAGCGACCAGCGCATCTAGGCCGGGGCGGTCGGAGTGGGCGTTATCGCGCCCATACCCCGTAATCGAGCAGTGGATGAGCTCGGGATTCATCGCGGAGAGCGAGTCGTGATCCAGCCCGAACCGCGCAGCCTTGCCCGGAGCAAAGCTTTCCAGCAGGACATCGGCGTGGCGAATCAGGCTAAAGAGGACTTCGCGATCCTCGGGGACGGCTAGATCCAGAATCGCGCTGCGCTTTCCCCGATTCCAGCCGTGGTAGGCGATCTGGCTGCGAAAGGGATCGCCCCCGGGCCTCTCCACCTTGATCACCTCGGCACCGTGATCGGCAAACATCATGGTCGCCATCGGACCGGCGATGCCTTCGGAAAGATCGACCACACGAATACCGTCGAGAACACCCGCCACTACCCTACCCCGCCCCCGTTTCCGTCAAGCACCCGGTTCACTCGATGCCATACATGCGAGCCCCATTGCCCCAGGTGATCGCGCGAACTTCATCTTCGGGCACGCCCTCGAATTGCTTCAAGACCTTGGCGCCCGCATCTGGCCAATTGCAGATCGGATGGGGGAAATCCGTCGACCAGAGGACATTTTCAATGCCGAGCTCATGCCGCAATTCGACACCCTCGGGCTCGTGAACAAAGGTCACGGCCATTTGTCGCTTGAAATACGTGGAGGGCAACTCTTTGACACCCGGAAAATCGTAGTGGTGGTGCATGCGGCTATCGAGGTAACGAATGAAGCCCGCGAGCCAGAAAAGCCCGGGCTCAACAAAAACGATCTTGAGCTTCGGGTGCCGCTCCAAGATGCCCGTCAAGATATACCAGCAAAGGGTCTCTCCGATGGCAAAGCCGGGCATCGCGGTGAAGATTCCCTTTTGGGGTGTCGGATCACGTCGGAAAGTTTCCCACAATGAATTCTTGAGCGTCAGGTGATTAGCGACGACAACACCCGTTTCCTCGAAAGCCGACCAGAGCCTTGCGTAACGCGGGTCGTGGTAGTCCGGCATTCCCACCTCGCTCGGGAAATTCGGGATTTGGATCGAGCGAGCACCGAGCTTGGCGAGCCGTTCAATTTCAGAGACCGCGTAGTCGATATCGATGAGCGGGAGTTGATAGGTGATCAATATACGCTTCGGATCTACGGAAGCGAACTCGAGCAGAGTGTCGTTGTAAGCCGTGGCGCACTCGCGCCATTGTTCTCCCACCTGGTAGACCTTGCTCGTGAAGTCGAACTCCGAGTACATGACCTCGCACTCGACGCCGTCGGCCTCCATGGCCTCCAGGCGCGCGGTCGAATCGAAATAGCCCGGGTGGCGTGCCGCCTCGAGATCGACGAAATCTTCGAGCTCGAGGCTCTCACCGGCCATTTCCTCATCGCGGATGGCGTCGTATTTCGCCATCCCTTCGTCCCAAGCGGCATGATATTTCGACGCGAGGTTCTTCTTCACCTGATCGCTGGTAATCACGCAATGCGAATCGGCAGAAAAAAGACGGTTGGTTCTCGACATGCTCAACTCCTCGGCCCCTGAACCGGGCCCCCGGAAGGATAGTCCCATGGCCGTAGCCTTCAACCGAGCCAAGTACCCCCATCGGCAGGCTTTGCCGGGCTCCGGTCCCCTCTCGAACCCGCAGACTCAGATGCCCAGGTCGCTCAGCGCGTCGGCAACGCGCCCCACCACCGAGGTCAATTTCGGATGCGACTCCTCGAACTGGCCGATTGCCTGGCTGAGCTGCTGGCGGATCGTGGCAGTACCCTCAACTTTTCCCTCGTTGAGGACTTCTTCAATTTCGGCAACCGCCCGGAGCAATGCGGCCCGCCCTTCATCCCCTATATCGGGAGACTCCTGCAGAGCCGTATGCAGTTCGTCCAGGATCTCCCGAAGCGATTGCGCATCCTTGATCATGAAAGCCTTTCCGCTGCATTCCTGGGATTCCTTTCCAGAATACCACGGATCGGTTTCAACCTTGGGGAAAAATCCGCCCGAGCCGACCAGCGCGTTCAGGGCAAGGGATGCAGCCGGACCTGAAGGTCCTCGAAGCCCTTGACGAAATTGGATCGAACCCGAACGGGCTCTCCAACAACTTCGACCTGCTCAAAGCGCTTCATCACTTCTTCCCAGAGGATGCGAAGCTGCATTTCGGCAATCCGGCTCCCTATGCAGAAATGCGCCCCCCAACCAAATGAAAGGTGGCGGCGGACGTTCGGGCGGTCGATGAGAAACTCGTTGGCCCGGTCAATGGCCGTCTCGTCCCGGTTGGCCGAGACGTACCACATCACCACCTTGTCCCCCTTCTTGATCGACTTGCCCCCGAGTTCGGTGTCCTGGGTGGCGGTCCGCCGCATGTGGGCGAGGGGGGTCTGCCAGCGGATGATCTCGCTGACCATGTTGGGAATCAGGCTCAGGTCATCCCTCAATTTCTGGTACTCGGCCGGGTTCTCGTTGAGGGCGAGTACGCCTCCCGAAATCGAGTTGCGCGTCGTGTCGTTTCCGCCCACGATGAGCAGGACCAGGGTCCCCAGATATTCCATGGGGTCGAGGCCCCGGGTGGATTCGCCGTTGGAGAGCAGCGTGATGAGATCGAGTTTATCGCTGTCGGGCTTTCCTTCCCGATCTTTCCAGAGGCCGGTAAAAACCTCCAGGCATTCCATCAGCGCCGTCTGGCGCTCCTCCTCGGTGATGCCGACGGCGCCGACCTGATCGGGGCTCGCGGTCGCCATATCGGACCAAAAGGTCAGCTTCCGGCGGTCCTCGTAGGGGAAATCGAAAAGCGTCGCGAGCATCCCCGTGGTGAGCTCGATGGAAACGCGGTCGACCCAATTAAAGCTCTCTCCCGCCGGAAGCCCTTCGAGAATCTCGATCACTCGCTCACGAATCAGAGGCTCGAGCCGCTTGAGGTTGCGCGGCGCCATAGAAGGCTTCACGACGTTGCGATGATCGGTGTGCCGCGCCCCATCCATGGTGATGAAGCCGGACTCCAGCGGGAAATCTGGGCTTGGGTCGCCGATCACGATGCTTCGAGCCGAGGAAAAAATCTCGGGGTTCTTCTCGACCTCGACAATGTCCTCGAAACACGTCACAGACCAATAGGGGCCGAACTCGCTGTCGGCGCAGTAGTGAACCGGAGCCTCCTTGCGAAGGCGTTCGAAATAGCCCCACAGCGTATCCGTCGCGAAGAGCTCCGAATCCGAAACGTTGATCTTCTCGAGGGGAATCGAGTAGGGGTCGGCCCCTGCCTGGTCGAGGGTGGCTGAGGGCGTCTCTTCGGCGGCTGAGGTCATATGGTTCCTCCTGTTGCGCACGGCCTCGGTCTAAGCGCGCGGGCAACGGCTGGGGGATGGTCGGCGAGTGATGGCGGAGCGCTCCGGGGAGAGTGGCTTTGGGGTCGGGTTCAACCCCATTCAGCTTAGAGCAGAAGCTCCTGCAGTTTCGTATTGAACCCGCCTTGCCAGAAGGGTATGTTGAGACGATGACTGGTCATTTTGAGCCAAGACGCCTTTTCGGCGAAGGCCACGGCACCAGCGCACTCCCCATGCCGGCGGCCTATCTCCGCCTCCTCCTGCGGCGCTTCGGGGCGGATTCCGAGCAGGCCCTGTGCCTCCTCGAGGGGACGGGGATCAGCCCAGAGCAGGCCCAGAGCATCGACCCCAACGCGACGATTTTAGTCTGGCAACAGCTACGCCTGCTCCAGAATATCCGCGCCTTCGCCCCTCCGAGCTGGGCCCTCGACATCGGGCCGGCCCTGCACGGCTCAGCACACGGCGCCTTAGCGGCCGCCATCGCGGCGGCCGCGAACCTTGACCAGGCGCTGGCTACCCTCGAACGCTTCGGCCACCTGCGTTCCCCCTACTTCCGC
This sequence comes from Myxococcota bacterium, assembly GCA_028823175.1. GTDB lineage: Bacteria > Myxococcota_A > UBA9160 > UBA9160 > UBA4427 > JAZXM01. The sequence goes on from JAPKBZ010000028.1 coordinate 24,725, forward strand.
GTTAGTCGATCGACAGAGGCAGATCAGCATTGCGTCCAGATCGAAATCCTGCTCGAGGTCGAAATGGAACTGAGGCGCTCGCTGATCGAGGCGCTTTTGATCAGCGTTCAGGCCCTGCTCGAGTCCGCCCTCGGTGAGCCGATGAGCGAGGCCCGCTTCACCCTGCCCTTTCCCGCACCAGAGTATTCGAACCGCTACCGCGAGGCCCTCTCTGCTCCCGTGTCCTACGTGGCAGAAAAGCCTGTCATCGCCACCCTCGAATTCCCGGCGGCGTGGCTCAAACTCGACTGCCCCTTCGCCAACGAATCCCAATATCAAAGAGCCAAGTCGGAGCTTGAAGTCTCTGAGCGCGGCCTGGCCGGCCCCGACCTAATCGTGGCTCGTGTCGAACAGATCCTGGAGGCGAGCCCCGACGCTCTACCGAGCGCGGAAGAAATCTCCCGACGAATTCACCTCTCCAGGCGAACCCTGGTTCGGCGCCTGGCCGAGTCCGGCACGTCTTTCCGCTCTATCGTCGAGGGACACTCTCGAAGGCGAGCCGAGCAACTTCTTGCAGACCACAACCTGACCATCGCCGAGATCGGCCACCGCCTTGGTTATAAGGACCCCGCCAATTTCGGGAGGGCCTTCCGGCGCTGGTTCGGGTTCTCTCCCAGCGCTCACCCGGCGCGGCGATGAGCAAAGGAGTTTCGGGAGCGCCAGCCCGGACTTTGCCTTCGTCGACAGTACCGAGACCCGAGCTGCCCTGGAGCAGAAGTGCGGCGCGGCCTGGAAAGACCGCGCCGGACTCCGATACTTTTCTAATAGGTCGCTACTACTGGAAAGATCGTCACACCCGGACGACGAATCTTCCGAGAAATGAGATCGGTCAGCGAACTGGGCGCCAGTAAAATCGCAGAACCCATTACCCGCAGTCCCGTTCGGCACTCTACGTGCCCGACGAAGTCGAGATTTCGGGAAAGGTCCGAAGCCAGAGCAAATCGAAGGCCCCTGGCCGGCACACGAATCAAGATACGGCCGACCGTATCGCCGTCCGAATCGAAGGCTGCGCAACCCACTACGGCATCTTCGCCACCAAGGTTGCTGAAAACCAGCGCCGTATTGACAGTATCTCGGTCGGGTCGATCCAGTTCGCCCCGCAAATCGGTGGCGTCCCGAACAATGTCGAGCTCTTCCATGTCTACCGGTGCGATGGTTTGTGACCAGGCACCAATTGGAAGCAGCAATCCCAGCAAAAGCGTCAAAAGTGCTTTCGTTCCCAGTGATTTTATTCCGGAGATCATAGAGACCACCTCTTTTTGAGAAATTGGGCAGAATTGCCCATTTCATACCTGTCTCAACCCCGTTGGAATCAAAAAGTTTCGCCCCTGCCAAGAGTTTTCCTCGGCCCGCCGTCATCCCCACTCAGAACCGCGAAGAAGCTGCAGGAGAACTTCCACCTCCGTTCCAAAGCAGCGCGGCTTGCCCCCATAAGGCTCTCTTTCGACGCGCTAGCATTCGCACGCTGCCACCCTGAGCCCACCGCGCAAAAAAAAAGAAAAAGGCGAAGTGAGAGCTTTCAGCAGCTAGAGGAGAGCGAGATGTCAAATGATGAGAAAGCGGGCTGTGGTTGCCTATGCGGCGCGATCCGCTTCGAAGTCGACCCAACCGCCGTCGTTTCGACCAACCACTGCCATTGTTCGGATTGCCAAAAATCCACGGGCAGTGCTTTCGCAACGGTTGTCATCATTCCCGAAGCCGCCTTCGGACTTCAGTCAGGCGAAGCTCGGAGCTACCCGGTCATGGGATCGAGCGGCCAGAGCGTCACCCGATCGTTTTGCCCGGACTGCGGCTCGCCTCTCTGGAGCGAGGTCGAAGTTCTTCCTGGCTTTCGCTTCGTGAAGGCGGGTGCGTTCGACGATGCCTCGTGGCTAGAGCCAACTTCGTCCTATTGGGGCGATTCAGCCCAACCCTGGGCGCCTCCAGCGGAGGGCCTGCCCGTCCATGCCCATAATCCCACCTGAACTTTTCCGAAAGCGGCCTCGGCCTTGCTCGCCCTCAGCCGGAGTTCGGCCCTAAGCGAACGACCCGGTCCGAAGCCTACGCCGCCCGCCGCGAAGCTCGTCTAGGAGCGGGCTGGCTAGTAACTCCGCGGCAGATTCAGCACGTGTTCTGAAACAAAATTGAGGATCATCTCGTTCGAGATGGGTGCGATGCGCGACATTCGGGACTCGCGCCAATAGCGCTCGACGTTGCACTCCTTCGCATAACCCATCCCGCCAAAAGTTTGCACAGCACGATCGCAGGCTCGGTACCCGGCCTCGCTTGCGCGAAGCTTGGCCATATTCGCCAGCGCCCCTACTTCTTGGCCGTGGTCGAACGCCCATGCGGCTTTTTGCCAGAGAAGCTCAGCGGCTTCGAGCTCTGAGTACGAGTCAGCCAGCGGGTGCGCTATGGCCTGGTTCATACCGATGGGACGACCGAACACTTCTCGCTCCCGGGCGTAGTGAACGGCTTTGTCCAGCGCCTGTCGGCCGATACCGACGGATTCGGCAGCCAGGACAATGCGCTCGGGGTTGAGTCCGTCGAGCAGGCAATAGAATCCCTTACCCACCTCACCCACTACGTCGGCATCGTTGACAGGCAAATCGTGGATAAAGAGCTCGTTGGAATTGACAGCGTTACGTCCGCATTTGTCGATAGGGCGAATCTCAACGTGTTTTGGATCCAGGTCGACGAGAAAGAGTGTCATGCCCTGGAGCGGCTTTGCGCATTCTTCCCGGGGAGTTGTCCGTGCGAGGAGCAGGCACTTTGAAGCCTGCTGAGCCTTCGTATTCCAGATCTTCTTCCCATTGACGATCCACCGGTCGCCATCGCGACGTGCCTGGGTCCGAATGCGTGAGGTATCCGTCCCGGCGTCGTCCTCGGTCACTCCAAAAGAGACGTGCAACTCGCCGGAGGCCGTAGGGGGCAACGTCCTCTCTTTAAGCTCCTCGGACCCGTGATGGATGACCGGCCCCATGCCGAAGATCGAAATATGAAGTGTCGATGCCGCGTTCTGGACGCCAGCGCTATGCCCCACTGTACCCAGCAAGACGGCCGCTTCCATAATGCCCATGCCGGCTCCGCCGTATTTTTCGGGGACCGCAATTCCGATCCAGCCCTGCTCAGCAAAGGCGTTGTAGAACTCCCAGGGGAATTCATGCTTCTCGTCATGCTCGCGCCAATACTCGTCACCGAAGGGCTGGACGAGGCGCCGCGCTTCGTGCTGAATCTGTTCGAGCTCAGGCCCAAGGCTAAAATCCATACGGCCATGATAGCAAGGTAAGAGCGGGTGCCAGACAGCGGGGCCCGACCCTAGGGAGACTTTTCAGCGTCCCCTTCCGCAGATCTTCCCTTGTCTCCCCTGCACCACTTTCGCGGTGTGTATTTCTCCTGAACCGCTTCGGGGCGTCCCGGGCACTCATCAATTTCAAGAGTCGGGGGTGGAGATAACCAGAGATTTTGGAGTGCTCACGCTTCACTTCTTCGCGATGCCACGCAGAACGCCTTCGCCGCCGGAAACCCTCTAGCCTCGACCCCAGATCAGCTCGGGCCTACCCATCATGGCGTCATTATATTCGGGCTCGCCCGGCAGCTTTCGCCAGCTCCCTGACGCGGTCGATCCCCTCTTCCCCCCGCTCGGGAGCTAATCCCTGGTGCCCTCTCGGTTGACCTCCACGCGCTTAACCGAAGCCCTGACGATCGGAATTTCTGAGTCGGCGAGAGGTTTCATGACTTTCTTACGGGCGAGAGCGGCCTCGAGAAAGGGGGCGAGTTCCCGGGCCTTGGCGCTCTCACGGGTCTCACACTCCGCCGAAAAAGGGGCCATTACCTCGTCCGCGAAGAGTTGGAGTGACTCGCATATATGTTCGTGACGATTCCGACCCGACTGCTGCATGAAAATAATCTGATCGACCCCGGCTTCTTGGAAGTCGGAAAGGTGCGCACGCATGTCATCAGGCGTTCCAATCCCCGTCGCACGATAATCCGGCCGACGAGAGGCTTCGATCAACTCCTCGGTCCGATTTCCACGCTTTTCCTGGAACTCTTTCCAAAGTTGGGTACGGCCAGGGACAGTGTCATGGGTCACCAACGCACGCAGGGCGTAGTTAAAAAATTCGAACCCTTCCTGCCCACGCCGAATCGCTTCAGCGCGATCATGATGAATTGAAAAATTCGACACCATCGCGATATTTGCGTTCACCGAGTGTCCGATCGGCACACACTCTTCTGAACGGATGATGTCGTAATAGGTATCCGACCACGATTTAGCCTCTTCCGGATCGACAAAAGAGAAGGCCAAAGCGCCCAGGCCATTTCGGGCGGCCACCCGAATCGTGTCGCGATTGGTGCAAGCTATCCACATCGGCGGGTGAGGTTTTTGGAGAGGCTTCGGGAGCACATTGCGGCAAGGCATGGAAAAATATTCGCCGTCAAAACCTGGGTAGGGATCCATCACCATCATATTGGCAATTTGCTCAGCTGCCTCGAGGCTCATCGCTCTCTTTTCCTTCGCGGGAATGCCGAAACCGCCGAGTTCAAGCCGAGTCGCCCCCTCACCAATCCCGAAATCAGCCCTGCCATTGGAAACCAGATCAAGAGTGGCGATGCCCTCCGCCGTACGAGCCGGGTGGTTATAGCGGGGAATGACCTGACGAATCCCATGTCCGAGGCGAATTCGCTCAGTCCGCCCAGCGGCACACGCTAGGAAAACCTCGGGAGCCGAGGAGTGTGAGTACTCATCCAAAAAGTGGTGCTCGACCTCCCACGCGTAGTCGAAGCCCAACTGATCGGCGAGAACGACCTGCTCAAGGGCCTCTTGGAAGAGTCGGTGTTCGTCCCCCTCTTTCCACGGCTTGGGCAATTGCAACTCGTAGAAGACACCAAATCTCATTTTCCTACCTCCCGGATGGGTTTGAGGGGCCACCATTCGGGCCGTGACCGGAGCATAATCGATCGGACAGTCTCCTTCGACTGGGACAGCCCGCCGTGCATTACAGCCAACTCGGTGTTCCAAAAGAGAAAACAAATCTCTTACTCGCAGAGGATGGAGTTCCGTGGCAGAATTGGGTATCGAATCGTCGAAGGAAACCGTCATGTCAAAGCTGAAAAGATTTGCCCATAACTGCCTGGTACCCATCGGCTCCCTGCTCGCTCGTTTTCTGCCCGACAAAGTCCCGATCACATTCGTCGGAGTCGACTCAACTCGCGAACTCTGTGAATCGATCGCGCAAATGCAGATCGAGAAGGTTCTCGTGGTGACCGACTCCGTGCTGGTTGAACTGGGCCTCGTCCAAAAAGTCTCGGAATGTCTCGAGCGCTCAGGTGTGGCGAGCGTTACGTACGATGGAGTGCTTCCCGACCCAACTTTTACCCAGGTAGAGCAAGGCCTCACATTGCTCGATGAGCACGGGTGTCAAGCTGTTCTAGCCCTGGGCGGCGGTTCGCCTATGGATGCATCAAAACTCATAGCGGCCATGGCGACCAACCGCGTCCCCATCGAAAAACTCGAAGGGATGATGAAGGTCAAGAATGCACCGATGCCGCTCTTCGCTATGCCCACGACCTCGGGCACTGGGTCCGAAGTAACCCTGGCAGCGGTCATCTCCGACCCCGTCTCCCACAAGAAGAAATTCTTTACGGATCCGAAGCTATTACCTCTCATGGTTGCTCTTGACCCGAGTCTGACCCTTGGGCTCCCACCGGCGATCACAGCCGCTACGGGGATGGATGCCCTCACTCACGCAATCGAATCGTATATCAGTAAAACCGCCACTGAGACAACTCGGGGTTACGCGAAAATCTCAGTAAAACTCGTATTCGACAACCTCGATCGCGCCTGCCAAGACGGCAAGAACATCGAAACACGCAGGGCAATGTCACTCGCTTCGTATTATGGCGGCCTCGCTTTTACCCGAACAAGCGTGGGTTATGTCCATGCAATCGCCCATACCCTTGGCTCCTATTACAAGACCCCGCACGGCTTGGCGAATGCCATTGCTCTGCCAAACGTTCTCGAGTTCTCCCTGCCAGCATGTGAGGCACAACTTGCCGAGTTGGCCGACGATGTGGGGATCAAAGCAGAGAGCCAATCAAGGAAGGCCAAGGAATTCATCGCCGCCATCCGCCAGCTGATGAAGAGGATCGCAATCCCGTTTAGCCTGGAAGATCTCCGCCCCCAGGATATTCCTGCCATCGCCCAGCAGGCCTTGGCCGAAGCCCACCTGAACTACCCGGTGCCTCGGTATATGCTTCAGGGAGAGTGCGAAGCGTTACTGCACCAGATCCTCTCCGACTGAGTGAGCTCTAGAAACTCTACCTCGGCAAAAAACGCCCTGGCCCTCACTCTCCTCACCGGCAAGGGCCGTCCTTCTCGAATTCGGGCTAGCCCGCTTATTCAGGGAAGTTCATAGAGCAGGTGTTCCTTGAGATTCCCCACGAGGTCGATCAGCATAATCCGCTCTTTGAACCACCAATCCCCTTCGATTATCTGAAAGGTATCGTGATAGCGTCCGGAAATGATCGGCTGAAGGGGCAGAATATCCGTCTGCTGGAGCACCGTGTAGCTGGTGCGCGCTGATGCCCGATCCGCACCCGACTCGACTTCGATGATCGCATTGGTCGTCAAGTGTCGAGTCCGTGGCGTGCCGTCGCCATATAGGCGAGTGGACGCGCGGTACATCTCGAAGACGGCCGCCTCGCCCCGGACTTCGGCCTCTGCCTTCGAATCGGCACCCGGCTTGATGCAGCCATGCGCAAAGAGCCGCGCGACGCCGGCGAAATCTCCGGCATCGATGAGCTCGGCATAGCGGTAGATCAGATTCTCGATGACTCGCGTACTATCGGTCACCCCCCAGTCATATCTTGCCGGGGGCGACGACGCAACTGAAGCCCAGGAGGCCTCCACGGTCGTCCCAAGCGGGGCTGGAACGGAGGTGGGGAACATGCGAAAATAGGCTCCCCCAATGGCCCCAGGGACTTCTCCCCTCGCCTTGCCCAGGGCGGGGACCTGAAAACACCCAATTGTGAAAAAAGGGATCCCTTTGACGAGCGCGCCTCGCACAGTCGTCTGCACGGTCGTTTCGGCCAACTACCTTGCACGGGCCCGAGTCCTTATGAACTCGCTGAGGTCCTATCACCCGGACTGGGTCCAGCATGTTCTGGTCGTTGACGAAATTGGCGACCGTTTCGAACCGGCCAACGAGCGGTTCTCTGTGACCGAGGTGAGCGACCTCCCCTTCGAGTCTCCAAAGCAACTCTTCTTTCGGTACGACATCCTCGAACTCAACACAGCTGTCAAGCCGTTCTTCTTCCGCTGGCTCTTCCAAGAGCACGCGGCAGATCGGGTCATCTACCTCGACCCGGATATCGAAGTCTATGCACCGCTCGCCGAAGTCGAGGGTGCGCTCGATGCAGGCGCACTCATGTGCCTCACACCGCATCTCACTGGAGTCAACGACGATGACGGTCACCCCACCGATCTGGATATCCTCGTAGCCGGCTCCTACAACCTCGGATTCTTGGCGCTGGGAAAGCACGCCAACCTCTACCCCTTCCTCGACTGGTGGTGGAAAAAACTCGAGTTTGAGTGTTTGGTCGATTTTCAACGGGGGCTTTTCGTCGACCAGAAGTGGATGGATCTCGCACCAGGCATCTTTGGAGATGCTCATATCATCCGTCACCCTGGCTATAACGTGGCGTACTGGAATTTGCCCCACAGGAAGATCAGCACGAAGGGCGAGGACTATTTTGTCAACGAGAAGCCTCTGGTCTTCTTGCACTTCAGCGGACTCGACCCTGAAAAACCCGCCTTGTTCTCCAAGCACCAGGACCGGTATACCCTCAGGACTCTTGGCGCGCTTCGCCCCCTGATCGGCCAATATTGCGAGAGGGTACTCAAAGCCGGGCATCGACAGAGCAAGGACTGGCCGTATGCATTCGACGTCTTCGTTGACGGCGAGCCGATCCTCGCCCCCGTTCGCCACGGATATCGAAATTCTAAGGATACCCGCACCGCCGCCGGAGAGGATCCTTTTGAGGCGGGAGCCCGGTTCCTGAACGAGTCGCTCACCCCACCTGACGCTCAAGTCTTGGTCACCCGTGTCGCCTACCTCTATTGGCAGACGCGGCCCGACCTGCAGGTCGCCTACCCTTCGCCCATCGGCTCGGGCGCCCCGCGCTACGCCCGCTGGTTCGTCGAGGAGCAGGAGTCCCAAATCCCCGCTCGCTTCAAGAGCGCGATGCTCGCGTCGCTCGCGTCGGATGGGGCGAGCGTCAGCCCCTGGAAGATCGCCCTGCGGCAGAAACTCTTTCGCCAGGCCCACAAGTATTCGGCCTATCTGAGGCGACGCCTTCCCCGGGATATCTACCTCGCCGCCAAGGAAAAATTCTTTCGCTGGGCGGCTCCCCCTCCCGACCCGGGAAAAAATCCGCTCCGACGACCGACCGATTCCAGGAAAATCGCGTGGGTCCGACGGACGGGCTTTCACCCCCAGGACGAATACGACCTGTCCACGGATGAGGCATGGATGGGTGCGCAGGCCTCGCTCGAAATTCCCAAATACCGAGGTGGACGGCTCAATATTACCGGGAGCCATACCGCGTGCGAATTCGCTCCCGAGTTCGACGAGCTTCAACTGAGAATTTCTGTCGCGGGCGAAACCATCGCTAGCCGAGCAATTGATGAACCTGGGAAATTCTCCGTAGCCTTTGAGTTGCCCGAGCAAAGCGAGGGGCCCGTTCGGCTCGAGATCGAAAGCTCAAAATCCTTCTCGCCCAACGAACTCGGGCTGGGCGAAGATTCGCGAACTCTCTCCTTGCGGATCGGTGCAATTTCCTTGAATGCTGAAGCCCTCATCGACTTTTCGCAAAGTAGAATTGAACCGATCAAGGGGACTGGCAGTTCCCCCCACCCTCCGGGCTTGAATATAGTCGGCTATTTCAAACAAGAACTCGGAATCGCTGAATCCGCGAGGCTTGCCTCTCTCGCAGCGGAAGCCAGCCCTATTCCCCATGCCCTCGTAGACTTCAGCAAGGACTGTTCGAGCACCATCGGAGAGCACTCGCAGGACGAGAAGCTCCAGTCGGAGAATCCATACTCGATCAACGTCTTTCATATCAACGCCGATCAAATGCCCAGCGCCTGGCGCTTTTTCGGCCCTGAGTTTTTCCAGGACCGATATAATGTGGGGGTCTGGCATTGGGAGTTGCCCGAATTCCCCGATGAATGGATTCCCTCTTTTTCTTATGTCCACGAATTGTGGGCTCCGAGTCGCTTCATTCAGGACGCCATCACGGCCAAATCGACCGTCCCAGTAATCCATATGCCCCATGCCATGGGCTTTGAGCGCCCGCAGCGCGTGGCTCGGTCGGAGTTCGGCCTGCCCGAGAACGCTTTCCTCTTCCTCTCCATGTACGACATGCACTCCTTCCAGGCCAGAAAGAACCCCCAGGCAGTGCTTGAAAGCTTCAAGCTCGCCGCCAACGGCTCTCCATCCGGCAAGATGGGTCTCGTGCTCAAGGTCATGAATCCGGAAAGCCGACCCGACGATTTCGCAGAACTCAGAAAATGGGCTGAGGAAACTGCGAACGTCAGCCTAATCACCGAAACGCTTTCTCGAAACGGGATCTATCGCCTCGAAGCCTGCTGTGACGCTTTCATTTCGTTGCACCGCAGCGAGGGCTGGGGACTGGGGCTGGCAGAATCGATGTATCTGCAGAAGCCAGTGATAGCGACGGGCTGGTCGGGCAACCTCGACTTCATGACACCCGAGAACTCCGCCCTCATCGATTACGAACTCGTCGCCATCAGCGAAGATCAAGGTCCCTACAAAAAAGGACAGATCTGGGCGGATCCGAAGATTGAGCATGCAGCGGATTGGATGCTCCGCCTCGTGGAGGACAAGGCACTCCGTGACCGCCTCGCCTTAAACGGCCGCCAAACCATGGAGTCGGATTACTCGCCGCTCGCCATCGGCCAAAGATACCAAGAGCGGTTTCGAATCCTACAGAGTCGAATCCAAAGCGAGAGCTGAGACTGGGCGCCTCAGTTTGCTGGAGCACTTTCCCTGCGCGCGGCCATCGCGACGCCCGCCAACGCCGCGCCTCCCATCAAGAGGTTGACGCCCATCAGCAGGCCAATTGCCCAGACAGAATCCTCAGGCCATTGCACGATAAGAAGCCCCGAAACGAGAATACCCGCCACGCCACTGATCAGCAGCCCACCCCGGGAATTCGCACCCGCTTCGCTCAGGCCGAGGATGAGGCGGCTCACACCCTCGACTCCGCACGAGATGGCGACGAGCAGGGTAATCGCGACCGCCCCCTCCAAGGGATCCGCCAGGATCAAGATACCCACAGCCAGGCTGGCCAAGGCTGCGACGGCCAAAAGTGAAGTCCCCTTCCAGCCCGAGATTCGAATAGCGAGGAAGCCTTGAGCGACGGCTGAGACGCAGAGCATCACCGCGAGAACTTCGACCCCCACTACCGTGGCGACTTGGGGCACGAGGATGGCCGCCGCACCGAGCACGACCTGCAAAATACCGACAGCGAGAAGCAGGCCCGAGCTCTTCTTCAGGACCTCCGTCAACTGCTCCGGGGTCACGCCTTCTGCATTTACCATTTTTCCCTCTCCTTCCAGAGTAATGACGCCAAAACTCAAGCGTCGTTTTCACCGAACGTCTGGGCCATCTGGGCCCTGTATTCGCTCATCGGCATAAAGCCCGGATCGTTTCGAAAACCGGCCTCGACAGCGGCCAGTATTTCCGCATCACTCAAGCCAGGATCCCAACTTTGAATTTGCGGTTGTTGAACACTGAATGGTGTGTCGCAGAAGACCTCTATCCCGTTTTTCTCTGGATCGGAAAAATAGACCGAGATCGCGTTTCCGTGGGTGACCGGAGCAGCCCCCTGCACCCGGTCGTCCTTCGTCACCCTCTCAAACATCGTCCTAACCTGCGCGATCGAGTCGACGCGAAATGCCATATGCTCCAGGCTTGAAGCGTCTTCTTCGCCTCTCGTCACCGCAAAGGCGATCTGGTGATGATCTGTCGAACTTCCGCTCATGAAGACGATCTCCGGACCATTCGGGCCAAGGGGGCCCCGGTCGGAGATCTGAAAGTCAAGCACGTCGCGATAAAAGGCAACCATGAGCTCCAGAGAGCGAACTCGTATTACGCTGTGGGACCACTGCAGTCTCATTCCCTGCCCTTTTCCGCAACGCCCAGGCAGCCACCAACGGCCGAGGAATTGAGTGGCAATTCTCCCAGAAATTGGGGGAATTTTTCTTGAGCTTAAACATAGCGAGCCGAAGCCACGAGTACTCTCGACTTTTCCTGGAATTCGGCTCAGCTTCAAAATTTTCGAAGCCAGCTGCTTTTCTCCGGAAACGAATCCTTGAGTGAGAGCCAGGCAAAGGAGAAGCTGGGGGATTATGCTTTGAGAGGGCGGCCGATCTGCGGCCTCATCAGCAGAATACAATCAGTGGGCCTAGATTTTGGCTACCCATGGAAAGCGATCAACGATGCCGGCTGATTTCAAGCACCTGCTCTGGCTTCTCAAGCTGGGGGCTCTTCTCAACCTCTACCTGATCGGAAGCCTCTGGCTACTCCCGGCAGTCGACCCCCAAGTCCTAATTCCTGGCCTGATCCTCCTAGCGGTCTCGGCATTTCGCTGCCTCTTCCCCAACCGCTACCTCGATAACGTAGTCTTTCACGACAGTCCCCTGAGTTCGATCCTCTTGACCCGCATACTCGCGACCTTCTCTGAAGTCGCCTACATCTACCAGTTCGCCTACGTAATCCGCGTACTCAACTTTGACAGTTTCTCATGGATAGATGGTCTTTCCTGGCTGATGGTTGTCCAGGTCGTGATCTCCCAGGGATTCGTGTGGGCTGCAATTCTACTGAAGAGGCTCGACCTCTACTTCTACGAGGAGGCCGGCTGGTTCTTCATTTTTGCCGCCAACACCACGGCAAGCGCTTTCCTCTACGCAACGACTGCCCCCTCAATAACAGGGGCCGGGCTTCTACAGTTGAACCTTCTCTTCGGTGCCGGCTACCTTCCATGGCAAATCCTTCATCTCCGCTCCCTACGCATCGAAGCTCGTGCCGATACGGGGGGCAAAGGGTCGGCAAGCTGGCAGGAAGGCTTGACTGATGCCCTCCGGCAGCGAAGACCGAGAACCGACGCAAAGTCGTGGGGGGGCGGTATCGGGCTCACGTGGATGATCGCTTATTGGGCGAGCTTGATTCCGCTTTGGGTCCACCACATCGCCACCAGCATTGCCAAGGCCTAGGAACCCTAAATACCAGGCTTCTACGCTTTCCGGTTTGCCTCATACAAGCGGCTTGCGGCTTCCTCGAGATGGGTATCGAGGCCTGCCGAGTCAATAGGCTTAGCTAGAAAGCCATCGAAGCCGGCTTTGACGTAGCGAGCTTGATCAGACTCGCTCGCGCTGGCCGTCATCGCTACCACGTACGCATTTGAAATGCGGTCATCTGCCCTTATTCTCGCCAACGCCTGGAAGCCGTCGCAGTCCGGCATATGAATATCCATGAGAATCAACTCGGGGTGCTCTCTCACCATATAATCAATAGCCTCCCCGGCGCTCTGGACCAGAACGGAGTCGGTATCTCGAACACGCAATAGGCCTGCGACGACCGACAGATTCGAAGGTGCATCATCCACGACGAGCACCCGCGTCGCGGCCTCGGCAGATAGCCTGGGCGCAGGCTCCAAATCAACCTCTACGGGTGTTCCAGCACTAACTTCGCCTTCAGTGACCTCCGCGAGTGGAACTGTGAGGAAGAACCGGCTACCGAACCCCAATCGGCTCTCGACGCGCACATCTCCACCGTGAAGATTTGCGAGGCGACGGGTCAGTGCGAGACCTATACCACTTCCCCCGAGCGCTTCGTCTCGCTTCTTGTCGACCTGGTAGAAATCTTCGAAAATTTTCTCCAGATCGTCCTTGGCGATACCAATGCCTTGATCCCACACTTCCAGGGAGAACTGCTCTTTTCCCTCGCGCTTCCAACGCACTCCGACGCTCCCACCGGCTGGCGTAAACTTGACCGCGTTGGACAAAAGGTTGTAAAGGCTTTGCCTGAAGCGCCGAGCATCAACCCGAACTTTTGGAACGCCTTCTTTAATCTGATTGACGATCGCGATTTCTTTTACGGCACCCGAGTTGATATTCTGAATGACTTCTCGCACCGTCTCGGAGGGATCAATATCTTCGAGTGAGAGTTCAACCGCACCCATCGTGATTTTTGTCACGTCGAGAAGATCATTGATCAGGTCTAAAAGATGATGGCCCGACTCACGGATACTCTGAACGAATTCCTTTTGGTCCGAGTTGAGTTCTCCGAACTCTCTCTCCGTGAGAAGTTCGGCGAAACCCAGGATCCCGCTCAGAGGCGTCCTCGTTTCATGGCTAACCCATGAAAGAAATCTGGACTTAGCTGCGTCGGAAGCCTCTGCAGCGTCTCTGGCCTGGACGAGGAACGTGGCCTGGTCGCGCAGGCGGTTATTGAGCAGGATTTCGACCCGCTGGGCCCACCAGTCTCTCGTAGCCAGGGTGAAGACGAGTAAGAAGATGGCCGTCCCAAGATAGGGGAGCACCGGGCCAACGATCGCTTCCTGGTAGACGATCGCAGCAAAGAATACGCACCCTACTGCAGTAGCAGGAATCAGGGTTTCCAACTGCTTGCTTCTTTCTTCCCTCCAACCCTCTCCGGTCTCTCTTTCGGGGATAGCATCGGCATATTCCTGCTCCGAGGCGGCGACGTACCATAGGGCAGCAGCAACCAGGTAGAGCACAGAGAACGCGCTCGAGAAAACCCCATGACCCGCCATGAAGTTACCGACGAAGGTAAAATACTCGGCTACGACGCAGACCATGCCGAGAAAGATCAGTCGCATGATCGAACGTTTTTGACCCGCTTGCCTGTAGATGACCATTGCAAAGGCCGTTGCCGTCGACGCCATCACGACCCCACCCTCGAGGGCTTTCAGGATCGCCACAGCGGGTTCCGCTATCGCGTTGGGCAGCTTGGGGTAAACAGCGAGGAGATAGACGAAGACCACGGCTGAGAAGACGATAAAAAGATTGCTCAGCAAGACGAGGGCAACACCCGGTATGGCCGACCTATCCTGGTAGATCAGAAGGCCAAGCAGCAGGAATACCGGTGAGAGCGAGTAGCCGACCGAGGTAAACGAGGTGAGCGGGCTATCGCCTTGGGGCGAAAGCTCCAGATAACCCCAAATGCCTTCGGTTATGGCCATTAAGAAACACCCCACGAAAATCGCGACCCAGGCGATCCGCACGCGTGATTCCGACCGAGTGGCCGTCCTGAGGGCCCGGATGCCTGCAACGGCGGGCAGCAAAGGAAATAAGAGCGCGACGTACCAGTAACCGAATGTGCCGGGTTTGGAACCGACAATGACAAAGTACTCACACAGGAGAATTGTCGGAACGAAAAAGGCCAACTGGCCGAGGCGACGGGAGACATGGCTTCCGGGGCGAAGAAGTTCTGCGACCGAACCGCTCCCAGTTGCCAGCATTCGCCTTTTTTTCTCCCCGATTCTCGGAACCCAGCCGCGAGCGTCACTATAGGGAATGGGCCAGCCAAGCACATTAGGGGGTCCCCCCTAGTTCCCGGAGGGTGCGGTTGGCCGCTCGGCGACCACTCCCTTGGCGACAAAATTGCATTTCTGTGATTCTCGCTCTCCCCATGCCGCCTCTGAGGGACGGCTGGCCTGAGTCACCCGTTTTTCTCACGGCGCCTCCCCTCGCCTAGGGCGTGCAAGCATGCGATGGTCGCCTCCAGGGAGCGATGTCATGGGCTGAGAGCTGTTAGGCTCGTTCCCGCGAAGCGATTAGGAGGGGACCCTTGTGAAAGAATTTCGCGGTCGCGTGGCCGTTGTCACGGGAGCGGCTAGTGGAATCGGCCTCGGCATGGCAAAGGCTCTCTGCGCCGAAGGCGCTAGGGTCGTTCTAGCCGATATTGAGCAAGCTCCACTCACGGAGGCGACCGCTCAACTCCGGGACTCGGGCGCAGACGTGACACCGGTCTGCTGCGACGTCGCCAATGAAGCTTCGATGGACGCTCTGAGAGACGAGACTCTGGCCGCCTACGGTGCGGTCCACGTGCTCTGCAACAACGCCGGCGTAGCCGGTAGCCTGCCTCTACCGATCTGGGAGCAGCCCGCTGAGGAATGGGACTGGGTCATGGGCGTCAACTTCAATGCCGTGCTCCAGGGTATCCGGCGTTTCGTCCCACTGATGGTCGAGCAAAATGAAGGAGGCCACGTCGTCAACACGGCCTCAATCGCGGGCCTGATCGTCGCCCGAGGAATTTACGGTGTCTCGAAACACGCTGTGGTGGCGCTTTCCGAGGCCATCTACCGCGATCTGGAAGCCCGACAACAGCCCATCGGGGTTTCCGTACTCTGCCCCGGCTGGGTCAATACACGCATCATCGAATCCGAGCGCAATCGCCCGGAAGCTCCCCGGGCGATGCCTGAAGCCGAGAACCCGCTTGTCGAACAAATGCGAAAGCTGGTAGAGCAGAATATCAAGGATGGACTGGACCCCGACGAGGTCGGCCGCCAAGTGGTCGACGCTATCCGCGAGGATCGCTTCTACATCTTGACCCACGACTGGGTCGAGATGATCGAAAGCCGAATACGGCCCATTATCACGGGTTCTAATCCCGAAAATTTCCAGATGCCCATCGCCCCCGCTCAAGAAGAGAGTTAGGGATAGAGGGTCCGATCCTTACTTCTTCACCCGGCACTCCGAGGTCGAGCACCATGAGCCAGCTCGAATGAAGATCGAAATTCGTCCGGGACCGCTCGGAACCAAGGGGGGCGAACCCTTTCCCGAGGTTCGTCCAGAGCTGGAAGCCATGCAGAAAGCCCGGCGTTTCATGCGCCCCTCGCTGATGCGCCTGATCCCGAATTCGCTCATCGTCAAGGCGATGAGAAAAGCCTTCGGCTACCCCAACCGCGATATCGCGAAGAAGAAAATCTCAGTCCGGCACCGCTCGATTCCTGGACCCGGTGGCGAAATTTCGCTGCGAATCTACTCGCCCGAAGGAGAAGGGCTCCCGATCCTTCTCTACTTTCATGGAGGCGGATGGGTTGCCGGAAGCGTCGAGGCCGTAGAGAATATTGGCCGAGGCATCGCAGATCGAGCAGGCTTCATCGTAATCAACGTCGACTACCGGCTTGCCCCGGAACACAAGTTTCCAGCCGGCCTCGAGGACTGCTATGCGGCGCTTCTCTGGGCGGCTGAGCACGGGCAAGAACTCGGCGGAGATCCCTCACATCTCGTGGTAGCGGGGGATAGTGCGGGCGGAAATTTTGCAACCGTCTGCTGCCTGCTTGCCGATGAGCGCGGTGGGCCACGCATCACCCGTCAGGTACTCATCTACCCCGGCGTCGACTTGTCGGGGCGCTGCGCCGAGGAGATCGGCGATTCCGAGAACGGAAAGGCGCCGAATCTCGCCGATTTCATGGCCGCGGTGTACGTGGAGGACAAGGAACTTCTGGCCCACCCCCACTGCTCGCCCTGGCTGGCGGAGAATTTTTCCGGCATGCCCCCTGCCCTGGTGCTCACCGCCGAGTTCTGCTTCATCCGAGACCAGGGCGAGGCGTACGCCCAGAAACTCGATGCCGTAGGCGTGCCTACACGAGCGATCCGATACAATGGGCTCGGCCACGCCTTTCTCGACAAGGTCGGCGTCTGGCGCCAGGCCGACGCCTGTATCGATGAGATCGCCGAGGTCCTGACCATGGACATCTCGGAGCAAGGCTGAACCGCTCTCCGCCCCTGGGCTGTCGATCCGGGGGGGGAATGGCGATGCGGCGAATCATACAACCCGGCGCCGTCGCCGAAAGATTGGGCGGAAGAAAACGGCTCCTCCATGAGGCTCCCGCTTGATATGTCTTCCACTGATTTGAGTGCTGAATTCAACTCCCTCGATCCGGCCACCCTGCGCCGTAGGGGGAGCGCCAAGTGGCGTGCGATTCCCAAGGATGTGCTGCCGGCATGGGTTGCCGACATGGATTTCCCTGTTGCCGAGCCCATTCGAAAAGCCATCGGCAAGCTCGTGGACTCGAGCACTCTCGGCTACTCGATTCCCGCCGAGCGACACGATCTCATCCCGATTTTCTGTGACCGGGTTGCCGAACGCTTCGCTTGGCCCATTCAACCCGGCCAAGTCACCCTCCTAACCGACGTTGTCCAGGGCCTGTACCTGGGCTGCCAAATCTTTTCGGAGCCGGGTGATGGCGTGGTCATCCAAACGCCAATCTACCCTCGCTTTCTTGATGCCGTCAAGAACACGGGGCGGCGTCTGGTCGCCAACCCTCTTGCCTGGAGCGGCGAACGCTTTGAGCTCGACATCCAGGGACTCCGGTCGGCGATCGATTCGACGACACGTATCCTGATGCTTTGCCACCCCCACAACCCTACCGGCCGTGTTTTTGGGAGAGCCGAACTCGAATCCCTGGCTGAACTCGCCCTCGAAAAAAACCTGATCGTACTCTCCGACGAGATTCACGCGGACCTCGTCTATGGCGGCCACCGCCACATTCCCTTCGCATCGATTTCCCCAGAAATATCTGAGCGGACAGTCACCCTCATGTCGGCCTCAAAGGCCTTCAACATCGCGGGCCTCCATTGTGGGCTGGCAATTTTTGGAGGCGACGAAGTCCAGGAACGTTTCGAGCACGGACCCGTAAGAACCCGGGGCATGGTTAACAGCCTGGGAATGGCCGGATCCCTGGCCGCATTCCAGCAAGGCCAGCCCTGGCTCGACGCGGTTCTCGAGCAACTTCAGCAAAACCGTGAACTCGTCGAATCCTTCGTCGCAGAGCATATGCCCGAAATCGATTACGCCACCCCCGAGGCTACTTATATGGCTTGGCTCGACTGCCGGCCCCTCGAACTTCAGATGGAGCCGCGTGCTTTTTTTCTCCATCACGCACGCGTCGCGCTCTCCGCGGGGTCCGAGTTCGGGCCCGGTGGCGAGGGCTGCGTACGGCTCAACTTCGCCACCTCGCGCCAAATTCTCGGGGAGATCCTCGATCGAATGGCCGATGCAATCGCCCGGCGCCGCCGGGATTCAAAAAGGATCCAAATGACAATGTCTCCCCATCGCCCAGAAATTGAATCCATCGTCAAGAAAACTCTCGATCAGGTCCGCAGCCTGGAAGAAGAGAAGGGAATCGATCGAGATTCTCTCGGAGAGATACAAAACCTTCTCGTTGACATGACCAAGAGAAAGGATCTTTTTGGGAAAGACAATTTTCCGGAGCCTACAGGTGAGATGCCCGCAGCGATCTACCTGATCAGTGCGGACGAGGGCGATCGTTTCGCCCTCTACCTGGTCTGTGCCAAATCAGATACCGCCGCTCCTCCCCATGACCATACTACCTGGGCTGTGATCGCTGGGATCGAGGGACAGGAGGAGAACGTGATCTGGGAACGAGTCGATGACCGCTCGATCCCGGGCAAGGGGGAATTGAAGGAAGCACGGAGAGTTGTCCTCGAGGATGGTGACGCCATCGCGTTCCTCGGTGATGATATCCACAGTATCAAAGTGGTCTCCGACGGACCGACTCGCCATTTTCACCTCTACGGTAAGGGCTTCGACCAGCAAACCGAGCGCGTCTCCTACAACTTGGACAAGGGGACGTACGTAAAACTCCCGACGGGACTTTTGCCCGTGGACGAAAGCCGGCGAATCGCCTGAAAGAATGCCGAAGCCTCTCTCTCCCGAGCAACTACGCCGCTTCCTGCTAGAAGACGAGGAAATCGCACTTCTCGACGTCCGCGAGGTCGAACCCTTCTCTGAGGGTCACCTCCTCTGGGCGGCTCCGCTTCCCCTGAGCATTCTCGAGACCCGCATCAGCGACCTCGTACCCCGCCTGGAGGCAAGAGTGATCACTTGCGACGGGGGGGAGGGAATCGCTGAACGCGCTGCCCTCCGCCTGGAAGAACTGGGCTACAAAAACGCCGGGTTCCTTGTCGGTGGCACGACTGGGTGGCTCGAAGCGGGCTTCGTCACCTTCGACGGCGTCAACGTACCGAGCAAGGCCTTTGGGGAATACGTCGAACACGAGTCGAAAACTCCCTCAATTTCTGCTGATGAACTTCATGCGATGCTCGAGCAAGGCGATGACATCAAAGTCCTGGACGCGCGCCCCAGCCAGGAATTCAACTACGTCAGCATCCCCTCCGGTACGTGTTGCCCCGGGGTCGAGCTTGTTTATCGCGTCCATGATGCCGCTCCCTCGCCCGACACAACCGTGGTTGTCAACTGCGCTGGTCGCACCCGGAGCATCATTGGCGCCCAATCCCTGATTGACGCTGGAATTCCAAACCCCGTCGTCGCCCTGCGCAACGGCACAATGGGGTGGCAACTTGGCGGTTATGAACCGGCTCGAGGGGAAACGCGCCATGCAGACCTCCCCTCTGATCGAGGGCTGGCCGAGGCCAGAAAGGCAGCGACCCGTATCACCGAGCGCTTCGGCGTCAGAAAGATTGGCAGCGAGTGCCTCGACGACTGGCGTCAGCAGACAGAGACGCGGACCCTCTACGTCCTCGATGTGCGCAGCCGAGAGGAGTACGAAGCCGGACACATTCCTGGCTCGATCCATGCTCCTGGGGGCCAACTCGTCCAGAATACAGACACGTGGATCGCGACACGGGGCGCCCGCATCGTACTCGTCGACGGTGATGGCGTGCGAGCGACCATGGCGGCGGCCTGGCTGACCCAGATGGGGCATCTCGGTACTGTGGTTCTCGAAGGGGGCCTCTCGGGGCCTCTGGAGAAGGGCCGGCATATAACCTCCATCTGCGGCCTCGATACCGCGCGGGCTCGCTTGATTGAAGCCGACGAAGTTGTCCAATTTTCCGAAGAGGAAGCCACCGCCATCGTCGACCTGAGCCCCAGTCCCTTCTATCGGATGGGGCATATCGAGGGGGCCTGGTTCGCCAATCGGGTCCGCCTCGAAGAGGCTCTGTCCCGAATCGGGGAAACCAAGCGCCTGCTCCTGACCTCCCTTGACGGCGCCATTGCCCAACTCGCGGCAGCCGAGGCGGAACGATTCTTCTCCGGCCCCATCCGTGTTTTACGGGGCGGCAACAAAGCCTGGCGAGATGCGGGACTGCCTCTGGTGGGCGACCCGATCCGCATGGCCGACGAGCCGGATGATGTCTGGCAAATTCCCTTCGACCCCAATCGAAAGGATGGGAAGACCTTGGAGGAGGGGATGCAAGAATACCTCGCTTGGGAGATCGATCTAAACGAGCGGATCCAGCGCGACGGAACCACGCGATTCTCACGAGGCGGGCGTTAGCCCGGAATGGTTGGGCTCATCGCTGCCTTTTGCTCCAGCATCGGACCGGGGTCGTCCTTTTAACCTGAGCTGGGCACAGGTCAGCTTCGACCCCGAGAGCCACATCGAAGTCGAGGGGCGATGCCTTCTCTACTCGGACGGCGGCAGGAGCCGACCGTCGGCATCGCGCCGCTCGGGGCCGATCACCCGGGCCCTGCTGTCCCCAAAAGGCGCATCGCGTTCGGTGATTGTCTGTTTCACGCCCTTGCTCGCGAAGTCCTTGAAAACCTGCCGTGCGGCTCGCGCCGTATGAGCCTTAGCGTCGTTTTCGGCGGCAAGCCTCTGCAGAGTCTGAGCGCCCATCAATTCCATTCCAAGGTTCACGATGCGCTTATTGGCAGCAAGAAGGTCGGTGTCGACCAATGCAAATCGGTCTGCCAGGCCCTCGACTTCGCTTTCGAGAAATTCAGGCGGGACCGATTTCATCGCAAACCCGATCCTCGCAGCGTCCTCGCCACTGACCGAATCTCCTGTCAGGAGCAAGCGCTTTGTCCACTGGGGCCCGCAATGATAGAGCCACATATGATTGGGAGGTGCGCCCATATTACGAAGAGGCGGGAAGCCAATAACAGCATCGTCGGCGGCAATCACGATGTCGCAATAAAGCGCGAGGTCCGTTCCGCCAGCAAGGCAGTGGCCATGGATTTGTGCAATCGACGGCTTGTGCATCTCCCAGAGAGTTCGCATGCATCGCTGAAAATGCTCGAGCCCCCATGTGTCATCCTCGATACCCCTGCCCGATCGACGCTTGACTCCGTCGTCAGGGCGCGACGAACGACTGGGAGCGAGGTCGTACCCCGCAGAAAATCCGAGCCCAGAACCCCGAATGATCACCGAGTGCACGGATTGATCGTCGTCTGCCTCCCAGAGCGCTGCTTGAAATTCTTCGAGCAGCCCAAGCGAGAGCGCGTTTCGCTGCTTGGGCCGATTGAGTGTCACACGGGCCCGATTGCGATCAACTTCATAGAGGATGTGTTCGTAGGTGCTTTTGTCTGCCACGCCGGCCTCCCATTGAGTCGCCTACTATACTCGATTCACGGTGCGTGCTCGACAGCAACTGCGCTCAATCGCTCCCAGGTCCGGTGGTTGAGCTGGCATGACCGGCATGAAAAGACCATCCTTGCTCTTCAACCGATCACATCAGTCAGGGAGTGGCAGGAATATGCCGGAGCCTATCCGAGCCTATCTCGTCGCCAACGCGCGATTCCACGACACAGATTTTGCACGCCTCGCCCTCCTGGGACTGCTTGCAGAGAACGCCGAGATTCGCACCCACGTCTCCGACAGCTATGCAAATACGAAGGCCATCGCGGAAGCAGATTTCCTGATCACGTATACCTGCGATCTGAGGCCCAGCAAAAAAGAGGAGCAGGCTCTTCTCGAATTCGTTTCGTCGGGCAAGCGTTGGATCGCTCTTCACGGCACCAATGCCATTCTCGACTTCACCAGCAAGGGCCTCCATTGCCCACGCGAACACACAACGTTCATGGAAACCCTGGGGAGCCGCTTCATTTCGCACCCGCCCGCGCAGCCCTATCAGGTCACGATTTCGGACCCTGAGCACCCGCTGGTGGCGGGCATGAAAAGCTTCGAAACCGACGACGAGCTCTACCTTTGCGAGTATTACGGCAAGGTTCATCCGCTGCTAGAAACTCGCTTTACCGGAAGCTTCGAATCGGGATACGTCGAGAATGATTGGCCCGATGATCAGCCGAGGCTCGTCGCCTATACCCACCCCGTTGGCCAAGGCGAAGTTCTTTATATCACCCTGGGCCACTGCTGCGGCCGACACGATATGCGTCCGATTCGAGAGGTCGCGGAGGTCGTGCGCGGATCATGGGAGAATCCGGTCTTCATCGACTTGCTGAGACGCGGACTCCGTTGGGGAGCGGGGACTCTCTAGTCTCCTTTTGGCCCTGACGCCCAGAGCTGAGCGGCGACCAGCCCCTCCGTCAATCTCCTACTCAGCGACTCAGCCTAATTCTCCGCGACGGGTGACCAGGCGACCGGAAAGACGTCGGGGAAATCGGCCAGGGGCTGACCCGAGCGAGGCTCGTGACCATAAAGGTCTCGCGGATCGGGGATGATCTGGCCGATCCGGTGCAGGTAACGCACATCGTCACCGGCCCAAAGCGAAGCATGGGCACGGCGTTGAGTTTTGGAAACGATATTTCCTCCAGCGGCGTGAAGAATATGTCCGTGGAATAGAATCACGTCCCCGGGTTCATAATCCCACCCCATGATGTCGTAAGACTCCCGATGCGCCTCGATATCGGGCACTTTGGGCAGGCTATTATCACGGATCCCACTGAAATAATTCCAGTCCTCGTAAGCCTCGACTCCGAGCATAGGCTCTCCCGGGCGAGCCTCATCGAGCATCTCGCGCGCATGGGTATCCAGGTCGGGATCACGACCCGCCAGGGGCGAGTACGTCACGTTCCAGAGGTGCGATCCGCGCACGACTTCAAGGCTGACCTCTCGCGAAACCCTATCGGGTGAAACCCATGCACGAATCAGATCATTCCCGTCGAGGTTGTAGTAGCAGGTGTCTTGATGCCATGGAGTCGGAGGAAAGAGACCTTCGGGCTTGTAGAAGAGCTGGTCCATGTAGAAACGAACCTGGCTCCTGAGAGCTCGACCCACGATTTCCGCGAGGGGGGAGTCATCCACGATCTGGCGCAGAGCGGATGCCTTGGCCGCCGGGAATTGATCCACTCGAAGGGTCCCCAGGCTCTCGGACATCACATCGGGCTGCTCAATTGCTGCATCGACCCCTTCCCGAAGAAGGTCGACCCACTCTGAGGAAAGGACCCCCTTAAGCAGGACAGCGCCATCTCTGTGAAAAGCCTCGATCTCTTCTTCAGTGATCAGGCGAAGCGGCTCGTCTCCCATGATCTCACGCTACCTCACACCCTATGGCCCAACCACACCACACGGGGCTCGAGGGTGAAGAACTCGAGGAAGGCAGGGAACTCACCGCATCTCTAATTAGATCGAATGCTCTCCTGGGCTACCTACCCGCCGACGAAGCGCTGTTGTCCTCTGCCCAGCGAGCGGCACAGATCTCCGCAAGGCGACGCCACGCTCTGCGCCGCTTCGGCTTCTAACGCGAGACGAGCTGACCGCTCTCAGCCACCCAAGTTCATCGATTTCGGCGGGCGCACGACGATGTCCGCCAAGTTCACTTCGATGGGTTGGTTGACTGCAAAAAGTACTGCTCTCGCTACATCATCGGGGTGACCAAGCACTTGCTTCATTTTATCTGCGAGGGTCTCGAGCACTTCTGGCGGAATCCGTTCCCCCTGTGTCAACTTGACATCGATTCCCGCCATCTTCGCGACTCCTTCGACGAACTGGGTATCGAAGTGACGAGCAAAATTGGTTGCGATCACTCCCGGCATCACATTCGTCACGCGAATCGTGTCATCTTCAAGTTCCTCGCGAAGCGTGGCCGAAATCGCATTGACCGCATGTTTCGTCGAACCGTAGACGCCCGAGTTATTTCGTTGCGCAGCGATTGAAGAGATATTAACGATCTGACCCTCAGCATTGCAGGCTCGCATCGCCTTGACCGCCGACTGACAACCAACGAGAAGCGCCAGAATATTCGTCTCGAGCATGGTTCGCCAATTCTCGGCGTCTCCCTCCATAATCGAGGCGGGGAATCCGACGCCCGCATTATTGACCATGATGTCGAGCCGACCGGTAAAGTCCACCGCCGCCTGGATCAAGCCGCGGACCTGGGCGGGATCACGAATGTCGGCGGTAATGACCTCGGCTCGGCCACCCGAAGCCTCTATTCTTTTTTTCGATTCAAGCATCGATTCTTCGGTTCGTCCCGAGAGAAAAACGCACGCACCGGCTTCCCCGAGCTGCTCTGCAATTGAGCAGCCTATGCCGCTGGACGCACCGGTCACAACGGCGGTCTTTCCATCAAGGGTCTTCGCTGTGCTCATTTCAAGAAATCCTTTGGGTAACTCGAGTGAATTAGAGGCGGGTGATCCTTGCTTCGTCAGGGAGAAGGAAGAATAAGAGCTTCGACTTTTCCAAGGAATTCCTGTCGATCGGGTGCGCCGATCAATCCCATGATCATCGCGGCATCTTTGCCTACAGGGTTACGAACCGGCGTTTCTCGGGTAGCGCACTCGTAGATCTTATCAGCGACTTCCTGGGGGTCGGACGAGTCACCTCCTTCGCGAGTAGCTCCGGACGAGAAGTGCTCTCGCAGGTGTTTCGCATACTCAACAACTTCATTCTCTCCGTTGGACATCTCTTCGTCATCGACGTTTGAGGTGAAAGCTGTTTTTCGATACACACCCGGCGCTACAGATTTCACCCGGATACCCAGGGGCTTACACTCCCAGTAGAGGGCTTCCGTGAACCCCTCGGCGGCGAATTTGGCCGAACAATAATTCGTCTCGACGGGCAGTCCCAAGATGCCTGCCATCGAAGTCACGTTGATTACGCAGCCCTCGCCACGGCGACGCATATGCGGAAGAACCGCACGCGTCACTCGCATCAAACCGAACACGTTAATGTCGTATAGCGACAAGATCTTCTCGTCGGTCGTCTGTTCAAGGAGCGCCCGACCCCCTCGGCCCGCATTATTTACGAGCACATCGATCGCCCCAAACCGCTCGATCGACGCGTCCACGGCGGCACGGATGCTCTCACTATCCGTCACATCGAGCCGAGTGACGAAGACCGAATCGAGGTCGGCGAGATCTCCCTGATCGTCCAGCGAGCGCATGGTCGCCACGACATTCCACCCCTTCTTTTGGAAGGTTTTTGCCGCAAGGCGGCCAATGCCAGTAGAACACCCTGTAATCAGTACGGTTTTCGGCGCCATGTCCAACTCTCCAATATCGGCTTTTCCGCTCGCTCTAGGACCGACAAAATCTCTTCTCACCGACTCACGGAGTGCTCCCTGCCCTCCGTCCCCAGGAGCAATATCATGCTTTTCCACCGGCGCTGAAGCTGACATAATATTAAAATTATGTCAAGAAGGCCTCGGGAGAGGGAACGGGACGGGATCGGCGGCGCCTATCGCCAGTAATTCGGCCTGACAAAATGACCGCCTTGTGTCAAAATTTTTGAATGACGGAAGACCTCCAAGAAGACCCCAAGCGTGCTTCGATCGCCGCAGCTGCGATCAATGTTTTTTCGGCCAGGGGCTTTGCTCGCACGTCGATGGCCAACATCGCGAACGAAGCGGGTATGTCTCGACCGGCGCTCTACCAATATTTTCAGAACAAGGGCGATATCTTCGGGTATGCGTTCACTGCTCTGGTCGAAGATGCGGCGAACGACGCCCTCTCGGCGCTCGAACTGGATGGTTCTGTAGCCGACCAGCTTGACGGTTTTCTTCAGAACTTCGACGGCGCCTTCTGGGAGCGGACTTCCGCATCCCCCTACGGTGATGAACTGCTCAGTGCAAAGTCCGAGTATGCACCCCGCGCAGTGGGCACCGTCATGGCCCGAATTCGTCGTGGTCTTGAGACCTATCTGAAGAAAGTGGGGCCACCGGGCCGGTCCGCTGCGATCCGGGAGAGGCGGCAGGGATGGATCGACATGCTTGAGTATGCGCCGAGGGGCTTCAAACTCGATCGGCCCTCGATCAATCTCTATCGACAACGACTCAGTGCGCTCGCCAAGAGCATTGCAGCCGACTGTGAAATGAAACTTCGCTCAGCCTAGGCGGAAGGTATCCTGACAGATTTTTGGGATTCTCTGAGACCAAAATAAACGCGCGAACCGACTCTTTCCCAGCGAAAACAGCACCTCCTCAGCGAAGAGCCGGGCCTAGCTGGGCTTCAAGCACAAACAGAACGGTCTCGGACCCGGCTATCGGGGTACCCTCGTCACCAGACCCTTGAGCCCTGGCGAGCCCGTTTCGCTGGAGCCTCGGAAGGTTTTCCCCTCGCCGACCGACTCAGGGGGTGTGGGGCCCGGGAGCAGGGCCTGCCTAGCTC
>JAPKBZ010000190.1 GCA_028823175.1 Myxococcota bacterium
TCGGGCGACTGGTGAGACTTATGCCCCGCCACGGGGCTCCCCTAGGGATTTAACACAACGTCCGAGTAGGGGCGTTATGTTAAATCCCTAGGGGAGCCCCGTGGCGGGCAATCGCTTTCGCCGACGCTCTGCTCATTCCAACCGGCAAGTTGCTACGTTGGAAGCCGTGGCCCAAAAGACCCTGATCGACCCTAATATGCTCATCAAGAGCCTTACTGTCGAGGACTTCTGCGAGACCGCAGAGGCCTACTTCGCTGGGGTCGCCAACCCAGAGCCACTTCTTGCAAAGCCGTTCCATTCTTTGGACGAAGCTCCCAATTTGCTCCGCAATCTCGGTGTTCTCCTTGCAGGAATGAACCTAGGGCCTTCGATGACTGTCCTCGATTTTGCAGCGGGGAGTTGTTGGCTTTCTCGTTTCCTCGCACAGATGCGCTGTGAAACCATCTCGTGCGACGTATCTCATTCGGCACTTGAGCTCGGGAAAGAATTGTTTCGAAAGCATCCTCCCATCAACCGACCCATTGCCGAACCGCGTTTTCTCTGCTTCGACGGCCACAGAATCGAGCTCCCCGACGAATCCGTAGATCGCATTGTCTGTTTCGACGCATTTCACCACGTCGCAAACCCGCGTGAAGTGCTTGGGGAACTCTTCCGAGTTCTTCGCCCGGGAGGAGTAGCGGGATTCTGCGAGCCCGGTCCGCAACACTCGCAAACACCCGAAGCTCAGGCCGAGATGGCAAACCACAATGTGCTCGAAAGTGACGTGGTTCTCGCAGAAGTCGGACGCATGGCGATGAGCGCGGGGTTCACGAATCTTCGTACCAAGGTCATGACGGACCTCGAGATCAACCTGAAAGAACACGAAGAACTCATGGAGGCGGGGGGCGGATCTGGCCTCCAAACGAAAGTTTTTTCAAACGCACAGGCTCTTGCGCGTAATGGTGGCGTGTTCTTTCTAGACAAAGGCCCACTCGTCTTTGACAGCCGGCGAAGCGAAGGTCTCGCGCACGAATTGGAGGTCAAGCAGCCCGAGCTGTCTTTGAAGGCGGGTTCCCCGGTTCATCTCGAGGTGAAGGCGCGCAATATCGGCCATGCACGCTGGCTGGCCAAGACGCCGAGCGGCATCGGACAGGTGCGCCTTGGCGCCCATTTTTACTCCGAAACTGGAAAGTTGTGCGACTACGACTTTGCCCGAAGCGACCTCCCCCGTGATATCGATCCCGGAGAATCGGTCCGGATCGGCTTGGATTTTTCTTTCCCTGAGCCCGGCCACTACCGTCTGGTTCTCGACTTCGTCGCCGAGCATATCGTGTGGTTCGAGCAGCGAGGATCATCGCCCGTTGTCCTGGCTGTGGCCGTGACCTGAGAAGAGCCCGAGTTGCTAGGTGAACCGCAGCGTCCATGGGCCGAGAGTTGATCTAGGTCGCACGGTCCTCACTCCGCGCAAGGAGCGACGCCGGGCGGGCGCCCAAACCCGGGTTGGTCTCCTCGGGGGTTTGCGCCCCGCTGGAGCAACCGAAGGGCTCTGAAATGGGGCCGAGACTTGGGCGTTGGGGAAAAACCCAGCTTGAATGTCCTATACCCCGCGCGCAGACTACGAGACTCGCCATCGGGTTGCATTCGCGAGCTCCGTCCAGGCTAGAACCATTTCGGGTGTGAGCTCGAAAATGGCATTGCCCTCATACTGGTCGACGATCTGTTCGTACGCATACTTCTCGTTCGATGCGGTCACGAGCTTAACCGCGAGGGCGCGGTCTGGACGCACGGTTGCAACGTGGCCGCGGAGGATGACAGCACGATCGCTGGTTTCATCTTCTTCCGAAAGATTGATACAGACTCTCGGGTCAAGATCGAGGTTCTTTGCCGACCTGGATATCGGACTCCCACCGAAGTAGAGCCTTCCGTCGAGCCACATTGGGCGGCTTAGCGCGGACGTAGAGAGAGGGAGCCAGGCGAACAGCTAGGATCGCCCTGACTTCCCTGGCCCTTGTTGGGCTCGCCAGCATTGGCTCTGCCCGGACCCTCGTGGGCCCCGACATCGAACTGCGCGAGAGCGCGCTGGTGGTGGCTTCCGCGCCCGTGCTCAGCAACGGCTCGGGCACGCTCCACATCGAATCTTCAACGCTGGGTGAACTCGCTGGAGGAGGATAGGACTTTCAAGCTGGCTTCTGGCACAAAGCCCGGCTATGGGCGTTGTGCCGGAAAGCAGATTGAATGTCCTATCCCCCTCTTAGCAAAATCGCTCTTGTGTCCGAAATGGTCTGACGAGATACACCGGGGGCAGCGATGCGTCCGTCAGACCAGGCCCCACTGCTGAAGGCCGTCTTCGCCCTTCGCGAAGTGCGTATTGAAGGAAATGCAGACCCGCTCGTCGTCCGATTGATTCGGATCCGTGTAGTGCTCGAGCCAGGAAGGGAAAAGAACCAAGAGACCCGGGCGAGGCTGGATGTTGATAGCGCCGCGTTCGGTCACCGCGTTGGTCGGCCAGTAGAGCGCACCTGCACCCTGCCTCGGATCCATCAAGAAGAGGCCCCCGGAGTTGTCTTCGCTTTTGACATAGTAGACGCCGGGGGATAGGACATTTAAGCTGCCTTCTGGCACAACGTCCGAGTAGGGGCGTTATGTTAAATCCCTAGGGGATCCCGTGGCGGTCTCACGAATGATTTCCCGCTCGGCAAGCCACGCGGAATAGACGTACTGACCCAACAGCGGCCTGATCCTGCGCCCCCGAACACCGACCGGGGCCTTCGAGGCCCTCCGGCTGGCAACCTTCTTCTTCGCCGTTTTCCGTGATTGCGCCATGGTCGAACTCCTGCGAGGAGGGCTGAAATCTGGAGGTCTATAATAGGTGATCCTACGTGTGCGGTTCAGATGAGAGGCGCCCTGCTCGCGACTTCCCCCCCCCCGGTCAAATCAAAGGATCAAATCAATCAAAGCACCCAAGAGTCAAGAACTGCACGAGCCGGCG
>JAPKBZ010000083.1 GCA_028823175.1 Myxococcota bacterium
GCGTAGGCGTGACGTTCTCTCCGCCGCCCGACCATACGGCGCCGGCTCGGATGGGATCGAGCACGCTCTCGTCGTAGGCGTCGTGATCGGGCCCGAGCTCGAGCAGCGTCACCGAAACACTGGGATCCTCACTCAGTCGGGCCGCGAGAACGGAGCCCGAGGTGCCTCCCCCAATCACGACAATGTGTCGTTCCTGTTCCGCCATCAGTCTCTCCTGTTCTCTTGACTGGAACGACTTCGTGTTGGCAAGGGCCGGAATCGAAGTGCCGGCCACTGCTGACCGAATCACCTCTCCTGAATGCGCAGGGTGGCCTCGTGGACGTACGGCACTCGCTCCCGCAGGTTGACAATAAACTTGAGACATTGTATCAATTTGTCACAATGTCGCAAGAAGCTACCGAAGGGAGACAATCCCCGACCGGCCTGCGCGAGCGCAACATCGAGCTGCGTCGCCAGAAGATTCTCAAGGCAGCGCGGGGCCTCCTGAGCCGTGGCGGGCTCGGCGCGCTCTCGATGCGCAAGCTCGCCGAAGAGGCATCACTCAGCGTCAATACGCTCTACAACCTCTGGGGCACGCGCGAAGAGATCCTGAAGGCGCTCACGCTCGACGCCAGGGATAAGATGGAGGCGACGCTTCCGAAAGACACGTCGACGGATGATCCCCTCGACTACTGTCGCTCGCTCGTTCGGCACACCGTCCGGGAGATGTGCCGTCAGAGCGAACTCTTCCGGCCGATGATCCTCGCCTGGCTCGAGGGGGAGATCGCGGGGCATCCATCGCCCGTCGAGCATATGGCTCACTCGATCGGCATCCTGTCGCAGGTCATCCGGACGGCGCGCAAGCGCGGCTTGCTGGAGAGCACTCTCTCGCCCGAGCAGGTGGCCTGGCAGATCCAACACGGTGCCCAGTTCGCCCAGGTCCAATGGGCGCTCGGCCGGATCGACGATGCCCATTTCGAAGCGCGCGCTCTCTATGGCCTGAATCTCGCTTTTCTCGGCCTCGTTAATGAAGAGCGTCGGCCCGAGATCCAGGCCAAGCTCAAGGGGCTCGAGCGAAAGCTGCGGATGTCGCCAATGTCTGAAGAGGGGACCTCGTGACGAAGATCTTTCTACTCTTCATGGTAGTGGGCATCGCGGGGGCGGTGATCGCCGGTATTTGGCAGCACCTCCGGTATCTGCGGGTCCGGCGTGAGCGCGTGGACGACCGACAGCCTCTTCTCTATCCCGGCGCCACGTTCCACACGGTGACCCTCCTCAAGGTCGAGGCGGCTCTGGGGCGCGAGGGAGAGCTGGCAACGCTTCGCGCGCTGCGCGACGTGATCGAAGCGCCGGGCGGTGGGCGCGTGGTCTACGCCGGCCTGGTTGGCGTGACCATGGCGGAATCGACGCAGCTCGCCAACGACTGGAGCGCGGTGGTGCTGGCGCAGTATCCGTCTCGAGACGCCTTCGACCGCTGGCACGAAAGCGCCGACGTCGGGAAAGTGCTCGGTGGCTGCGAGCGCAGCTATGTGCACGGGTTCCAACGCTCAGCGCTCTTGAACGGGATGCTGCCGATCATGCTCGGCGCAGTGCGCCTGCGCGATCTCGTCCTTCGCCGGAAGCCGATCCTGCCCTTCGAGCCCCTAGCCGACGAGGATGCGCTGCCCCCGATCCAGATGAAGCGTAAGGAGATTCTCAAGCTCGACGACTACCGCGATATCCGTGATGACGCGATCGTGATCGTCAACCTGATCCAGCCAGGGACTGCTGAACAACGATCGGCCGATGGCTCCTACACTCAAGAGATGATGCGTGGCATGGCCGAGGGCGGGTACGGCCCGATGCACATGGGACGCGCGGTCGGGGTCGAGGGCAGAGTCGAGGGCCAGCATCGTTTCAAACACTTCGCGGCCGTCTATTACCCCGGCATCGATCACATGCACGCGATGATCGGCAGTGCGTTCATCAACCGGATCGGGCCGGGCAAGCAGCTCGGGGACACACTGGCGGTCGCGACGATCCCGGTGCTCTCTAAGCTGGGTGGAGCGAATCAATGAACGACGAAGCCTTCTCGTCCGTTTCGGCGCAGCGTCCCGTCGCACTCATCGACCTCGTCGAGACGAAGACACCCGAGGCGAATCGCGCTTTCGTCACAAAGGCCACCCAGATCGCCCGCGAGACCGGCGGCCGCAGGGTACTGGCAAACAAAGCGATCGTCCCGATGATCGTCCCCGACAAGCGAGCCTCGAAGCCCGATCATGCCACCGGGCTGTTCGTTGTCACCTGGTACCCGACACCGGAGGCCGGCCGTATCGCCCTCGCTAAGCGGAAGGAATGGGGGCCAGAGCTCTCCACCGATCCGATTCGAACTTATACGCTCCGACCATCGCGTGGAATCGAGTCATTCGTGCAACGAACTTTGCCTTCCGCACTCGGCCTGCTGGCACGCACGCCCGTACCGAAGATCGATGACGAGCAGAAGCTCGAGTCACTCATCGAAGGCGCACTTATTCTGGGCGAAGAGCCGGACGAAGCACGCTGGGCCAGACTGGCCGAGCGCGCGGGCGACCGACCGATCTGGATGCTGAACTTTCTCGAGTACGCAGAGACCGCCGTCTACGCACATGACACACAAGACGCCGCGCCTTTGACGAAGATCTCTGGCGACGCCGCATACCAACTCTACGTGCGTGGAATGATCGGCACGCTCGGCGCGGTGGGTGGACGGGTTGGATGGTCGGGCCGCAGGATCAGCGCGCTACCGGGAACCGACGATGGCCACTGGCATCAAGTCGCGATCGCGGTCTATCCGTCCCCGGCCGCGATGATGACGATGCTGGCTCAGCCGAAGTATCGGGCCGCCCACGTACATCGAGCCGCGGCACTGGCTCGCACGCGCCTACTCGCGACCCAGCCCATCGAAGGCCTCTAGGAGGTTGACCCAAACGGAGTCTGACTCCCCGCACCCCACTCTTCATCTCATCTCATCGGATTCTCTACTAGGAGCAGCGCGTGGCCACAGACGATCAATCGAGCAGTAAGGGGCTCTCACGGAGCTGGGCAATCCTCGGGGTTGTCTACGCGGCCTTCTTCTATTGGTATACCTCGTTCGGTGGCCCACTTAGCGACGAAGAAATCGCCCACTACACCAAGGTCCTCGCCAGCAACCCGGAGATGAGCGAGCACAGCGAGCGCTGGATCAGCTTCATGAAGAGCGATACGGGCGACGACTGGGCCATGTGGAATGCGGTCGACCTTTACGACACGCCCAAACAGGTGGAGGGCGTCGAACCCGGTGATACCAGCGAAGAAGTTGTCAATCGCTACGCGGAACCCTTCTTTGCCAAGGCGCTGAGACGTGCTGCTCACCCGGTCATGGGGGGAACCGCAGCCAACACCGCCCTCGACATCTGGGGAATCGAAGGTGGCGAAAATTGGGATAGCGGTCTCTTGGTTCGTTACCGAAGCCGACGTGACATGATGGAGATTGCGGAAGAGATGGCGACATCCGACGAGGCCATTCACGCGTTCAAGGTGGCGGCAGTTCAGAAGACAATCGCATTTCCCATCGACCCCTGGTTTCATCCGGGAGACCCTCGTTTGTTGCTAGCCATGACCTTTATTCCTTTGGGACTGGCTTCGTAGCTACGCCACAACGCGCGCGCTTAGTCGCCGAACGTCATCCAAAACGCTTGGTAACAGGTGCCCCCCATGCCCATCCCGAAGCGAGGATCCACAGTCATGAAGCTCAACCATCGAACGGTCGCGACTCTGCGCAGCCTTTCCATCATCGCACTGGCCTCTCTTTCGGCATTCGCCACTCTCACGGCATTCGCCGGCGCCGCGAGTGCGCAAGATCAGCTGCTGTGGGGCGATACACACCTCCACTCCTCGAACTCGGTCGATGCCTACCTGTTCGGCAACATGACGGCCGACCCCGACACCGCCTATCGCTTTGCCAAGGGCCTGCCGGTCGTCCATCCCGGAAACCGCGCCCGCGTGCAGATCAATACGCCCCTCGATTTTCTGGTCGTCGCCGACCACGCTGAGGCCCTGGGCGCACTGCGCTATGCGATGGAACGCGGTGTGCCGCGCGAAGAACTCGGCTTCCTCGCCAATCTGGCGGCACCCGTCGTCGAGTGGTGGTTGCGCGGGAAGCTCGAGAAGGGCGAGGGGTTCTCGATCATGACCCAGGCCTTGGCGGAACAGGCGAAAGAGGATGTCCGGACCGCCGCTGCGAATCCGCCCAACTCTTCACCGCCGGGTGGCGCTTTCATGAAGCGAACGATCTGGAACGAAGCGATCGAGCTTGCCGATCAGCACAACGTGCCAGGCGAGTTCAGCGCGCTGATCGGCTGGGAGTGGAGTTCGATGCCCGGTGGCGCCAATCTGCATCGCGTCGTCTTCACGAGCGCTGATGCGAGCGTGGCAAAGAATTTTGTCCCTTTTGGCTCGGGCGAAAGCAGCTATCCCGAAGACCTTTGGACATGGCTCGACGAAACGTCTGCGGCGACAGGTGCGGACTTCGTTGCGATCCCCCACAACTCGAATGTCTCGAAGGGCTATATGTTTCCGGCGGAGGAGAGGCTGCGGGGAACGCCGATCGATGCGGCCTGGGCGAAGCAGCGCGCCAAGTGGGAGACCGTCGTCGAGGCGACCCAGATCAAGGGCGATTCGGAGACCCACCCGACCCTGTCACCGGAAGACCCCTTCGCCGATTTCGAAGAGTTTCCCTTCTATCTACAACCCAATCCTCAAGCCTACGATCCGAAACCGGCGGACTACGTTCGCTCGGGGCTGCTCGCCGGCCTCGCGATCGAGGAACGCATTGGCTTCAATCCGTATCGCTTTGGCTTGATCGGTTCGACGGATTCGCACGGCGGCGTTTCCAGTGCCGAGGAGCCGAATTTCTGGGGCAAGTTCGCGATGGACTCGACCCCCGAGAACAAGAAGGTCACGAGGGATGATGCGCCCATCCAGGGACCCAATGGCTGGACGATGTCCGCTTCGGGCCTGGCGGCCGTGTGGGCAGAAGAGAATACGCGCGACGCAATCCTTGCGGCGTTCAAACGGCGCGAGGTTTACGCGACAACCGGGTCGCGGATCCGGGTGCGGGTCTACGGCGGTGCGGGAATAAGGCCAGGCGACGAGATGAGCAATGACATCGCCGCCGTCGGCAAGGCGAGTGGCGTGCCCATGGGCGGCGAACTCCGTTCACTCACGAGCGCGCCCGGCTTCATGATCCACGCGGCCAAGGATCCGATGAGTGCGCATCTCGATCGCATTCAAATGGTGAAGGGTTGGATCGAGGGCGGCACGCCGCGCGAGCATGTCTACGACGTCGCCTGGGCGGGGCAAGCCGAAGGCAAGCGCAAGCCCGATTCTCAGGGCCGAGTGCCGAGGGTGCCCGATACCGTGGACCCCACCACCGCGATGTACACGAACGAGCACGGCAACGCGACACTGTCGGCGGTATGGACCGATCCGGATTTCGATCCGAGCGAGCGCGCCTTCTATTATGTGCGCGTGCTCGAGGTTCCGACGCCACGACACAGCTTGCTCGACGCCGTGGCCCTCGGGATCGACCCCGCCGAGACGGGCCGGGCACTCTCGATCCAAGAGCGTGCGTACACGTCGCCGATCCACTATCAGCCCTAACTCCGCTCCTGGCCGCAGAGCGGCTGGGTCCATCAGGCCGTTCGCCCCGTTGATGAGAAGGAAGACTCTAATGATCTCAAAGTTTCTGGTTTTGGTTGCGCTGTTGTCATGGGCCCCGCTGGCACATTCCGAGGAGATCAGGCCTGGGGTCCTGCGTACACCCGACGCCCGCTTCGTCGATCTGGAGGGATACCCCTTCGAGGCGCACTACATGGAGATCGACGGGATGCGCGTGCACTACCTGGATGAAGGGCCCAAGGACGGAGAACCCATTCTCCTGATCCACGGGGAACCCACGTGGAGCTACCTCTTTCGCAAGATGATTCCCATTCTTGCCGGGGCCGGCTACCGCGTGGTGGCGCCCGACCTGGTGGGTTTCGGAAAGTCCGACAAGTACGCGGACGAAGCCGCCTACAGTTATGCCATGCAGGTGGAGTTCATGCGCGAGCTGGTGGTCCGGCTCGACCTGCGTAACGCAACGTTCTTCGGCCAGGACTGGGGTGGTTTGATCGGCCTGCGCGTGGTGGCCGCCGAACCGGACCGCTTCGCTCGGGTCGTGGTGTCCAACACGGCGCTGGCTTCGGCGGGTGGCGTGGGCGGCGCGGTGGGCTATCCGCTTTTCAAGGCATTGGTCTGGTGGCTCGGGCCGGTTACGCCCGAAGAGCTACGAGCCGATCTGAGCTTCCCGCGCTGGGCTGCCTACAGCCAACACGTGGAGGATCTGCCCATCGGCGACGCGATCGTTTTG
The DNA here is from genome assembly GCA_028823175.1 of Myxococcota bacterium. Taxonomy (GTDB): domain Bacteria; phylum Myxococcota_A; class UBA9160; order UBA9160; family UBA4427; genus JAZXM01. The sequence continues at coordinate 6,386 of JAPKBZ010000083.1, forward strand.
TTAGGCGGCCCAGAGCAACCGCGCAAAGGCTACGAGGCCCCTTTTCCGGACCAACGCTACAAGGCGGCAGCGCATATCATGCCCTACCTGGTGCTCTCGCATCTTCGCGAAAATGAAGTGGCCTGGGAAACCGTACTGGCTAAGTGGGACAAGCCCTTCCTGGTCGCATTCACTGACGCCGACCCGATTACAGCTGCGAATGAGGCTGTCTTTCTCGAGCGGGTTCCCACCGCGCAGAATGTGACGATCCGGGGGGCTCGCCACTTCGTGCAGGAAGATGCTGGGCCCGAACTGGCGCGACTGATGATCGATTTCATGCAGGACCGTCCTTTGCCGAAGGAAGTATCGACGGATCGGAGACAAGGATCTTGAAGTCACGAATTCTGATTTCGCTGGCGGTCATAGCGGTCGCAGCTCTCATCTTCGCGGGCAGGGTCACTCTCGATGGAGAAAGGGTCGTTCCGGACGGAGATGGAACCGTCGCCCTGGACGCCGGTGACTTTGAAGCGTTTCCCCTGCCGGATTACGCAGCGCAATACCTCACGCAGGGATACAAGAGCTATTTCGTCGAGGTCGAGCCGGGGATCAAGGTTCACGTGCTCGAAGTGGGTTCCGGCTTTCCTCTGCTTCTGCTGCACGGCAACCCTACCTCGGGGTTCCTCTACCGGAAGGTGGCGGAAGCTCTCCCGACGGATCGGGTCCGCGTGATCATGCCGACATTGGTGGGGCTCGGGTTCTCGAGCAAAGTACCAGCGAGTGAACATACCCTCGACAATCACATCCGCTGGATCCACGGGGTTCTCGAGCAGTTGAAGCTGACCGAACTGGTCTATGCGGGGCAGGATTGGGGTGGCCCGATCGGCATGGGGGCCCTCGCACGTTCCCCCGATCTGCTGAAGGGGGTGGTTGTGCTCAACACTTTTTTCAACGCTGCGATTGAAGAGGGAGACCTTTCCCGTGGCCATGCCATCGCCAAGAGGCCAGTCGTTGGTGAACTCCTACTTGAGGTTCTTGTCTCGATCTTCGAGAACCTGCCTCGGAACCAGGGCGACCCCGATTCTCTTCCGCCCGACGTGTTGGACTTGTACGCCAGGCCCGTCGAAGAAAGCGGCAATGCCAAAGCGCCGCTGGCGATGATGCGCATGGTGCCCGACGGGCCGGATCATCCCACAACGCCGGCGATGAGGGTGATTGAACGGTATGTCCAGGGGTTGGATATTCCCGCTGAACTCGTCTGGGGAATGAACGACCCGATTCTGGCCAAGGCACTCCCCTTGATGAAGCAAAATTTTCCCGATGCGCTCGTCACTGAAACGGCAGGCGGGCACTTCCTGCAGGAAGAAGTGCCCGCCCCAATCGCCGCGGCCCTGTTGCGGGTCATGGATCAGATGATTTGAAGCAAGCCTCTGCGCCCCGCGACAGGGCTCCCCTAAGGATTTAACATAACGCCCAGGCTCGGACGTTGTGCCAGAACACAGCTTGAATGTCCTATCCCCACAACGTCCGGGTATAGGCGTTGTGTCAAATCCCTAGGGCAGCCCCGTGACGGGGATCGTCCGTTGAGTCAGCGGCCAGTCAACGACTTTCGTATCTCCGTCGGCAATCCGATGGTTTGGTCGCTGGTCCCGTCGCTGATCAGATAGCCGCGATACGTGCCCGAGGTCACCTTCAGAGGAACCCCCTGACCCGGCGATCCGTTGTCCAACCAGATCTCGGGACAGAGTTCCGAGTTCTTCGCGACCGAGATGCCTGCCAGCGTCTGGAAGTTCCGCGTGAAGTTCCGCGACTCGAGATCCTGCACGAGGTGGAACGAGGAGCGGTAGACGATCGGGCTAGACCCATGGTTCGGACGCGCGATCCGCAATATCGTATCGAGTGCCCCCCCGCGCGCGAGCGTGGGCTCGTAGCTGGTGAGGTCGAAGTCCGTGACAACGAAGAGCTTACCCGTGGGGATGGAGAAACTCGCCTGCGTACCGTCCGGAAGAACTCGGCGAAACTCCATCGTAAGGCCATCCCCGTCGCCGCAGAGGCCCGACTGGCCTTGCCCGTAGAACGACAGAATGACGTGGTCGTTCGGATCCTGGCCGAGATGACTCTGGGCATTCGCCACTCCCGAGAAAAGTAGGGCGAAAACCGCGGCCGAGAACAGTGTCCAGCCGGTGCGGCTGAAACGGATCATGTGGTTTCCTCGTTTCCCGCATGATTTCGGACTCGAGGGGGAGTCGGACCGAGCCTCGGCGTTGTTTCCATAGAACATCGTACACGTGTGTCGATTGTCGTTGGACGGCGTGGCTGCTTTCGTAGTGAATAGACGTAGAGCTTTCATGGGGTATTCCTTCCTTTTTTCCGGGTTCATCGGGCGCCCACATGGCGCCGTATGAACCCTCAGTCGGGGAAGGAGTGGGGATCGGATGTGAAGTGCCTCACACCTTGAGCCAGTCAACGGCCACCGACCAGGACCTCAACGCCACCCGGGCGCACTCCAGGCGCAGATCGACGACCTGTCGGCCCAGGTCACCGCCCCGCAGCCGCGGTGGCAGGAACGTCCTGGCGCGCGTCGATCAGCGCGCGGGCACCCCCGTCACGGGCTCCCCCTGGGTATTTAACATAACGCCCATACTCGGACGTTGTGCCAGAATGCAGCTTGAATGTCCTATCCCCTTCAAGGCGCTCCACGGAGGACTGAGTGGGATCGGCCAATCTCTGGAAGGGGTCATGCCGCTAATGACGATGATCTGTCAGGAGCTTGCCGTGGCCGCGGGGCGCCGTCGTCGTCAGCTCTTGCTGTTTTCGCTCCTCTGGCTCTTCGCATTTACGCCTCCCGCCGCGGGCCTGAGCGAGATTCACTCGTCGGGCGGACTGCCCCGAGGCGTTTATCTCTGCTTTGCCTGCAACGGCAGCGACCATGCCAGCGCCGTTCCGCCGCCCGGCTACGCGCTGCGATTCGGGCGGGAAATGCTCGCTTCGGCCATTCTGCGCCGGACCGGGCTCTCGGGCCCCGCCCCCTTCGGCGCGCCCGCCAGTCTCGACGCGATTTCATCGATCCCGGGCAACGAGTACGAACTGGCCGCCGTGCTCGAAAGCGTCTCGCCCCTGGGCGGGGGATTTGCCCTGGCCCGTGTGGCCCGCGACAGCCTGTGGCGTTTCGACGCCGGCTCGGTGGTCCACCTGGTGACCGACCCATCGGGCGGCGACTATGTCCTCTTCACGGCGACCTATTCCCAGCTGGTCAGCGTGGATCCGAGCCTCCTCGGCGCTTATTCGTTTCTCGCTCTACCCGCCAGCTGGACCTACTCGAGCCAGCGGCTCGAGCAGGACTTCTTCCTGGAGTCCACCGCGTCGGTGGACGTTCTCTTCTCGCCCGACGGCACCCTATGGCAAAGAGCCGAGCTTGTCCCGGAGCCGCGCACGGCTCTGGCCTCCGCGGTCTGTGTGGTCCTCATCGCCGCGATCCGTCGCTCCCAAGGGACTCGAAGCCGATCTCCAGGCTGGGGTTGATCACGATCGGTTTTTCGTCCAACTGGCCAAGACTTTCTGGAGCCGGCTCGCGGTCTCGGCCGGAGAATCCAGCCAGAACAGCTCGGCGTCGAAGGGGAAGAAGATCACGGGGTACTCGGGTGGAAGCGCGGCCCTGAGGGCCTCGCGCTCGGCAAACTCGAAATTTTCCCGAGTCAGAACGAGAACGAGATCCGTGGCAAGGCGCTGCCAGTCCATGTCTTCGAGCACAATGGTGGACTCCTCGCCGCCATGGGTGACGCTGTTGCCACCCGCGATTTCGATCAGATCAGTGGCAAAACTATGACCGCCGGCCAATCGAATCGGATGTAGGTCCACGACTGCGGCGATCCCCGTCACGGGGCTCCCCCTGGGTATTTAACATAACGCCCATACTCGGACGTTGTGCCAGAATGCAGCTTGAATGTCCTATCCCCTGAACGATCTTTTTCTGCGGTCAAGAGGCAGCTTTCTGCCAGACAGATACATGTGAACGACTGTCTCCAGTGAATGGAGATTTGTCCCAGTCGGCCCATCGATCAATCAAGGACATACGAGCGAGCTTGGCCATCAAGTCTAGTTCCGACGGATATACAAAACGAAACGGAGTCTGGATTTCGCGAGAGCCTTCGTCGCCGACGATGAAGTGGTGCGAGACCGCTTGCTGAGCGACAAAATCCGTGTACCGGTCATAACCCACGTATCCCTTTGTGTGGGCGAACACGCATGCGTTCTCCCCGGGTGGCAGCCGGCGCAGGTTTGGAACCCCTACCTCAATAACGAAATGGCCTCCCGGCTCGAGATGAGCAGCGGCGTTTGCAAAGCAAGCAACCTGCCTTTCCTGAGTGAAGACGTTCCCGATGGTGTTGTAGACGAGGAACACCAAATTGAAGCGACCAGCGATGCGGGCATCTGTGATGTCACCAAGCGTCACATCGATTCGGTCGCCGCCGTCCTTAGCTCGAAGTCGACTTATCATATCCTCGGACAGCTCGATCCCCGAAACGGGAACGCCACGGTCGGCAAGAGGCAATGCGACCCGGCCCGTGCCGACTGCAAACTCCAGAGCCGCACCATCCCCAGCAAGCTCGGCCAATAGGTCAACGGTCGGGCCAAGCACCTCGGGAGTCGATCTATCTCCAACGGTTGCGTCGTATCGCGAAGCCACAGCCTCGCCAAAGTGATTCTCAATCATCGAAATCTTGTCAATCTGCCGTAGTGAGCGAGTCCGCCCAACGGATCGGCGTTCAGCGGCGTGCGGCGATCTGCCGAGCAACCACTTGAACACCTGGGATGATCGCGATTCTACCATGCCCAGGTACAGCTAGGCGTGAGCATGCCCGCTGCAACGGCTTGTTAGACAGCTTCACCGATGAGCGAACGCGACGCGAGCGAGTTCCGAAGCTGTGATGCGGACTGGTAGTGGATGGTGTCCCAACCACTCGCGGAGGCTGCCGCTACGTGGCCCGCAGTATCGTCTAGCAAGAGAATTTCGCTTGCAGGTACGCCGAGGTGGGCTTGGACAGCCTCAAAGATGGCCCGCTCCGGCTTGACGTGGCCGAATTGGAAGGAGAAGAGAATCGGGTCGAACGTATCCACCAGTTCTGGAAAGTGGATCGGCAGAGCCTCTTCTAGCAGGGGGGCATTATTCGTCAGGATCCCTGTGGGTCGACGCTCGGAAACTCTCTTGGCGATCGCGAGAACCTCGGGCCGCACCGTGAATGCGAGGGCTTGGAGCCCGCGCGCGAGCCTCGCGAGCCGCTGCAAGCCAATCCGACAGATCCGATACTCTCGCGCCGAGCGAATCCGGGGCTTATTCTTCCTATGCACCAAGTCCTTTCCCGTCACGGGGCTCCCCCTGGGTATTTAACATAACGCCCATACTCGGACGTTGTGCCAGAATGCAGCTTGAATGTCCTATCCCCGAGCAGCTGCAGTATGAAAGATCTCCCCTGGCGCGCTGAAACCGATCGAGGCGGCTACCAGAAGCCCCGGCAAATCCTTCTTCCATTATTCAGCTCGCGACCAGCGAAATCCAATCCGATTCGCACGTTCACCCTACTGCTCTCTGCAATCTGCATAGCCTGCGAAGACGCACCAACCGCGAACGACCCCAGGCCGAATATCATCGTCATCATGACGGACGACCAGCGAGCCGACACCCTGTCCTACATGCCGAATCTCGACAGTCTGGCCCAGGATGGTGTGCTCTTCGAGCGCGCCTATGCGAACTCGCCCGTCTGCGGCCCTTCGAGAGCTTCGTTCTTCTCGGGCCGGCGGGCCTCGACGCTGGGGCTCGAGGATGAAAACGAGGGGGCCTACGAGGAATTCGACGACTCGGAGACAATCGCCGTCGCCTTGCAGAGGAGCGGATACATAACGGGTCACATCGGCGAGTACATCAATGGATATCGAAACGGATTCCCGAGTGTACCGCCGGGATGGGACCACTGGCTCGCCTTTTCCGATGGTCTCGAAGTTCTATTCAGTCCAGGATCGGTCTATATCGATCCCAAAGTCAGTCGGAACGGGGTCACCGAGATTCTCGAGGGGCACAGCATCGATCTATTCACCGACGCAGCAATCGAATTCGTCGAGCAAAACGCTGGCAAGGATCCCTTTTTCCTTTCGGTTGCCTATTGGGCGCCCCATGTGCCCTTGGAGCCCCACCCGGATTACGAGGGTCTCTTCGCCGGCCTCACACCGGCGAAGCCACCGAGCCTCGGCGAATCCGATCTGTCCGACAAACCCCTTTTGCTCCCGAGCGATTTGTACGAAGCGCTCCAGCTCGACGAGGATGAAGTTTGGGCCTACTGGGAGCCGTATCTCGAAATCCTCACTCATGTCGACGACTCACTGGGGCGCATCCTGGAGGCCATCGACGATGCGGAAATTGCCGAAACTACGCTCGTGGTCTTTACGTCGGACAACGGTTTCATGTTTGGCGAGCACGGTGGTCTGGGAAAGGGACTCGCCTACGAGGAATCGGCCCGAATTCCCCTGGTGGTTCGCTATCCGCGCCGAGACGCGCCCGGGGTGGCCCCCGACCTGGTCGCCATTCACGACCTGGCTCCGACATTCGCCGACTACGCGGGAATCGATTTCCCCACAGACGGCCTGAGCCTGCGCGACGCCATCGAGGGCTGGGAACTCCCCCGCACGTCGATCTTCATCGAAATGGCGCTCGACGATTCAATCAATTTCGTCGCCGAGGTCTGGGTCGATTTCAAGCGGGTCGTCTGGGCCGGGGAGAACACGGGACTCATCGAGGAATACGACCTCGAAAACGATCCCTTCGAGTTGGAGGGAAGCCCCTAGGACTTACCCCGCCGGCTCGCCGCTCGGGACCTTTCGCAATCGAGCGCAGTCGAAGTGAATGCAGATCGATTTCAGCTCGATTTCAACTGCTCCTGGACCGCGCGATGTGCCTGCGCAATAGCCGGATCGGCGAGAGCCGAAGCAGCCGCGTCTGAGTTTGCGATGGAAATACGGTTCATCTGCGCGCGACCGGTCACATGAGGACCGGTATCCCCGTCACGGGGCTCCCCCTGGGTATTTAACATAACGCCCATACTCGGACGTTGTGTCAGAAGGCAGCTTGTATGTCCTATCCCCTCGCTGAAGCTGAGCACCGGCCTGAGAGTCGCTAAATGCCTTGGGTTCTTGATCTTGCACATCGCCCGCCATCACGTTGCTGGAGCATCGACCACGTTCGCCCGCCTGGTGAAAGCAAAACACACAACTCAGGCCGCCACACCCCCCTACTTTGAGTAAACGCCTATAATGTCCTATCCCCTAGGCGACCGCTGCTCGGGATCGGGAGGTTAAGAGTGAGTCGGGCTCCGCGATTGGGGCTGCTTGAAGATCTGCGCCGGACCGGTCATGATCCGCGAGCTTAGCTATTGGCGACGCCCTCTACCGCCGCGAAAACCGAACAGGCGACGCGCCAGGGGCCAGCACGGGCCTCGCTATTTGTGTGCGATCGATGTCGTCATTATCCGTGGTCCTTGGTACCAGACTCCGGTGTGAAAAATAGATGCGGAAATCATGAGACGCGATACCGACGGCGATAGCGACTTCAATTCCTTGTTGGCCGGCTCGACAGATTCGGCCTCCATCGAATCCTACTACGACAATTGGGCCAAAACGTACGACGCGACTTTGAATGACTGGGATTATCATGCCCCAGCCGATGCCGCGGCGACACTTTGGAGCCATCTTAAGACCGGCGATAACGTTTTGGATGTTGGTTGCGGCACAGGGATGTTCGCCGAGGCCATGTCCCAGCGCCTGAAATGCCGGATTGCAGGCATCGACATTTCGGCGGCCTCATTGGAAATTGCTGGAGAGAAAGGCCTCTACGAGAGGCTGCAGCGCTGCGATCTGCAATCCACTCCTTTGCCGCTAGGTGACAACGAATTTGATGCCGCCGCATGTGTTGGTGTCCTGACCTACATTGAAAACGCAACAGACCTATTGAGGGATCTGTGCCGTATCGTTCGGCCTGGCGGCTACATCGTGCTTACGCAGCGCGACGACCGCTGGGTGGAGAAGGATTTCGACACGCTCCTGGCCAGCTTCCAAGCGCGCCAGCTTTGGTCTCTCCCCACGATCAGCGAAGCCATGCCCTATCTGCCCAAGAACGAAGATTTTGGCGATAGCGTCAA
>JAPKBZ010000191.1 GCA_028823175.1 Myxococcota bacterium
GGATGCGGACTATCACCTGATGCCCGTCTCGATCCACGACCCCGAGAAGGACCCTCTCACCTTCAGGGGAAAGCTGAAGTTTCTCGGACAGGGAGACAACGGCAATTCCAATCCAGGACTCAAGGCCATGCTCGGCGTCTTGAAGTTCCTGGCCACGCCAACCAGCGCCGACACGATGCTCATGGTCGCCGTGTTCATGCTGCGCTCGAGCGGTCGCGGCAGCGTCCGACTCGGCAGCACGCCCGAGGCTGCGCCCACCGTGGTGGCACCGCCGCTCCCGGACGACACCCAAGAGCGGCTGCGTCCCGCCTTCGACCAGCTCGCAGCATGGGAACGTTCAGCTGCGTTCCGAGCGCTGAAGATCAAGCCCCTCTTACCGCACGATCTCGAGGCGCCGGATGCGGTCGCCACCGCGCTCGAACGCAGCACGATCAGCTACGGACATATGGTCGGCACCTGTCCGATGGGACCAGTACTCGATGCCGACTGTCGGGTGCACGGCATCCCAAATCTGCGCGTCGCCGATGCATCGGTGATGCCGACGATCCCTTGCGGCAATACCTACCTCGGCTGTGTGATGGTGGCCGAACGGATCGCGAGCAAGATGAAGGCAGAGAAGGTCGGGAGATAGATTGCAATGATTGCAAAGGTTCTGGTTCTAGTTGTGTTCTTGTCATCGGCCCCCCTGGCATATTCCGAGGAGGTCAGGCCCGGGGTGCTGCGTACACCCGAGGATCGCTTTGTCGGTCTTTCGGAATACCCCTTCGACTCGCATTACATGGAGATCGATGGGATGCGTGTGCACTACCTGGATGAAGGGCCCAGGGATGCAGAACCCATTCTTCTGATCCACGGGGAACCCACGTGGAGCTACCTGTTTCGCAAGATGATCCCGATTCTTGTCGAGGCCGGCTACCGCGTGGTGGCGCCCGACCTGGTGGGTTTCGGCAAGTCCGACAAGTACGCCGACGAAGCCGCCTACAGTTACGCCATGCAGGTGGCGTCCATGCGCGAGTTGGTGGTCCGGCTCGACCTGCGTAACGCAACGTTCTTCGGCCAGGACTGGGGTGGTTTGATCGGCCTGCGCGTGGTGGCCGCCGAACCGGACCGCTTCGCTCGGGTCGTGGTGTCCAACACGGCGCTGGCTTCGGCGGGTGGCGTGGGCGGCGCGGTGGGCTATCCGCTTTTCAAGGCATTGGTCTGGTGGCTCGGGCCGGTTACGCCCGAAGAGCTACGAGCCGATCTGAGCTTCCCGCGCTGGGCTGCCTACAGCCAACACGTGGAGGATCTGCCCATCGGCGACGCGATCGTTTTGTTAGGCGGCCCAGAGCAACCGCGCAAAGGCTACGAGGCCCCTTTTCCGGACCAACGCTACAAGGCGGCAGCGCATATCATGCCCTACCTGGTGCTCTCGCATCTTCGCGAAAATGAAGTGGCCTGGGAAACCGTACTGGCTAAGTGGGACAAGCCCTTCCTGGTCGCATTCACTGACGCCGACCCGATTACAGCTGCGAATGAGGCTGTCTTTCTCGAGCGGGTTCCCACCGCGCAGAATGTGACGATCCGGGGGGCTCGCCACTTCGTGCAGGAAGATGCTGGGCCCGAACTGGCGCGACTGATGATCGATTTCATGCAGGACCGTCCTTTGCCGAAGGAAGTATCGACGGATCGGAGACAAGGATCTTGAAGTCACGAATCCTGATTTCGCTGGCGGTCATAGCGGTCGCAGCTCTCATCTTCGTGGGCTTGATTACTCGCGATGGAGAATGGGTCGTTCCCAAGGGAGATGGAATCGTCGCTCTGGACGCCGGCGACTTCGAAGCATTTCCTCTACCGGATTACGCATCCAAATTCCTTACGGAGGGATACAAGAGTTACTTCGTCGAGGTAGAGCCGGGGATCAAGGTCCATGTGCTCGAGGTGGGATCCGGGTTCCCTCTGTATCTCCAACACGGCAACCCTACCTCGGGGTTCCTCTACCGGAAGGTGGCGGAAGCTCTCCCGACGGATCGGGTCCGCGTGATCATGCCGACATTGGTGGGGCTCGGGTTCTCGAGCAAAGTACCAGCGAGTGAACATACCCTCGACAATCACATCCGCTGGATCCACGGGGTTCTCGAGCAGTTGAAGCTGACCGAACTGGTCTATGCGGGGCAGGATTGGGGTGGCCCGATCGGCATGGGGGCCCTCGCACGTTCCCCCGATCTGCTGAAGGGGGTGGTTGTGCTCAACACTTTTTTCAACGCTGCGATTGAAGAGGGAGACCTTTCCCGTGGCCATGCCATCGCCAAGAGGCCAGTCGTTGGTGAACTCCTACTTGAGGTTCTTGTCTCGATCTTCGAGAACCTGCCTCGGAACCAGGGCGACCCCGATTCTCTTCCGCCCGACGTGTTGGACTTGTACGGCAGGCCGGTAAAAGAAAGCGGCAATGACAAAGCGCCGCTGGCGATGATGCGCATGGTGCCCGACGGGCCGGATCATCCCACGACGCCGGCGATGAGGGTGATTGAACGGTACGTTCAGGGTCTGGACATTCCGGCTGAAATCATCTGGGGAATCAACGACCCGATTCTGGCCAATCAACTCCCTGCCATGAAACAGAACTTTCCCAATGCGCCCGTCACAGAAACGGAAGGCGGCCACTTCCTGCAGGAAGAGGTGCCGGTCGAGATCGCCGCGGCCTTGTTGCGGGTAGTGGCGCAGGGTCGATCCCCGAATCGTTAGGGGGGATGGGCGCTTGACTGATTTGCCGCCAGCGCCCAATGGCAGCATGAAGAACGAGAATTGATGGGCACCGCAGTCACTGTTGAATTCTGGTCCACCGATAACGTAGCAGCTCGGAAATTGACCGATAAGGCCATCACGGGCTCCGCCTGAGACACTGCACTTATTCGCTTCAAGCGAATCCACAACCACAACGCTAAATCAGCAAGGACGCTACTG
>JAPKBZ010000084.1 GCA_028823175.1 Myxococcota bacterium
GGCCGAATGAAACGGCCGAGTCGGGCAGGGTACACCAGTCGGCGGCGCTAGCCCGGGCCCCGAGAAGGGCTAGATTTTGGGTTCCCGTGCTTTCTGCGGGGCGAGAGGAGAGACGTTGGAAAAATTGGTTTACGTAATCGAGGCAGAGACGGCGCGGCCCGGGGCCGACCTTCGGGCCGGACTCGTCGAGAAAGCCGTGCCGGCGCTGCGGGCCGCCGGAGCCGGGCAGATCTCCGTCAATGTCGAGGACGAGCACGTGGCCGCCGGGGCGGCGGTCAAGATCGCCCGAAGCGACCCCTCCTTGCGCGCCCTGGTTACTTTCTGGCTCGAGAGTGCCGACGACCGTGGCCCCTGCGAGGCCGCGCTTTCGCCGCACGGCGCGGGCTTGGCGGGCTACCTCGTCGCCGAATCTCGGCCGATGGTCCACCACCCGCCGGTGGGGGAGCGGGCCCCGGGCGCCAATCTCGTCACCTGCATCAATCGCCTGCCGGGTCTGAGCGACGACGAGTTCTTCGACCGCTGGAATATCGAGCACCGCCAGGTGGCCCTCGAGACCCAGTCCACCACGGCGTACGTCCGCAACGCGGTGCTCAGGGCCTTGACTCCCGGCGCCCCGGCCCTCGACGGCATCGTCGAGGAGACCTTCCCCATCGAGGCGCTGAGCAGCCCCCACGCCTGGTATGACTGCGATAACGAAGAGGAGTACCAGCGCCGACTCGCGCGCATGATGGCGAGCGTGACCGCTTTCCTCGACCTCAGTTGCTTGGTTTCGACGCCGATGTCCGAATATTTCCAGGGCTGATCGCCGCGCATTGGTCAGTGTCTCGCACCGGCCCCCCCGCTTCACCCCATGGGGCGGGGCCGGGCATGTTGTACCCAACTGATCTACGTTACGCGCCGTCCGAAATCGTGATCCGTCGAGGCCCCTGGCCCAGGCGGGGATTCCAAGGTGGAGTCAAAGCGGGCGGGCATTCATTCGATCATTGCGATCGCAAGTAAAAGAGAAAGAGTTCCTCTTTTTTGCGGCTCGCCCGCTGGGCGAGCGCGAAGCCGATGGCCTCGCACCGCGCATCCGCCCTGTTATGCAAGGGCCATTCTCACCCGCCCAAGGGGTGGGGGGTTGGCTTCCATGGCTCGGAGAAGCGCGGGGGCGTTCCTGCGGCTTGGGGGGAATGCAGAGGAAATAATGTCAAGTGGTGCAGTCAAGTGGTTCAGCGACGAGAAGGGGTTCGGCTTCATCGTTCCCGACGATGGTTCCAAGGATCTTTTCGTCCATTACTCCAACATCGTGGGCGACGGTGGTTTCAAGACCCTGAGCGAAGGGCAGCGGGTGAACTTTGAGCCCGGCGAAGGCCGAAAGGGCCCCGAAGCCACCATGGTTGCACCCGAGTAAGAACCACCGGGTAGACCGTACACGAGCGGCGGCCTTTCGAGGCCGTCGCTTTTTTTTTGCGCCTTCCGTGTCGGCGCACGGCCGCGCGCCGATTAGGCCGCCGGCGTCTCGCCGAGCAGGGTCTCGCGGAAGAAGCCTTCGCTATCGGCGAGGCCCTGGCGGCGAGCGGCCCAGTGGCCGCCGATATGCGCGCCGACGTTGGCGGCGGCCTTGAAGCCCGCCAGGCGCTCGGCCGGCTCGTTGAGACTCTTGCGCTCGCCGTCCTCGAGTTCCACCCACATGTCGCCCTGGGCATCGAGGGTGGTCGTGCGGCGCCCAAGGCGAATGGCCTGGGGAAGCCACGCCATGGGATCGACGGAGTCGAAGGAATGGTGGCCGCCGGGGTAGGCGCGCACATCGATCTCCACGCCGTGGGGGCGCAGTTCGTCGGCGAGGTCGGTGACGAAGCTCACCGGTGTGTAGTCGTCGTCGGCCCCGTGCAGCACGCGGATCGGCGCCCCGGTCCAGCGCTTTTCCTCGGGCCGAATATGGGCGGCGGGATAGACGGGCAGGTGGGCAGCGAAGCGCTCGCCGCCCGGGGCCAGAGCCTCGGCGATGGGCGACCATGCGGCGTAGAGCGCGACGGTGCCGCCCAGGCTCCAGCCCGAGACGCCCACCCGGTCGCCGTCGATGAGCGGGTGCTGGCCGAGCAGGGCAAGGGCCTGGTAGGCATCGGCGAGAAGCATGGCGTGGGTGACGGCCATCTGGTCTTCGACGATGCTCTCGACGCTGCGCGCGTCGAAGCTGTGGACCCGAAAAACCGCGATACCGCTCTCGAGCCAGCGCACCATGTGCTCGTGGTGGTGGCCCCGCCAGCCCAGGCTCCCGTGGCAGGCCACGACGCAGGGCATGGGCTCCCGGGCCGGCTGCTCGGGGACAAGCAGGCTGCCAAAGACCGGCTGGTCGGCGGTCGCGTCCAGCTTGCGGAGGATATGATGGATCTCGAAGGGGTTGGCTGACGGGTAGGGGATCAAGCCGATGGGCGCGTGAGAAACGTCCGGGAGGGGTTGCATGGGGGCTCCTGAGTGGGCCGGCCAGGCCGACGAGGCAGGGGGCCGACCGGGGACGAAGGCGGGTGACGCGAACTCTACCCCGTTCTCACTTTTCCGGGGACGCCCCACTCAAATTCGGGTCGGGGAGAGATTCGACCGGGCGGCTGATATGCTCTGGGCCGAACCGAGATCGCCTATACGATCCGTAGACGATCCGTAGAATGCCGAAGCGTTTGCGGGCGAGTCCGGGAGGAGAGAGAAATGGCCGAAGAACCCATGCAGTACACCCTGGAGGGGGCGGTCGCCGTGATTCGTCTCGACGATGGCAAAGCGAATGCGCTTTCCCACACCCTGCTCGACGCGCTTCACGGCGCCTTCGACCGGGCCGAGAAGGAGGAGGCCAGAGCGGTGGCGGTGGTGGGCCGGCCCGGGCGTTTTTCCGCGGGTTTCGATCTCTCGGTCATGAGCCAGGGGCCCGATGCCGTGCGCGATCTGGTCTCCAAGGGCGCCCGCCTCGCCCAGCGAGTCTTCGAATCACCGGTGCCCGTAGTGCTCGGCGTCACCGGCCACGCCCTGGCCATGGGAGCCGTGCTCTGCCTGGCCGCGGACGAACGCATCGGCAGCGACGGGGCCTATAAAATCGGCCTCAACGAGGTCGCTATCAAGATGACCCTGCCCGAGTTTGCCCTGGTGCTGGCCGCCGATCGCCTGAGTCGGCGGCATCTCACTCGGGCCACGACGGCGGCCGAGATCTACTCTCCCGCCGGCGCCGTGGAGGCGGGCTATCTCGACCGCGTGGTCGCCGACGGCGAGGCCGACACGGCCGCTCGGGCGCGCGCTGCCGAACTCGCCGAGATTTTGCACGGGCGCTCTCACGACCTCACGAAGAAGGCCCTGCGCCGAGATGTCCACGCGCGCATGCGCGCCGCCGTCGAAGGCTTCACCGGGCTCTGATCGGCCCCGAGCGGGCACACTAAGGAAGGACGCGAGATGACAAAACCCTACCGCAGTCGCACGACCACCCACGGCCGGAACATGGCCGGGGCCCGCTCGCTTTGGCGCGCCACGGGCATGGAAGACGACGATTTCGAAAAGCCCATCATCGCCATCGCAAACAGCTTTACCGAGTTTGTGCCGGGCCATGTCCACCTGCACCCGGTGGGCCAGCAGGTCAAGGGGGTTATCCAGGAGGCGGGCGGCGTGGGCCGCGAGTTCAACACCATCGCGGTGGACGACGGCATCGCCATGGGCCACTCGGGGATGCTCTACTCCCTGCCGAGCCGAGATCTAATCGCCGACAGCGTCGAATATATGGTCAACGCCCACGTGGCCGATGGCCTGATCTGCATTTCGAATTGCGACAAGATCACCCCGGGCATGTTGATGGCCGCCCTGCGTCTGAACGTGCCGACGGTTTTCGTTTCCGGCGGGCCGATGGAGGCGGGCAAGGCCGTGGGCACTCACGACAAGGCGGGCAACCCGCTCTCGTCCTCGGACAAGGTCGACCTCATCGACGCCATGATCCAGGCGGGCAACGACGATGTTTCCGATGAGGTGGTCGATATCATCGAGCGCTCGGCCTGTCCCACCTGCGGGTCGTGTTCGGGCATGTTCACCGCCAACAGCATGAACTGCTTGACCGAGGCCATGGGGCTCTCCCTGCCGGGCAACGGGACCCTGCTCGCCACCCACGCCCTGCGCTGGAAGCTCTTCGAGCAGGCCGGTAAGACAATCGTCGATCTTTGCCGGCGCTACTATGTGGAGGGCGACGATTCGGTTCTGCCGCGCAATATCGCAACTTTCGAGGCCTTCGAGAACGCCATGACGGTGGATGTCGCCATGGGGGGGTCGACGAATACTGTGCTTCACTTGCTGGCCGCTGCGCACGAGGCCGGGGTGGCCTTCAGCATGAGCGATATCGACCGGATTTCGCGCAAGACACCGTGCATCTGCAAGGTGGCGCCCTCATCCCACGATCACGTGGAGGACGTCGGCCATGCCGGGGGCATCTTCACGATCCTGGGTTCTCTTGAGCGCGCCGGAAAACTCAATCTCGACGTGCCCACGGTGCACTCCGCCAGCCTCGGTGAGGCCATCGCACGCGAGGATATTCGGCTCCCCGGCGCGACGGAATGGGCTCGCCAGCGCGCCCTCTCGGCGCCCGGTGGCGTACGGACCATTGTGGCTTTCTCCCAGGACAAATATTTCGAGACCCCCGACGTCGATGGGGAAGGGGGCTGCATTCGCGAGACGTCCCATGCCCATACCGCCGAGGGCGGGCTGGCGGTGCTCTATGGCAACCTGGCCGAGGCTGGCTGCATTGTGAAGACCGCGGGCGTCGACGAATCGGTGTGGGTCTTCGAGGGCCCCGTCAAAATCTACGAATCCCAGGAGACGGCCTGCGACGCGATCCTGACCGATAAGGTCGAGGCCGGAGACGTCGTGGTGATTCGCTACGAAGGGCCCCGCGGAGGGCCGGGGATGCAGGAGATGCTCTACCCCACGAGCTACCTCAAAGCCAAGAAGCTGGGCAAGGCCTGCGCGCTGATCACCGATGGTCGCTTTAGCGGAGGCACCTCTGGGCTCTCGATCGGCCATGTCTCTCCCGAGGCCGCCGAGGGGGGCGCCATCGGCCTCGTGGAGGCCGGGGACATCATTCGGATCAATATCCCCGAGCGGAGCATCGAGCTACAGGTGGACGAAGCCGAACTCGCCGACCGCCGCGCCCGGATGGAGGCCCGGGGAGAGGCAGCCTGGTTGCCCGAGGGGCGGGATCGGCAGGTTTCCGAGGCCCTGCGTGTCTACGCGCTGTTGGCCACCGACGCCGCACGCGGCGCGGTCCGCGACATCAGCGGGCTCTACCGTCGTAAGGACTGACACGGCCCGGAGCGCGGGCCCGGCTCAAAGTTCAGCGCGAAGAGGTGAGCTCGCGCTGGGAGAAATCTCGGTCGCGGAGCCCGGGATTGGCCTCGAAGCGCTGGATATCCAGGCTCGAGAAGTGGTCGCTGCGCAGCTGGGTCATGCGCGCGCGCCGGGCGATCCAGACGATCTTGGGCGCCGGGCCCTCCGCGTTGCCCTCCTCGTCTTGTTCCGCGCTCTCGGGATTCGGGGCCGTGGCCTCGAAGCTCTCGAGGGAATTGGGGTCGGCATCGAGTTGCTTGACCAGGACGCGTTTATTGTCCCAGTAGAGCGTTCGTAGGGGCACGAAATGCTCCTTCTCGAGGCTGATCACGATTTTTGAGTATTGCGATTCGGTCTCCGGGTGCGGAATCACCGTGACCACGTAGGTCTCGATCTCGCCGACTTGGGCATCGGCCAGGCGGAAGTGGCGACCGTCCTCGAATTCGGGAGGCACCACGTCTTCGAAGGAGAAGTCCGTGCCCGCGAGACTTTCCCCGCGAACGTTCACCCGGCGCACCTTGCGCGAACTCGGCCGGTAGACGAACTGGTCATCGGGGCCCTTCGGTTTATTGATGACGAGGTAGCCGAGGTGGCGGACATCTGGGGGGCCGAAATATTTGGCGATGGTCTTCGAGACCACCCGCTCGCTGCGCTCGCGAAAGTTCATGTAGCGAAGGTTTAATTCGACCCGGGAGAAGTGCCCGGCCCCGTCCCCCGAGACAACTTCGAACTCCTGGTCGTAGGCATCAAAGCGGTTGTCGAGAACGCTCTGGTAGAGATCGTCGCCCGAGAGTCCGTCGGCGGAGGGAACGTCCTGGGCGGGCAGGAATTCGACCTCGGCTCCGCCCGGGGAGTCGGGCTCGGCGGCCGAAACGGCGCAGGCCAAAAAGACTAGGGCCAAGCCGATGCGGCCGTAGCCTCCACTCCGATCCCAATCCCGATCCCGCCGCTGCCGGGCGATTCCCACGCTGATCCCCTTGCTCGCCCGGGTACTCGGGCATGCCCGAGTATAGGCGGAGAGGCGGGTGGCGGAGAGGCGGGTAGGCGGAGAGGCGGTGGAAGAGGCGGGTAGGCGGAGAGGGGGTGGAAGAGGCGGGTAGGCGGAGAGGCGGTGGGAGAGGCGGGTGGCGGAGAGGGCGTGGGGTGCAGCCGGCGCTTCGTGGCGAACGCCCCGGACCCTCAGTCGGCAGGGCCTTTTTCCTGGATCGTTTCTTCGACGTAGCGCTCGAAGACGTCGTAGTTTTTGCGCGAACCGCTGAGAAATTCGACCCCGAAGCCCGGGTGGCGCGGATCCCGGTCCGAGGGCAGTTTTGCTCGCGACCAGCAAACACGTCCGAGGGTCGAAACCTCGTGGCCCGAGGGCAGGTCGATTTCGATCAGCAGCTGTTGCCCCTCGCGGATCGGCTCGAGGGTCATCACGAAGGCCCCGGTGCGCGAGACGTTTTCGCAGGTCTCGCTGGAGGCCCGGAAATAGGGCCGACCCGTGGCGGGATCGGTTTGAGGCGAGACCGTCGAGATCCGCGCGGGGAGCGTGACCATGGCCCGTGCGTCTTGTCGGCGCCTGGGCTCCGTTCCCTGGGCGCTTCCCTCGGTCATGGCTGTTCCTCGCTCGCCGGTCATGGGCCCCGCTTGGAGCGCGTAAACCGGACTCGGGTGAGGGGGTGAGTGTATGCCAGGATGGGTGGCGAGCGACAGGTCGCCGGAATCTCCCCCCCGTCCAGGCGACTCGACCCGCACGAATCGCTCACTCGTCCGTGAGCGATTCAACTGTGGGGATAAGGATACACCCCGGGACCGTGATCCCCAAGGAGTTTTTGGGGATGAGGGGTCTAGAGGCTGGGCCGGGCGCGGTAGGGGAAGTGAATCCGGGCCGCGATCTGCTCGTCTTCCTGCTCGGAGTCGGGGTCCGACCCATAGAGCGGGGAGGCCGAGGCCGATGCGGCTTGCCGCTCGGGCCGACGCCGTCGCTTGCTCGTGTCGTCCCCGAGCAACCCGCTGCGTGCGAGGTCGTTAGGGGCAAAGGGCGTGACGCCGGCTTGCTCCGAGCGGAGGTCGCAGAGCTCTCGCATCTGCGCTGCGGTCATCCGCTTGACATTGATTTCGGCCGAGCGCGCGGTCGGGCAGAAGAGGGGGCCGGCCTTGCGTCCACGGGCGGCGAGCCAGTCTTCGAGCGCGATCAACTGGTCGTTGGGAAGCGGGATATGCCGCGCTCGCTTGGCCCCCGGGGCTTTGAACTTGACGCTCACCCGGCCGCTTTTGGCGTCGAAACGCATGTTGTCGAGGTTCAGGTTGACGAGGTCAACGGTGCGCAACCCGCCCGCAAAGGCGAGGCCGATCATGAGGGCGTCTCGGGGGCCCTGGCAGGTCGTATCCATCAAGCTGACGGCGATCAGGGCCCGAACCTCGCCCTCGTCGATCTGACGCTGCTGGGCGCTCTTCGAGCGAGCTGTCGGCTTGGCGGTTTCGGGCTCGCTCTCCTCCGTGAAGCCGAGGCGCTTGGACTCCTCGGCGATCTTCTTCAGGCAGTTGTTCATGCGCTGGACCTGCTTGGGCGAGTAGCGATCGGCGACTTGCTGGAATTTCCGCGTGTCGTCGTGGCGGCAGAGCAGGGCCTCGACCCGGCTGGGTGAGCCGGTCTCTCGGACGATCGAGAGCGTCAGGGCCGCGTGGTAACCGCGCATCTGTTGCCAGGGGAAGTTCCTGCCGGCGCAGGCGCCGTCGCTAATGACGGCGGCGAGGATGTCGAGGGCCTCTTCGGCGAGGCGTCGAGGCTCGCCGGCCTTGAACGTCTCAAGGCAGGCACCGAACGTCTGGCGGCCGCGAGTGATTTCTTCAGGGGTCAGACAAAAATCGGCCGACTCGCTGGAGTCGGCCTGACTGGGGGGTCGGATATCGGCGGACAAACTGCTTTCCCTCCGGGGTAGGGGCCTTTAATGAATAATTCGATACTAGAACAAAATGGGTTGGAGCGCCTTAGTTTCGCGGATGTGGCCGAGTGCGCGAAAGAGTTGAACTATGGCTTCTTAAGCTACTGAAAATAAACGGAAATAGTCTTATTTGATGGTGCTCTTTTCTCACTTCAATGCGACTCTTTGTCCCCGGATTTGGGCGTCTGGTGCCCTGAATTCGAAAAAAAGGTCGGTCGGGTCGTTGCCGGGGCTGGATTGACCCCTGCGGACTCGGGCTGGCCCCGGGGGCTCGGAGGACCGGCCCGAAGGGACTATGTTCGGGGCGACCTTGCGGGGGGCAACGGTCCGAGAGAGGGATTTTCGCGCGTATGGAATTCATCGAGGGCTTCGCTTGGCCGGTTCCCAGGGCCCTGGCAGGGGCCGTGTCGGCGTGTCGCTTCGAGCAGGGCGATACGGTCTACAGCGAGTCCGGTGCCTACGGGGTTTGGCCCGGGGGGCGTGAGGGCCTCGGCTTCGCCGTTCAGGTCCTCGATCCACCCAAATCTGCCCGGGCGCTGGCTCCGGGAAGCGAGGGCAGCCGGTTCGAGGCGAACTGGAATTCGGCCGTGGAGCTCGAGCTGACGGAGTTCGGGCGAGATCGGGTCGAGCGCTGGGTGACCACCCAGGGGCGCCTCTTCTGCTGCCTCTGGCGGGGCGACGAGGCTCAGCTTGAGGCCCGGGGCGAGGCGCCCGAGCCCCCCTTGCCGCAACGCGAACTCCACCGAAGGCTCGAGGAGGCGCTGCCTGCTGCGCTCGCTCGCCTGCGGACCGGCCGAGGCCAAGGTGCACGCGGTCCCGCGAGCCTCTACCTCGCGGCGGTAGACGATGCGAACGAAGCCGCACGCAGCAAGGCGAAAGCCGTCCAGGCCGTCCTCGAAGCCCAGTTCTCGCTGAAAACCGAGCGCTTTTCTCCCGCGCTCGCCGGTCTTGCGGGGGCCGAGGCCTTTCACCCCGCGCTCTGGGTCCAGGCGCTCCTGGTTCCCGGCGAGGCGCCGGGAGCGATCGAGGAGCGCTTGCGCGGGCTGCTCTATGGCGGCGCCTCGGAGTCGGGCCGTTTCGCCCTTGCGCGCCACGGGCTGCTCAGCGAGTGCCCCGCGCGCTGAGCCCGAGGCTCGGGCCCCGGAGTTCTTCGGGCGTAACTACTCGACGTCCACCGTCGCTTCTTCGATGACCAGGCGCTGCTTGGTGCGGCCGCCCCGGCTGCCCTGATCCTCGAGAGCCTTCAGGGTTTCTTGGCCCTCGACGACTTCCCCAAAGATGGTGTGCTTGCCGTTGAGGTGGGGGGTCGGGACGAAGGTCAGGAAAAACTGGCTGCCGTCGGTCCCGGGGCCGGCGTTGGCCATGCTGAGCAAGCCGGGCCGGTCGTGGCGCACGGCCGAGTCGAATTCGCCCGCATACTTGTAGCCCGGCCCGCCCTTCCCCATTCCGTCGGGATCGCCACCCTGGGCCATGAAGCCGGGGATCACGCGGTGAAAGATCACGTCGTCGTAGAAACCCAGGCGGGTGAGGTAGATCGTGCTGCTGACATGCATCGGGGCCGTCTCGGGCAGCAGCTTGACCTTGATGGGACCGACGTTGGTGTTGAGGTGCCAGTAGTAGGTCTTGCCGGTCTCGAATTCGACCTGGGGCGGCATCGGGAGGGCACTTTTCCAGCGGGGCTGGCTCTTATCGATGGCGGATTCTTCGATGAAGGTGTCGATCGCGTCGATGGCCACGTCATCTCCTTGGAAAGAGGGGAGGGGGTTGGCAGAGGCTGCCGGCGGCGCCGGCGCGGGGATCGCAGGGGGCTTGGCCGGAGCCGGGGCTTTCGCCGCCGGGGTGGGGCTCTTTGTCGCCTCCTGGGCGGGGGTGGCATTTCCGTCCGAGCAACTTCCGAGACAGAGCGTGCCGGCCAGGGTCACGGCGAGAACGAGCTTCTGGGTCTTCCGTCCGATCATCGGGTCTCTCCTTACTGGGATTCGGCGGCCAAGGGTAACGCCCGCCCGGGGCTTCACCAGAGGCCGGCCGGGCTTTTTGGCCGGGCTTTTCGGATGGGCCTTTCAGAAGGCGTCTCAGAAGGGATTCCTGAAGGAATGAGCGCGATCAGCCCTAGCAGAGCCCGAGGGCGGCGAGTTGGTCCCGAACCTCGCCCCGCCAATTCCGGTTGGCCCGAGGATTGGCCGGGCTCGGGTGGAGGATCTGCCCAATTTGGAGCGAATCCTTGGCGAGGCAGGCCTCCGCCCGGCGGGCGGCAAAAGCCCCAACCCCGATCACCCAATCGGGCTCGAGGATCCGCACGAGGCTCGCGAGGAAGCGGTCGCAGGCGGCGAAGAGCGGCTCGCGCTCGCTGGACGGCAACTTGTCCGGGGTGCAATTGCGCCCGCTCTCCTCCATAAAAACCAGGGGGCAGTAGTTGGCGACGAAGTGGTCCCGGAAGAAATCTTCGGGCCGAGGGAAATGATCGGCCACTGCGCCCCAGAGGCGCGCTCCGCTGACCTCACTGCGAGTGCAGGCAAACCCCAGGATCGGGCGCTTGGGGTTGACCTGGGGCGGCTGGCCCACCGGGGCCTCGATTTTTAGCCAGTCTCGCACGTGGGCCACCTCGCCGAAGGGGACTCCGGTTTGGGCCATGCCGAAAGGCCCCGGGTTCATGCCCAGGAAGATCACGCGTCGGCGCCCGTTGGCGTAGCGCCGCAGGTACGCGTGATGGGGCCGCATGGCGTACTCGAGGGGGTTGTAGACATGGCTGACCGGCGGGCCGAAGCGCATCTCGGCCACGTCCTGGCGCAGTCGTCGGGTGGCGCGGAGTAGGCGTTCGGCGGTGGGCAAGGGGTTCGCTTTCTCGCTCGGCCCGGCGCGGGTCGGGCCGTTCGTTGGGGACGGGAGGGTAGGGGGAGGCGGGGCCGTCGCCAGCCCCCGGTGGGCTTCGGGTTCGTGTACTCTCGGCGCCTCCTTCGCTCTCCCGGAGTAGTGCCCCCTTGGAATCGGACTCATCCCTCGCCCCTGTGGGCGCCCCGGCGACGCCTCCCGACCGGTCCGGTGCCACGGCTTTCGTCCCCTACATGACCAACGTGGCGAGTTGGTTCGGGGGGATGGGGATGCAGCAGGTCCTCTTCAGCTGGATCGTGGTGAACGAGCTCCAGGCCACGGGTGAGTGGGTCGGTTTCGCCCAGACCTCCACCCTGCTGCCCGGCCTGGTGGTCTGGATGGTTGCTGGCGCCCTGGCGGATCGTTGGGATCCGCGCCGGCTCCTGGTGGCCCTCCACCTCATTGGCGCCGTGCCCGTGCTGGCCCTGGCTGGGTTGATCTGGCTCGGCCGCGTGGATCTTCCGATCCTGATCGCGTTCGGCCTCGCCGTGGGTACGGTGGGCGCGTTTTCCATGCCCGCCCGGGACAGCCTGCTGACCCGGGTCGCGGGCGACGACCTCATGCGCGGAGTGACGAGCATGACCGCCGCCCAGTTTGGGGCCCAGGCCGTGGGCACCCTGCTGGCGGGTCTGGCTCGCCTGACGGGCAGCCCCTTCATGCTGGTGGCCCAAGCGCTTGTCTTCGTCGTGGGAGCGGGGGCGGCCTCTCGGCTTCCGCCCGCTCGCCCGGAGAGCCTGATTCGCGGGCGCCTGCGAATGCGCGAGGTCGCCGGCGGCATGGCCGAGGTTGCGCGTACCCCGGCCTTGCGCGGCCCTTTTCTGCTGGTGGTCGCCGTAGGAATCCTCTTTGTGGGCCCCTACTGGGTGATCTTCCCCTTGCTCGTGCGCGACTACTACGAGGCGGGAATCGACGCTCTCTCCGTAGTCCTCATGCTCTTTCCCCTGGGCACGATTCTCGGCTCGATGGTCTTGCGCCACCGAGGCGTGGGCCGCAAGGGCCGGGCTGCGCTCGTGGCGCTGTTGGTGGGGGCGAGTTGCCAGTTGATCGTGGCCACCGGTGTTCCTTTCCCCGCGCTCCTGGTGCTGGTCCTGATCTGGGGGCTCGGCGGTTCGGTGTTCATCAACTGCAGTCGGACGCTCTTTCAGCAAGCGGCCCCCCAGGAGGGAAGGGGCCGAGTGCTGGCGATTTATCAGGTGGGTTTCACCGGAGGCGGGCCGATTGGCGCCCTGCTGGCGGGGTTTGGTGCCGATGCCCTGGGGCTGCACGGGACCCTGGCCCTGTCCTCCTGTACGATGGTTTTTCTGGTGGCCGTCATGGCGATCTTCAGCGACGTTTCCCGGCTGCGCTGAAGCGGACGGGCCGGACCGATCGAGAAAGGGGGGGGCAATGGACAAGGACGAGATGCGCGCGTTCATGGGGCGCTTCATGGAGATGACCACCGGGGCAGCGGTTCTCGGCGTGGTGGCCGTGGCCGACCGCACGGGACTCTTTCGTGAACTCCAGGGGCAGGGACCCCTCACCCTCTCCGAGATTGTCGCGCGAACCGGCTTCCAGCGGCGCTATCTCGAGGAAATTCTGGCCACCCTGAGCGCTGCGGAGATCCTGATCTACGCCCCGGAAGGCGAGTCGTACTGCCTGCCCGACGAGCACGCGGCCTGCCTCGCCGACGAGTCGAGCCCCTATTTTCTGGCGGGCTGGAGCCAGATGGTGCCCGCTCTCTACGGGGCCATTCCCGGGGTCGTCGAGGCCTGCCGCGAGGGGGGCGGGGTGCCCTTCAGCGAATTCGGCGACGACATGATCGAGGGGATCGCCCGCTCCAACGGCCCGGGGACGCGCCTGATGTTGACCCGCAAGTGGCTCCCGGCGATGCCCGACGTGGTCGGGCGCCTCGAGTCTGGGATTCGGGTGGCGGACGTGGGCTGCGGATCCGGAGTCGCCGCCCTGACCATGGCGCGCGCCTATCCGAACTCCGAGTTCCACGGCTTCGATGTAGACGCCTCGTCGCTCGAGCGCGCCCGACTCGCCGCCCAGGAGCAGGGGGCCGAGAACGTCTTCTTCGCCCAGGTCGACGGGGGCTCGATTCCCTCCGATCCGGGCTTCGACTTCATCACCACCTTCGACGTGATCCACGACGTGGTCGATCCGCTCGCCGTTCTCGGCCAGATTCGCGCGGCCCTGGCCGAGGGGGGGGCCTACCTGATGGTCGAGCCCCAGGCCGGGGATGATCTCGAGGAAAACTTGCATGCTGCTGGAGCGCTGACCTACGCGCTCAGTACCCTGCACTGTATGACCCAGTCCTTGGCCCACGGGGGTGAGGGGCTTGGAGCCGCCTGGGGACCGGGCCGAGCCGAACAATATTGCCGGGACGCGGGCTTCGGCCGCTTCGAACGGCTGGAGGTCGCCAACCCATTCAACGCCTTCTATCGGATCGGCGGCTGAAAGCGGGGGAAATTGTGGTACAACGGAGGGCGTTATGAATGAAGCCGTAGCCGTAATATTTGCGCTTGTAGGCGCACTTGCCGCCGCCTTTTTTGCGGCCCGCGCTCGTTCGGCCGCGGGCTCGGCCTCCCAGGCTTGGGAGGAAAACGAAAAAATGGCGGTCGACCTGCAAAACGCGCGAGACCAGCTCGGGAGGCAGTCCGGCAAGCTTTCCAAACACACGGAAGAGGTCTCCGAACTGCGCAAACGCCTCGAGAAGGCCCGCCGGCGCGCGAGTGCGGCGCCGAGTGCGCCGGGGGCTTCGTCCTCGGCGGAGCTGCTCGAACGCGAGGCCGAACTCGAGGAAGCCCGCCAGGCGCGGGATTCCGCGCGCCAGGAGGTCGATGCGCTGGGCGGCGAGGTGCGACGCTTGCGCGTCGAACTCAAGCCCAAGCCCGAAGCCGATCCCGGGGCCGAGGCCGCCCGGGAAGAAGCGCTGCGTACGGAACAGAGCGAAGCGGTGGCGGCGGCCGAGTCCGAGTTGGCCAAGGCACTCCGGGGCCAGGAAGAACTGCGCAAGGCCAAGGGCCGCCTGACCAAGAAGCTCGATACCCAGGAGCTGCTCTACGTTTCTCTGCGCTCCGAGCTCGAAGCCAAGAAGGATCGCCTCCGCACCCAGCAGGAGACGATCGAGCGCCTTCAGGCGCTCGAGGTCTCACTCGGGGGAGCCGTAGACAAGGCCCCTGCCGGAGACGAGGCCCCTAGTGGAGACGAGGCCCCTGGCGGAGATGAGGCCCCTAGTGGAGACGAGGCCCCCGGCGGAGACGAGGCCCCTAGTGGAGACGAGGC
>JAPKBZ010000085.1 GCA_028823175.1 Myxococcota bacterium
ATAATCCAGAAGAACAGAGCGACTCAGCAGCCCCAGCCCGCATGGGGAGGCAATATATAGATTTTACTTCGGCGATGAACTCGTCAACGCGCTCCCGCCATTGGCCGCCAAAGCCTAAAGCGGGGGCGCAGACTCGCATTCACAGATAGCTGATGACTCACAGGGGAACCCGGGGGCGTACGTGTCAAGTAGCGGGACACACGACCCTGCTGTTTCGTAGAAGCCCATACAGTACGTGTTGCAATTGAAGACATCGGGAGCACCATAGTCATCGTTGTGGTTATGAATAGCACCCGGGCCGGGATTAGTCTCAACCAGTAGGCCCTCGGCAGTACAGAGCTCACCAAAATTCCGGGGAGGGGTAGCAGGACTGATTTCTATATGGCAGCCAGCCTCTTCGGGGGCCACGCCGTCGGTGTCCTGCCAAACCGTGGTTTGGCCCTCGTACCACAGGTAGTCTGGATTGATTTGGCTTGGCTTGACTCGAAATCTTCCCAGCGCACCGAACAACACTTCT
This sequence comes from Myxococcota bacterium, assembly GCA_028823175.1. Classification (GTDB taxonomy): domain Bacteria; phylum Myxococcota_A; class UBA9160; order UBA9160; family UBA4427; genus JAZXM01. Next base: position 518 of record JAPKBZ010000085.1, read on the forward strand.
GCATCATCAGAAGGGTCTTCTGTGCAAAAGGTACATTCGTTACTACTCCCACTTTTCTCACTGCATGCGGTACCCATCACCATGAGCAAAGCCAAACACAACGTTATAGAAACCAGAGCCTTCATCGACGAATCCTTTTCTCAGATCAAAATGAGGGAAAATCCTCTGAGTGCCAGTTAAACCACTAGGAGATTCGGTTGGATGCTTCCACTCTAGGATAGAACCGAATCGAAGCCAACGGGGCCGCAACCGTATCAAAGCAAAGAGAGTCGTACGGGCATCTCTAGGTAACCGTTCACGAAGCTGGATCGAGTCCGAATCGGGTCGCCCACGACCTCCACCATGCGATAGCGCTTCATCAGCTCCTCCCAGAGCACACGGACCTGGAGTTCTGCCACGCGGCTCCCCACGCAAAAATGTCGCCCCCAGCCGAAGGACAGATGCTTGAGTGCATCGGGCCGATCAATGAGGAATTCGTTGGCACGATCGAGCGCGTCCTCGTCCCGATTCCCCGACACGTACCACATGACGACCTTGTCGCCCGCCTTGATCTCACAACCCGCAAGCACCGTGTCCTGGGTACAGGTTCTACGCATATGAGCGAGCGGTGTCTGCCAGCGAATCATCTCGCTCACCATCTTCGGGATGAGCGAGGGGTCGTTGCGAAGCTTCTCGTATTCCGCCGGGTGCTCGTTCATGGCGAGAACACCACCGCTGATCGAGTTTCGCGTCGTATCGTTCCCACCGACGATAAGAAGGACCAGGGTGGCCAGGAAGGTCCGCGGATCCATGTCCTTCGTGGCCTCGCCGTCCGCGAGGAGACTCACGAAGTCGCCCGTTCGCCCCTTACCCTGGCGCTCTTTCCAGAGACCCTGAAAGTGGTCGAGACACTCGACGAGCACCCGATGGCGCTCGTCCTGAGTGAGCGAGTCGGGCCCAGGCAAGTTCGGCTGGGTGGTCGTGACGTCGGACCAGAGGGTGAGCTTGCGCTGCTCTTCGTAGGGGAAATCGAAGAGGGTCGCGAGCATCGAAGTCGTGAGCTCGACCGAGACACGATCCACCCAGTCGAAGTCCTCTCCGATCGGGAGCCCGTCAAGGATTTGAATCACCCGGTCACGGATCATGGGCTCGAGCCGCTTCAGGTTTCGGGGTCCCAGCGCGGGCGCAACGGTCTTTCGATGCGCGAGTTGGGTCGGACCGTCCATCGAGATAAAGCTCGAGTCCATCGGCGAATCTGGCAGAGGGTCGCTCACCGTGATCGCCCGGGCAGAGGAATAGGTCTCGGGATCCTTTTCAACGGTCACGATGTCGTCGAATTTCGTGACCGACCAATAAGCGCCAAAATGGCCCTCGGCGGTGTAGTGGACTGGATCGTCGCGCCGGAGGCGGGCGAAGTATCCGTGATATTCGTTCGCCGCGAACAGCTCCCCATCCGAGGGGTCGATCTTCTCGAGGGGATAGGTCTCGGGGTCGGCACCCACCTGCCCCGTCGGCTCAGGCGTCTCGCCCCTGACCTGGGGCGTCGACGGGCGCGGGGGCAGCTTCGACCACGCATCGGGGGCACGTTCGGGAACTGCCTTGGTCGTCAGGGCCTGGCTCATGGTCATCTCCTCGGGCCGTTGGAGTGGGACGCCAGAAGATAGTCGCTGTCGAGTCCTTCGACACCCGGGCACCCAAAACCCAACAAGCCCAACCAGCGACAGAACTGCCGGGATTCAGGAAGTTTGGAGCACGAGACCCCTTCCGGACGGGCGACTCGGTCTCGGCATGACGACTCAGCCCAGCGCGATCGGAAGCGATTGAAGTCGTCGGATGCTCAGGTTCGGCTTGTGGCGAAGGGTCTCCGTGTCGACCGCGAGTGTCACCCGCTCCTTAACGCGCACGAGCGCCTGGAGCGCGACCCGCGTCTCCATGCGGGCAAGCGCAGCACCCAGGCAGAAATGCTTCCCGAGTCCGAAGCCCAAATGCCCTTTTATGTTCGAACGCTCGAGGATGAAGCGGTCCGGTTCAGAAAATTCCGTCGCGTCCCGATTGGCCGAACCCCAGAGCAGGGCCACAGTGCTGCCCTGTGGAAGCCGAACGCCGCCAAGCTCGGTGTCTCGGGTTGTGCGCCGGAGGTTTCCAGTCGCTGGGCCATCGAGTCGTACCGCCTCCTCCACGAAGGCAGCGATCGACTCCGGGGACTCGCGCAGTTTTGACCAGGCGGCCGGCGTCTGCGCGGCATGCTGAACGGCAGCACCGATCAACCCGACAGTCGTCTCGATACCGCCGACCACAAGCTGAAAGAGGACCGCCACGGCTTCCCAACGTTCGAGCCCGCCGACTGTATTTTCTCCTGCCCGGACCGCTCGTGCGAGGTCGCCCATCACTTCCTGCCCGGGATGAGCAAGTTCTTCCTCGAAGCGCTCTTCCAAATAGGCCTGGAAGCGCAGCGTCTCCGCGCCGCTCTGCCCGAGTTCTTCTGCTGTGGCCAGCCCCCCCGCCATACACATCGCATGGTCCGTCCAGGCCTGTAATCTTGGACGATCTTCGAGTGGCAGGCCAAGCAGGCGCGTCATGAATTCCAGGGGGATCGGGATCGCGAGTGCCTCGATCGCATCAATCTCGGAGCCATCGGAAAAATCCGCGACGCAGCGCTCGGCAATCTCGAGGGCCAGGTTCGACATGCGCTCCATTCGCGAAGGCGAGAACGTTCGGCCGACGGCACGGCGGTGGCGAGCATGCATTTCGCCATCAGCAACGCCCAACACGCGTGCCTGCGGTCGCCGGACGAGGTCTGTCTTCTGGAGGCGCGGACGCCCGGAGTCGTCGCGCTGAACGACTGCGAGGAGTTCTGAAGAAAACGTCTCGGAGTCCCGGCTAACTTCGACGAGATCCGAGTACCGACTGATCGTGAAGTAACCGGCATCCGGGACCTCCCAAACCGGGGCCTCCTCCCGAAGCCAGGCCCAGAACGGAAACGGGTTCTCGACAACTTCGGGAGCTACGGGATTCCACATATTGGCCTCCTCATTCAGACAGGTCGTGAGGATAGGACATTCAAGCTGTTTTTTAGAAAAAGGGGCCTGTTGGCCAGGTTGTTTCGCCGACGTACAAAATCCCTAGGGCGAGCCCCGCTGCGGGCCTGAGAGTCGCAAGGCGATCTCACTGAAGGCGGACACCCATCGGGTTGTTTTCTCCATGTCGACAGAGTTGGGCCAAATGTCCGAGGGGTGGTGAAAGAGACCATTGCGACCCAGCACAGAAACATAACGACCGGCACCGTCGTAGATGTTTCGCGCCTCGCCGAGGGGGCGCTGTCCGGGCGGGGTCTCACCGTCTGGCTCCAAGTCTTGCTCTGACAGAACTCCGAACATCAGCTTGCGAGCGTCTTCGTCCGACGACTGTACTCCGATGCCCGGCGAAACTGCGGCAGCGAAGTTGGCGCCGAGATGAATCCACATATGCGCACCTTTGATCAGCGCTTCGTGGGACCCCAGGTAGTGGTCGAGACCGATATGGCCCAGCTCGTGCCCGGTGTTCGCGGTAAAAATGACATCGCGATCCGCTCCGCTCCGGGAGATCGCCCGCATCATTTCGAGCCAGGCCGCTATGCCGCCGCCTCGCTCTGAAGCACAGGACCACCAACCGCTGCGCGGGGTCATGACAACGAGAGGGGCAAGCTTTGGGCTCTTGCCCCGGATCGTTGTCGCAACATTAATCCCTTTTGCATCCACGTAGTCGCATTGAGCAACAACCCTTGCCTCGGCACCAGAGGCGACCGCGCTTCGAATCCAGCGGGCATCGGCGTTCGACGCTTGAACAGTGGGCGGGCCAAAGGGGGAGTTAAAGTCTTCGGCGTTCGTGACCGCGACTCCCGGAGGCATGCCCTCACCGGTAAGGACGACAATCGCTTTGTGCTGACCTTCTCGTCGTGCTTTGTTGAGAAGTTGCCCACCGGGTGAGCTCGCCATCGGAAAGGCCGAGACGACACCGATCTCCGCATCACTTCCGATCTCACCGAGGCGCCCCGAAATCCCGTCGGCATCCGTGTAGGTGCAGTCATAGAGCGGAATCGCTTCGACCGCCTTCCCGTCGATGGCCAAAGTGCATTCGAGTGGGCGAACGCGCTTGAAGGGGAACGTGTCGAGCTCCGGCCCGAGGCCCAGGGAGCGGATTTGCCCGGAGAGCCAGGCGGCGTTCTCCAGGTCCCCATTGGTCCCGGATCGGTGAATGCCCTGATTGGAATACTCTCTGATCGCTCGTGCGATTCGATCCTTCATGGGCTCCTCCGCCGCGAGCACGGTCTTTGTAGAAAGAGCCAGCGGTATAGCGGCCGCCCGTTTTATGATTTCTCGCCGCGTGTACATCGTGTCTTTCCCAATCTAGATCCTCGAATCGCAGTAACCTTGCATGTTCAGGCGTAGAGGATAGGACACTCAAGCTATCCTCTGATTCCGTAAGCCCGTTTCTTACCCCAAATAGATGATTCGCCCGTCCATCATCGTCAATCGCACGTTCGTTTTGAGCAGCGCTTCGGGGCCCTGAGCGATGGGGGCGCCGTCGAGCACCACCAGATCCGCGGCGAATCCGGGCCGAAACATTCCGGTGATATGATCCAGCCAGGCTGCTCGGGCGGATTCGCGGGTGCCGTGGAGAAGGGCGTCGGTCAGAGGAAGCGCCCACTCGGGACGATGCGCGGGGACCGAAGCGTCTGAGGGCGACTTTCGTGTTGCGGCCACGTACATATTCGGCAGGGCTTCGTGGGGCGCTGTTGGGCTATCGGTTCCGAAGGCCAGGGTCGCCCCGGTTTCAAGGTAGAGAGGCCAGGCGAAAGATTGCTCGGCGCGCTCCTCTCCGAGCATCGATCTCCAGTTGACGAGGTATCTCGGATCCGCGTGGACCGGCTGCATGGACGCGGTGATACCCAGTGCGCCGACCCGTGCGATATCCTCGGGGTCCGCGTACTCCAGCTGCTCAATCCGGTGTCGAAGACCCGACGTCCCGTTGACCTTACCGGCGTGTTCGAGTGCGTCCAGGCCAAGGATTCTCCCGAACTGACCTGAGCGCAGGCGCCCCCTTTTCAAGAGGCGGAGACGAATTCAGGGCTCGCTCCCGGCAATTGGGCGACTGTGCTGGTGCCCGCCCGGCCAACGCCCCCCAACGAAAACGCCCCGGACAGTTTGCGGAGCCACTGAGGCGGAAGCCGCACCCGCAGCCCTGCTTGGAGCCAGCCGGATGCCCATGGCTTGCGCTCCAGTAAGAGGCGAAAGTCCATGAGGCACTCTTGAGGCATCTGCTTAGGCTCTAAGTTCCGGCTTTCGTTAGGGTGGATGTCTTTTCCATTTTCGCCGCCCCCACCAAGGACTACTCCAAAACAAATGCTTAGGGATACGGGTTCAAGCTTGCTTCTGGCACGACGTCCGGGGATCGGCGTTATGTCAAACCCGTACAGGGAGCCTCGTGGCGGACGATGGGCAGTACCTAGACGCGCCTCTGCCTGAGGGTCACGCTTGCGAGTAGGATCGAGAAGATCAACAGGAAAGTTCCAAAAGGCGTGAGCGCCGGTACCGCGGTGCTGCCATCGGGTACAGAAGTCGGGTCGTTGGGATTCGACCCTGCACCAACCTCCTCGCCATCGCTAAAACTATCGCTGTCCGTGTCCGGTTCCAGGGGGTCGGTTCCCGTGTCCAGGATGCTGATAAAGATGCCGGTATTCGTCTCGACCCAGTCGCTCAGGCCGTCTCCGTCATCGTCGGGATCCCCTGCGTCGCACAGCAGATCGCTGTCGGTGTCGATCCCGTCGTTGGCGGGAGTATTGTCAGGCAGTGTCCCGAAGCCGTCGACGCCGATGGCGCAGTCGTCGCAGCTGTCCGCATCGGCATCCGTGCAGACAGAAGGATTCAGAGAGTCGAGGTCAGAGCCGTCGACGATGCCGTCGTTATCGTCGTCCGTATCCGTGTTATTGCACAGCCCGTCGTTATCCGTGTCACCGCTTGTGTCGTCTCCGGTACAGAGGTCAACTGAATCGCAAGAACCGTCGCCATCGGAGTCATTGGTTGCGTCAAAAATACAGGCATCACAAACGTCCCCAATCCCATCTGAGTCCTGGTCCAGTTGGTCTGAGTTCGAATCGGTGAGGCAGTTATCCACATCGTCACAGGCTTCGTCTCCGTCGCCGTCACCACCGGGGCACGCGGGGGGAGCGTCGCTGATCAGGAAGCTCGCTACCACGCCGCGGTGATCGGATACCCAGGGGCTCACCACCAGATCGGCGTTGGCGGCGCTCTCACCGACGATCTCTACACCCGTTACCGTGAGGTCGGTGCCCGAGAAGTAGATTATGTCGATGCGATCGTGCACCTCGTTTGCTCCAGGATCGGGCGTCCAGGTCTCTCCGGGATCGCCGATCTCGTCGGGTCGCACCTCCCGGAAGGCGTCGAGCAGGCCGGCGGACTCCGCGTCTCTCGACGTCGGCCAGTCGACGGCGCCGAAGCCCAAGTTCAGGCCCGTGTTCGCCGCGGCCTGGGTCCAGTCGAGATGCGACGGCTCGTTGAAGTCGCCCACCAGGAAGACGGGGTCGCCAGTCGACAGAGGAACGCTCATCTGGGACAGTACGCTCGCCATTCCTGCTCCGCGCGTGGCGGTCGCTTCGGCGATGGCCTGGGCCTCAGTGGTTATCAGGCCGTCGCTAATGCCATAGGGCTGGTAGGGGAAGGGCTCCAGGTGCACATCGAAGACGTAGGCGAAGCTGCCCGGGGCGAGTTCGACCTTCACGCCGTCGGCGTAGGTCTCGACGATGGGGAAGCGGCTCAGCACGGCGGTGTCGAGCGAGTTGAGATTGGCCGCGGTGCTATCGAACTCGTGGTAGTGATAGCCGAGGGTCGCCGCGTCGGATGCTGAGAAGCCCCCGAAGAAGAAGACGGAGTGTTCCTGGAGTCCCACAATGTCCGCGTCCACCTGCTGGATCACGTTCGAGGTGGCCGAAGCGGAGCTGAAGACTTCGGCGTTGTAGGTGAACAGCGAGACACTCGTCTCGGCAGCCAGGGCGAGAGCGGGGACGAGCCAGCATGCGGCACTTACGAGCGTTGAGAGGTAGCGCATAGATGAGTTCATTTATACGCAAGCGCCGTGCCATAGGAAAGACATTCAAAAAACTCGTGTAGTCAATAGGTTGGGCGAATGCGGCTGCTCTTGTGATGGAAAACATTTTCCGTTTTTGGGGGGGGCATCGGGGCAGCCCCCAATTTGAGGGGATTCGGGGCGAGTCCGTGGATTCGGAGTTTATGGGTGTTGCTTAGGCGTTGTCGCGGAGAATATTGAGGGCTTTGTCAGCATGCCCGTTCATATCGAGCTCGGAATGAACGACGCCGAGGAGCCGACGATCTGCGCCGATCACGAAGGTGGAACGCTTGCTAGGCAGCGGTCCGAAACGCTTCACACCAAACAACTTGGCAACCTCTCGGTCCGGGTCGGAGAGCAGGGGAAAGCCGAGGTCGTTCTTCTTGTCGAACGCTTTTTGCCGATCCACCGGATCGGCGCTGATCCCTACGCGCTGGGCCGAGAGTTCAGAGAACTCCGCTTCCAAGTCGCGGAAGTGACAGCTTTCAATCGTTCAACCAGGGGTCATCGCTTTGGGGTAGAAGAACAAGACCATCGGCCCGTTCGCCACCAGTTCGCTCAGCCGAACGGAGTTCCCGTCCTGGTCGGTCGAAATGAAGTCATCAACGAGATCGTTCGATTTCATGCCGGAGATTTCCTTTCGGCGAGGGCCTATCGCAGTTTGTGGGCGAGTGAGCTCTATTCCTTCAGGGAGTACTTGACGGACTCCTCGAGTTCGAGGGAAATACGAAGGTACGGAGGAATTGATGGAGCAGGTAGACGGCCCGTCACGGGTTCCCCTAGGGATTTAATATAAACCTCATATTCGGACGTTGTGCCAAAAGCCAACTTGAATGTCCTATCCCTCCTACTCAGGGTTTTAGTGTAGTGTTTCTGTATTGAAAGACACACGTGGTCAATGAAATACGCACCACTCCTTGAATATGCCCTCGGCTCGAATCATCGGAGAAGGGGCTGCATGGGAAATCCAGCCAACCTAAATGCTTAATTCAGATCCCACTTGCTCGCAGAAAAGTCCTGGGGACGTTCAATACCTGAGCGGTCAAGCCCCCCTGTTTATAATGTTTTTTCGAGAATTGGAGAATCGCGTCAAGAAGGTTCTGGTCTATCGCGCATCTCGCGCCACAGATTGGGCCATTGTCGCGCTCGCAGGGTTGGTGTTTGCCGCGCCGGTAGCTGCCCAAGATACCTGGCCCGCTGAGGCCATCAGCGCTTCGACGAACCTCACCGCCATCGAAGGCGGCCCCGGAGAGAACGATTTTCATTCGGATCTCAGCGCTGCGGTCTGGAACCCAGTGACACGCACGCTCTGGCTTGGGCGCAACGGCCCCGGTGACACCAACTCCAAGCTCTGGGCCGTCGTCGAAGATGGAGCCGGGAGCTTTGAGATCGATAGCCGGGCGGGGAGCCGCGGTGAGTGGACGAACTTCGGCGATCTCGAGGGCGTCACTCAGGCGAATTTTCAAGAGGATGTCGTTTACCTCATGATCGAGGGCCCGGGCGAGGAGCGCATCAAGGAGTACGACGTCTCCACCTACGGGACGGCGATCCTGAATAACGATTGGAACACCCTGCCCTTTTTACCGGTGGATGGCGGCTCGGGCGCCGAGGGCATTACCTTTGTTCCGGATTCCGCACTCAGTACCGCGGGCTTCGTCGATGAGAACGGCAACCTCTACACCAGCACCCAAGGGATGGGGGGCCTGATGTTCGTGGGGCACCAGAATGGTGGCGCCGTCTACGTATTCGACCTCAACCGCGTCACCGGCGGCTTCGTCTTCGTCGGTGAGTACTTGACGGGCCAGAACGATACTTCGGGCCTGGAGTTCGACCGCTCTACCGGCCAGCTCTACATATGGCACGACGCGGGTATTGATATTCTCTCGGTTTCCGACCTGGCCTCGACCCCGGTTTCGGGTGGGGTCCGGCAGCTCAACATCTCTAAGTCCTACGACGGCCCGTCCTCGCAGAATAACGAGGGCATCGCGGTCTTGCCCGCAAACGAGTGCATCGGGGGCGAGCGCAGCTTCTTCATGACCATCGACGATGGTGGGTCCAACTCCTTGCGCTGGTACCAGCAGTTCACCGACGGCTGCGAAATTACGGCCGTGCCGAGCATGGGGCTGCTGGGCCTAATCACGCTGGCCGCGGCCCTCCTCGGCCTCGGCCTATTGGAACGGCCACGTCACTTGCGCTGAACATCCCTGATGTTGGCTGGCGGTCCTGGATCCGCCGGTCGCGCATTTTGCGGCCGTGTGGGGCGGTGGCAGAGTGGGTAATTACGGGTGAAAACTTTTTTATTTACTCAAGAGATGCATGCGGGTGAAGGTGTGCAGCATTTTTACCACATAGTGCTTTAGGCACTATTGATTACCGTCGCCACCGACGGGAACCACGGTCATGAACACGCTCGCTTTTATGCGCAATCGCGCAGGCAGAGCACACCCCGCCACGGGCTCCCTTAGGGATTTAACATAACGCCCAGGCTCGGACGTTGTGCCAAAACCCAGCTTGAAGGTCCTATCCCCCCGTCTGCGCGCCTGGCTCCGCTATGACCGGTTGAAAAGTTACCTATAGTGGGGCCATGACGGAGTCAGTCAGCCCGGTCGAGGCATCCCCGTTGGGCACAGGAGAGTGGATCGCGTGTAGGTCCTGCGATCAACTGCTCCACGTACCGGTCCTAAAGACCTCCGAGCGGGCCGATTGCCCCACTTGTGGCCAGGTTCTCTCTCGCGGCAGACCGGACTCAATCCAGAGGACGCTGGCTCTCTCGCTCTCCGCGATTATTCTCTACGGGGTCACGCAGAGCACCACCTTCATGACCTTCGAGCTTCAGGGCCGGACCCAGGAAGCCAAGATCATCACTGGCATCCTCGAACTCTTCGCCGACGGCAAGCTGCCCCTGGCTTCCCTGATTCTGGTCACCGCCGTCGTCGCACCCTTCTGCTGGACGGCGGCGCTGCTCTACGCGTCCCTGCCGCTGACCTTCAAGGTCGTGCCGCCCGGAATCGTGTCGGTGCTGCGCTGGTGCCAGATCGCCCAGGACTGGTCGATGTTGGAAGTACTCATGCTCGCAGTCATCGTCACCTACGTAAAGCTCGCCACTCTGGCCCACCTCGGCTTCGGCCCTGGAGCGATGGCACTGATCCCATTGCTCCTCGCCCTCACGGCCGCCGGAGACAGCTTCGAGCGCGCGGTCTTCTGGCGCCGACTCGAGCAGCTGCGGCAATGAGCACGAACTTGCGTGCAATCCATGTCGAGCTCGCAAGCTGCGAGGTATGCGAGGCACTCGTACGCTTCAAGGAGCCGGCGCCCGGCGAAACTTGTCTCTGCCCGCGCTGCGAATTTCCGGTGGAACTGCGCAAGCCCAACAGCATCGCTCGAACCTGGGCGTTGGTGCTGGCCGCATTCGTCATGTACATCCCAGCAAACTTGTTTGCGATGATGGTGATCAAGCAAGGCGGCCAGTCCGAATCGGACAACATCCTCGGGGGCGTAATCACCATGCTCAACGCGGGGTGGTATCCGGTTGCCATTCTCATTTTCATTGCCAGTATTACCGTTCCACTGGCGAAACTCGTCTCGCTCACCGGCCTGCTGATCTCGGTACACCTCAAGTCGCACTGGAATCCGCGCGAACGGGCCGTGCTGTACCGCGTCGTCGAAGTCATCGGTCGCTGGTCGATGCTGGATGTTTTCGTTCTGATGCTGCTGATCGGGCTGGTGCAGCTCGGGAATCTGATGACGATCGAGGTCGGCCGTGCCGGCACCTATTTCGCGGCGGTCGTGGTGCTCACGATCCTCGCTGCCAGAAGCTTCGACCCGCGTCTCGTCTGGGACGCTTTGGAGGATGAGACATGAGCGAGGGAAACACACAGGGCCGTGAGGCCGTCGTCGCGCGTAAACGTGGACTGAGCCTGGTGTGGCTGATTCCGGTCGTAGCCACAGTCATCGGCGGCTACCTGGCCTACGAGGCGATCACCTCTCGCGGACCGCAGTTCACGATCACCTTCAACAACGCCGACGGTCTCGTCGCTGGCAAAACCAAGATCACCTTCCGGTCCGTCGAGATCGGCCACGTCGAGGACATTCAGATCTCCAAGGACTTCTCACACATCGTGGTCACCTGCCGAGGCGAACCGACGCACACGCGTGGCATGACCGACGGTGCAAAATTCTGGGTGGTCCGTCCGCGGATCGGAGCCGGCGGCGTCTCGGGCCTGAGCACGCTCCTGTCGGGCTCGTACATTGCCGCCCTGCCCGGAACGATTGATGCCAAGCCGAAGCGAGCGTTCAAGGGCCTCGAAAATCCGCCGATGGCTCCCACCAACGCTCCCGGCCTCAAGGTCGTGCTGCACTCCGACGAACTCTCCTCGCTGAACGTCGGATCCCCGGTGTTGTATCGCAGGATCGAAGTGGGCGTCGTCGAAGGGTACGACTTTGCGGACAACGAGAAGGGCGTCGACATCCGGGTCTACATCCATCCGCAGTACAACAAGCTCGTAAAGACCGGAAGCCGATTTTGGGACGCGAGCGGGCTCGACGTCGGCATCGGAGCCGGCGGCGTCGACGTGGACGTAGAGTCGCTCGGTACACTGCTGATCGGAGGGATTGCCTTCGACTCACCCCGCGGAGACGCTGCAACGAACGGCGCATCGTACCTGCTACACGCAAATCGCAAGGAACTTACGGAGAACACATTCCGCTATGGCGGGCTCTCTCTCGTGCTAGTCACCAATCAGCTACGGGGCGTGCAGGCGGGAGACCGAGTCTACTACCGCGAAGAAGAGGTGGGCGCGGTCGCCAGCCATGCGTTGTCTGCCGACCGCACGGAAGTTCGCATTCACATCAACATTCAGCGGCAGTACGCAAACCTTGTGCGGCACAACTCGGTCTTCTGGAACGCAGGCGGCATCAGCGCAGACCTCAGTATGAAAGGTTTGAAGATCCACACTGAAACAATCGAAGCCCTGCTGGCTGGCGGCATTGCCTTCGCAACCCCCAGCAAGGGCGGGTCGGTGGTCAAAGCAGGATCCGTGTTCCTGCTCTATGACGAAGAGAATGATGACTGGAAGAAGTGGGGAGAGACGCTGAATGAGGATGGCAAGCCCGGACTGATGTCGCGCATCTTTCACCACCACTCCGGCAAGGGCGAGGAAGAGGCGGCCAAGGACCAGGACCCGGAGCAGAAAGACCCGAGCAAGAGCCACAAGCACCACTTCCTGTCGAAGATCTTCGGAGGCGACTGAACTCTGATCCCAGGATGAAGAGGCTACCAGCGCGCGATCAAGAGGCACGCCTATGCAAACGTGATTCCGGACAAGCCCACCGACCTGGGGTTCCTTGATTTTGGCGGCACCCAACACGGCAAAGGGTACCCAGACGGCACCACGGCGAAACAAGCCGCCGGGGCCGAAAGACGCGATCGCACAAGCTATCGGGAACGAAAGGCTTTTACGGAGCGCGAGACCGGGTTCGAACCGGCGACCCTCAGCTTGGAAAGCTGCGCCACTCCGTTCGCCTACGTCCGGGGTTGTATGGAGATCAGCAACTTACGTCCGCAGGCGTCCGGGGACATCCACCCCTGTTGTGGTCAAAATTGTGGTCAAACTGAGCGGGCGGCTACGAGTATGCGTCAAAGGCTTCGAGAGGGCAAAACTCCTGACTACCATCCCAGCTGACCTTTCGATCAAGCTCGACCCGCCACAGGCTACTCGCAAGGAATTCCCGTCGACTCCGCCCTAGACTTCTCCAGGCACTCATACATGGGGGGGGCATTCCCGGCATGAGCTGTAATCCTAGAATTTGACCAGGAGGTTCGCATGGACATTTCTCCCTCGACCGTCGCGACAGTCCTCATAACATGCCTTTGCATTCCAACACTTAGCTTGGCCGATCCCGACGTATTCGAACATTCCGATGGCAGGCGCGCATTTTCGAGGTGCAGATGGCACCAAACGCTTGGCGAGCGAGAGTCGTGTGCATATCGAAAGTATGAAAAGTACAACCTCAGCGTCCCTGACATGAACCTGCTATTGAAAAAATTGTTGGTGAGAACAAGGATCGTACCGAAATTTAAATTCCCGCCAGAACTAAACTGCACAACAACCCGCAGCGTTCAGTTTTTTAGATCAATCGATATTCCAGAGGAAAGAACATCAAACTCGACAAGAAACGCGATACTTGCGGCATTAGAAAACGACCAAATGTGGACTTGGCGTCACGAGCGCACTGAGGGCAAAACTACCTATGTAGGACTAAAAGTGAGATCTCACTATATACAGGCCGCCATCATTCAAAATCAAGGAGAGATTATTACGATTCTTTGCGATAGCAAAAACGTCCGTCAAAGAAAAACATCTATTCACCGAAATGTGAAAAAATGGAAAGAGGATCTGGATAAACGGATTCATTCACAGCTACTCAAGGCCCCAGATGAGCGATCCAGATCAGAACCCAATATTTCTGATGAGGTGCTGCAATTATTGAGATTGCATAAGAAGGGGATTGTTACAGATGCCGAACTAGAGATGCTCTTGCGGCGACTGGTTTCTCCAGATCAATCGCCAGCACCGTGATAAACCACCGCCCTGGATCCTCATGGGCGTGCTGTTGCCTCTTGGGCTGCCGGGGCTAAGAATATTTGGAGCGCGAGACCGGGTTCGAACCGGCGACCCTCAGCTTGGGAAGCTGATGCT
>JAPKBZ010000192.1 GCA_028823175.1 Myxococcota bacterium
GGGCAATAGGATCCGCTCGCCCGCTCAGGACCCCGCCTGCATGGCGATGGCCTGCGTCTGCATCATCCTTTAACCGTCTAGGGCAGGTTTAGCGGGCCTAAAGGTTGCGATGATATCGAGGCTGATATCCGGAGCAGTCCGGAGCAGAACAGAGGGGTTGACCATTTTTTTTACGGTCATGCGCGTCAATCGACCCGAGGCAACCGAACGGCCCGGCCGACAAGGATCTTTTTTGAGCTGGGAATCTCGGGGTTCTCGTTCAGCACATGGCGAAGCAGTTCCTCGTCGTAGGTTCCGTAGGCCCCAAGAATAATCCGGAAGAGATTGTCCCCTTCCGAGACGACTACCGTGCGCACTTGCCCGGCTTCGGTTCGACCCTGTGTGGGCTTGGCGACCAGGGCCTCCTTCGCCCGAGTTTCTTCGACCCGGGTGTCTATGACCGAAGCTTTCTCTACCAGAGCTTCCTTCACTCGAATCTCTACGCTCGGAGGAACTTCGACGCTGCTTCCGGGCTTCGCGGCGGCCGCTGCCGGTGCTTCCTGGGCGGATGCGAGCGTCGCTTCTACCCTTGCCGGCGGAACCGGTGGCGGCACCGGGATAATTTTTTCGGGTCTCCGCGGATCGATACGCGCTTCTGCCCCGGCAGCGCTTTCGAAGCGAGCAGGCGGGGCGTCCCCCGGCCCCGTTCGTAGATCCCCAACCAGGAAGCCGAGACCGAAAGCGAGACAGGTCGCGATTACCGTGCTCACGACTTCCAGGCGTATGCGGCGACTGGCCTTCGCCTTGTCGACGATGACCCCAAGCAGTTTCTCCGCGGGGTTCTCGATGTATTTTTGCGCACTGAGCGCGATCTGATCCGCGCTTGCACCCGACTGCAGGATCAGCGCCGCGGCGTCGACCTTGGCACACACGGCGCGACACTCCTGGAAGCCGGCGCCCCCGGGCATGTCCAAAATGACGAAGTCGAACCTCTCGTTCGTGGAATCGAGGAAACGATCGAAGCTGCCGGATTCGAGAAGCTCTGGGAGCCTGGCATGATCTCCGCCCAGCCTTGCCGTATAGAGATCTCCAGGCCCAACTTTTTCGATCGGAGGGTTTTTGTGGCCGCCCTCCGAAAAAAGATCGAGCAGGCCAAGTGTGTGATCGGTACTGAGAACTTCTCCAAGACTCAGAACCCATGGATTCAGATCAACGACAAGCACCCCGAGGTCGGAATCCTCGGTCAGGGATGCGGCAAATCGGAGCACGCAATCCGCGGATTCACCCCCCTCAAAAGTATTGATCAAGAGAAGTCTCTTGGTGGATCCATCGGCGCCCAAGCTGAGTAAGTTGTTCTTGATATCCCCGTGATCGACCACGAATTTCGCCGGCGCAGCGGCATCCCGCCCAGGCCTGACTTCTTCTTCCACAGGCTCCCGCAGAGTCACCGGACGGCGCTTTTTACTCCCCCCCTCGGCCCTCTTGAGGGCATCATGCGTGGTTCCCACTTCAGTCTCCGGAGTCAAGGTTTAACCGCATGGCGGACGATACTCCATACGGGTCGGGGCAAGGATATCTCTGTTGTCATATCGAGGTCAAGATCGGCGCTCAATCGCCGCAGCCCCTTCAACTAATCTGTCGGCGCCCCCGAACGGGTTCTTTACCGAACCCGACGAGGTCGTGCCCGGACTCCTCCGAGCCCTTCATAGCGCGATCAAGCAGGCCGTTGCCGATTGGGCGAGGTGACGGGTGAATTGGAGTCGAGTTGACGGCGAAGACCCACGGGCCCGGATCGCGGGAGTCTAAACACCACGCACAGGTGAAGATCTCCGGCGATGCGCAAGTTGAGGCTAGGAAAGCTCGAGTCGAATCGGGACGCTGTCGCGTCGAGTCAGCGTGGCGTGCAGCCCGTCGGCGAACCCATAGGTGGAGGATCGTGCAAACAGACGCCATTTTAGTCCAGAGGTGGTCTATGCGCGGCGCTCGATCCAAGCGGGGGGCGGCAGCCGGGCCGGTCGCGGAGGTGTGAGGTTCTCGATGTTCCCCGTGGCTGAAACTATCCAGTTCGCCTCGAAACATGTCCAAAACATTCGGGTACATCCACGGCCTTTTTGGATGTGTCCGCGAAATCAGGGCAGAACCCGTATCATTTACAGCGCATGTACAGCGCATGTACAACGCATGAAAACAGACTTCCTAGGAGCGCACTGGAAGTCGATGTGGTGGGCCCAGCCGGACTCGAACCGGCGACCGATGGATTAAAAGTCCACAGCTCTACCAACTGAGCTATGGGCCCGGGCAGTGATTAACACCGAGCCTGCGAAGTGTCGAGGCGATTTCACGAGTGAATTCGGGGATGAACTTCTCTTTTCGCCGAATGCACAAATCTTTTTTCGTGTTTCTTTCGCCTTTCACTTGCTTTCGTGTTTTGTTCGCGTAAGGTGGGGGTGTCAACGCCGGTCCTCTTGAAGAGCCAACTGCCGGCGGCTCTTCGAAGGAAGCACGAGATACTGCGGCTAGGCCGAGGCCCTTGAGCCCGCCACGCAATATCTCACGCAGCCGAACACCATCTGGGGTGACGTAAGGGCTACGCCATTCCGCCTATCGATCGAGGACCCGTCTATGTAGGGAACTAGGCAGATAAAACCTGAAGAGTGGTCGGCGATGACACTCGTGTCCAACACGCACGAGGCACGGAACAAGCACGGAACAATCGAACGCGAGACAGAACGAAAAAGCCGAGCGGGGAGTTGCTTCCCCTCAGATTCACTTCCCGCTCGCACCATTTACACGTCGTGAAATATGAATCGACCACGAGCGCATTCAATCGCGACGACAAAACGCAGAAATCAAATACAGAGACAAATACAAAGACAAATACAAAGACAAACACAGAAACCAACGAACACTAAACCGGGAGAA
>JAPKBZ010000086.1 GCA_028823175.1 Myxococcota bacterium
TGAGGGTGATGATTCCGAGGCCGCCAAGCCTCGGGAAGCTCAGGTTCCGAAGACCTTCTGGGGGATCGGCGACTTCTCCATCAATTCGTGGACGGCGGCGCCGACTTCATCGGATTCCCAGCGGCCGCCCTTGTCGACGATGGGGCCGTCGCGCCAGCCATCCGATGTCCCGATGATGCCGCCCTTGACCTCGAAGACCCGGCCGGAAACCTCTCTGGACTCCGCGCTTCCGAGCCAGACCACGAGGGGTGAAATGTTTTCGGGGGCGTTTTCGTCGAAGACGCCTTCTTCCGGGGCCGCCATGTCGGTAAAGATGGCCTCGGTCATTCGCGTGCGGGCCGCCGGGGCGATGGCGTTGGAGGTGACCCCGTAGCGCCCCATCTCGGCGGCCTGGACCAGAGTGAGGGAGGCGATCGCTCCCTTGGCGGCGGAATAGGCGCTTTGGCCCACGCTGCCCTGAAGCCCGGCGCCCGAACTCGTGTTGATGATGCGCGCGTCGACCGCCTCACCCGACTTACTCTGGTTTCGCCAGTACTCGCCGGCATGCCTCGCCGTGCAGAAATGACCCTTCAGATGCACGCGAATCACCGCGTCCCATTCGTCTTCACCCGCGCTCACGAACATGCGGTCGCGCAGGAATCCCGCGTTATTGACCACCACGTCAAGCCCGCCAAAGGTCTCGACGGTCTTCGCGACCAGCGCGCCCGTCTGTTCCCAATCCGCCACGTCCGCACCGTCGGCGATGGCCTCGCCTCCCAGGGCGCGGATTTCCTCGACGACCTCGTCCGCCGGCCCGCCCTTGGCCTCGGTGCCGTCGGCCTGGACGCCGAGATCATTGACCACGACCCGGGCGCCCTGGCGGGCGAACTCGAGAGCATGGGCTCGGCCGATGCCCCGGGCAGCCCCGGTGATGATGACGACGCGTCCTTCGCAGATTCCACTCATATTTTTTAAAACCTTCTTCGTTGAATCGATCTAGAGTCTTTCGAGGATGGTGACGTTGGCCTGGCCGCCGCCCTCGCACATGGTCTGGAGTCCGTACCGGCCACCCGTGCGCTCGAGTTCGTGGAGCAGGGTGGTCATCAGTCGGCAGCCCGTGGCGCCCAGCGGGTGCCCCAGGGCGATGGCCCCTCCGTTGGGGTTGACCTTGGCGAGATCAAAGCCGCTCTCCTTTTGCCAGGCGAGGACCACCGAAGCGAAGGCCTCGTTGATCTCGACGACGTCGATATCGTTCTTGCTCATGCCGGCCTTGGCGAAGGCGTACTCGGTGGCGGGAATCGGAGCCGTCAGCATCCAGACCGGGTCGGCCCCGCGCACCGAGAGGTGATGGATGCGGGCCCGGGGCGTGAGCCCATGGGTTTTGAGGGCTTCTTCCGAGACCACGAGCATGGCCGCCGAGGCATCGGCGATCTGGCTCGATACCGCGGCGGTGAGCCGGCCGCCGTCGACCAGAGTCTTGAGGGTGGCCATCTTGGCCAGATTGCTCTCGCGCGGGGTCTCGTCATCGGCGAAGTCGCCGACGGGCACGATCTCGCGCTTGAAATGTCCGGCGGCGATGGCGGCGAGGGCGCGGTTGTTGCTCTCGAGCGCGAAGGCCTCCATGTCCTCGCGGCTGATCTCCCACTTCTCGGCGATCATCTCTGCCGAGCGAAACTGGGAGATCTCCTGATCGCCATAGCGATCGTTCCAGCCCTTGGAACCGCTAAAAGGCGTCTCGAACCCATAGGGTTGGCCCGCGTACATCGCGGCGGAGATGGGGATCTGGTTCATATTCTGAACGCCGCCCGCGACGACCACGTCGCTGGTGCCGCTCATCACCGCCTGGGCAGCGAAGTGGACGGCCTGCTGGGAGGATCCGCATTGGCGGTCGATCGTGGTGCCGGGTACCTCCTCGGGGAGCCCTGCGGCGAGCCAGCAGGTCCGGGCAATGTCGCCGGCTTGGGGACCGATGGTGTCGACGCAGCCGAAGACCACGTCCTCTACGGCGGCGGGGTCGATCCCGGTTCGCTCCATTAGGGCCGAGAGAACATGGGCGCCCAGATCGGCGGAGTGCATGTTCGCGAGAGACCCCTTCTTGCGGCCCGTGGGGGTGCGCAGGGCGTCGACGATATAGGCCTCGGGCATGCTTCTTCTCCTTTTTCTTTGCGGCTTGGAATCCGGATATGGGGAGCGGGTGGCTAGACGCTGCAGATCACCGACGACCCGTGCCCGAAGAGGCCGACGTTGGCGGTGATCCCCGCCTTGGCGCCCTCGACTTGGCGATCACCGGCCTGGCCGCGCAATTGCCAGGTGAGTTCGCAGACCTGAGCCAGGGCCTGGGCGGGCACGGCCTCGCCGAAGCAGGCGAGGCCGCCGCTGGGGTTGACCGGGATGCGCCCGCCGAGTTGGGTGGTTCCGTCGCGCAGGAGTTTTTCGGCGTCGCCCTTGGGGCAGAGACCAATATTCTCGTACCAGTCGAGTTCCAGGGCGGAAGAGAGGTCATAGACCTCGGCGAGGGACATGTCCTCGGGCCCGAGTCCCGCTTCTTCGTAGGCGGCCTGGGCAATGGAATCCTTGAAGGTCAGCGCAGGGGCGTCCACAGTCGCGGCAGAATCCGTCGAGAAATAGGGCATGTCGATGGTGGTCTGGGGATAGCGCGGCGTGACCGTCGAGACCGCTCGGATCTTGACGGGGTCCACGTTGTGCTTGCGCGCAAATTCCATGCTCGAGATCACCACGGCGGCGGCGCCATCGCTGGTGGCGCAGATCTCGAAGAGTCGCAGGGGGTCGGCCACCATGGGGGACGCGAGCACCTGCTCCATGGTGAATTCCTTGTGGTAGCGCGCGTTGGGGTTCGCCATGCCGTGCCGGGCGTTCTTGACCTTGACCGCGGCGAAATCTTCCTCGGTAGCGCCGTAGAGGTCCATCCGGCGTCGTGCGTAGAGGGCGAAATAGGTGGGGTTCGTGCAGCCCATCAGGCGAAAACGGAGCCAATCGGGATCGTTCCATCGCTCGCCGGCATTCGGGGCGAGGAAGCCCTTGGGCGTGGTGTCGGCTCCGACGACCAGGACGACGTCCGCCATGTCGGCCAGGATCATCGCCCGGGCATTATTGATGGCCTGGGAGCCCGAGGCGCAGGCGGCGTAGGAGGTGGAGACCCGGGCGCCCGACCAGCCCAGGGCCTCGGCGAAGGTGGCTCCGGCGACGTAGCCGGCATAGCCGTTGCGCACCGTCTCGGCTCCGGCGACGACTTCGATGTCGTTCCACTCAAGCCCGGCATCATCGAGGGCGTCGTTGCACGCCTTGATCCCGTACTCGACAAAATTCTTTCCCCATTTTCCCCAGGGATGCATGCCGACACCGAGGATTGCGACTTCTTTGGCCATGTTGTTCGTTCTCCCTTAACTGCAAATACGTGGGACCCGATTTCTCCGGGGCGGAAATTTCTCCGGGGCGGAAATAATGAAGGCGTTCAGGAGGCGATGGGCTTCCACTTCCAAACGGTCTTCTCGGTCTCGTCCTCTTCGTAGAGGGTCTCGACCACGAGTTCGACTTCCTGCCCGGTGGTGAGATCCGCGTGAGCTACGCCGTTGGCGACCTGGCCGAGGATGACCATCTTTTCCTTGTCGAGCTCGACGGCAGCGATGGTGTAGGGCTCGAAGTCGTCCCCCGAGATATAGGGCTCCGGGGGTTGGTAATAGTGCTCGGTATACGACCAGATCTTTCCCGTACGCGAGAGTTCGACCTCGTCGAATTCGGTTCCCCGGCAGCTGGGGTTCCTGCAGAAGAGGTCCTGCTTCGGGAAGAAATACGTTCGGCAGGTTTTGCACTGGGTGCCGATCAGGTGCGGCGTATCCCCGGTGGTGAACCAGCCCTCGATGCTCGGGGCGACTGCTTTCTGGGTCATCGCTCTGGTTTTCCTTTCATCCTCTTCCGCTGGACGAGGTTCGTGTGCTTCTCGTTTTTTTCGCGGCGGGTTCGGACTCGTCAAGATACCCGAATCCCTCGACCCGCGGCTCGTTTCTTCAGCTTCCCGGGGCGCAGTACCCGAAGGCGCTGGCCGGTGCCTGGCCATCGATGATGGCGTCGGCCAGCCGTGCGCGGTGCCAGGCGCTGGTTCCGAAGGCCAGGTCCAGGGACCAGGCTCTCTTCATCCAGATATGGAGATCCTGTTCGTAGGTATACCCGATGGCGCCGTGAACCTGGAGAGCTTCCTTGCTGGCGAAGAGCGCCGCCTCGCCGGCCATGACCTTGGCCATGGAGACATCCGTCGAGCGTTGGGGACTCCCGGTGGCCACCGAGTGGGCGGCGCGGTAGACCACGGCTCGGGCATACTCGACCTGGACTTTTGCGTTGGCCAGGCGGTGCTTTACGGCTTGGAAGGTGCCGATGGCAACTCCAAATTGTTGCCTTTGGCTGGTATAGAGCGCCGCCATGTCGATCAGTTGCTGGCCGACCCCGAGTTGCTCGGCCGCGCAGGCCAGCACTCCGCGGTCGAAGGCGGCGCCTTGGAGCGCCGCTCCTTCGGTGCCCTGGGCCACGCATGTCTTCTCACTCGGCGACCAGTCGACGCTGAAGAGTCGCTGGGATTGGTCGTTCGACGGCTGCGCCGTGAGGGTGACGTCGCCTCGCTCAACGGCATGGAGATCTTGGTCCTGGGGAAGGAGCAGGAGATCGGCCACGTGGGCATCGGCGACGAAGGGGCTCTGGGCATGCCCCACCGCCAAGATGGCTTCGCCACTCGCGACCGGACCGAGCCATTTTTTTGTGAGCCCGCTCTGGCCCAGTTCTCCGAGTTCGACGAGCAGCGGGACGCCGACCGCGGCGGTGCTGATCACGGGCTCGGCGAGGGCGGCGCGACCGGCTTCTTCGAGGACGAGAACCATGTCGCGTTCGTCCATTCCGAGCCCGCCGTCGTCTTCGGGGACGAGCAGGCCGGGGACGCCGATTTCGGCGAGCTGGGACCAGAATGTTTTCGAGCGGCCGGTTTCGGTCTCCCAGAGCTCGCGTACGGCGGCCGGGGTGCATTCGCCTTCGAGGAAATCACGAACGGCCTGCTGGAGGAGCTGCTGGTCCTCGCTGAAATTGAATTCCACGATCGGGCTCCCGTTATTTTCGAGGCATGCCGAGGATGCGCTCGGCGATGATGTTGCGCTGAATTTCGTTGGTCCCCGCGTAAATGGGGCCGGCCAGGGCGAAGATGAAACCGTCGAGCCAGTCGTCGACGCCGTCGGCACCCGGAGCACCCGGTCGCAATTCGGCTCGCGCCCCCAGCAGGGAGAGGGCGGCCTCGTGCATGCGGATATCGAGCTCGGACCAGAAAATCTTATTGAGACTCGCCTCAGCACCGATCTTGTCCCCGGCCATGAGTCGCGAAACCGTCTGGTAGGTATTGAGGGTGTAGGCCTCGGCCTCGACCCAGCAGCGGGTGACGCGATCGCGCAGGGCAGGATCGACGAATCCCCCGGCGGCCAGAGTCTTGCGGTAGAGCTCGACGAGTTTGCGCGCGGTGTTCTGGAATCGGGAAGGGCTTCGCAGCATCAGCCCCCGCTCGAAACCGGCCGTGGCCATGGCCACCGACCAGCCCTGGCCCTCTTCGCCCAGGCGATTGTCCAGGGGAACTCGGGCGTTATCGAAGAAGACCTCGGCAAAGGCCTTCTTCCCGTTGATCTTTTCGATGGGGCGGACGGTGATTCCCGGGGTGTCCAGAGGGACGAGAATGAAGGTCAGTCCGTGATGCCGGGACGATTCGGGATCTGTTCGGAACATGCCGAAGAGCCAATGGGCATAGGCGCCCCGGGAAGCCCAGGTCTTCTGACCGTTGATGACGTAGGCATCGCCATCGGCGATGGCGGTGGCCTGAATATTCGCCATGTCGCTGCCGGCATTGGGCTCGGACCAACCCTGGGCCCAGACCTCTTCGCTGGAAGCCATTTTGGGCAGGAAGCGGACCTTCTGCTCGGGGCTGCCGTATTCCATGATCGTGGGGCCGAGAAGAAAGATGCCATTCTGATTGACCCGGCCCGGTGCACCGACCCGGTAATACTCCTCCTCGAAGATCAGCCACTCGAGCAGGTTGGCGCCGCGGCCGCCGTATTCCACGGGCCAGGGGACCATGGCCCAGCCCCCGGAATTGAGCTTGTGCTCCCATTGCCGGTGGGCTTCGAAGCCTTCGGGGGTGTCGAAGGAGGCCAGGGGCTCCGAGGGCACGTTGGCCTCGAGCCATTGGCGCGCCTCCTGACGAAAATTTTCTTGTTCCGGGGTGTAGGTCAGATCCATTGGGTTCAATCCTGGCGGCCGCTCAGTTTTCTTTCATGACGGGTCGAAGTCGGCGCCGCGTTTTTCTACGAAGGCGTCGCGAGATTCCTGAGAGTCGGGCGAGGTATAGAGCTCGAGGGTGAAACCCTGCTCGAAGCGATAACTCTTCTTGACATCGAGGAGCTCGATTCCGTTGAGGGACGACTTGGCCAGACGCATGGCCCGGGGACTCTTGGAAGCGATTTTTCGCGCCAAATCGAGAGCGGCATCCCTTAACTCGGCCTTGGGGACGACGGACTCGATACCGCCCAGCCGCAAAGCCTCCTGAGCATCGATGGCCTCGCCGGTATAGAGCATGCGCCGAGTTTTCTGCATGCCGAAGAGGCGCATGAGGTGGGTCGCCGCACCCAGCGCGCCCCGGTCAATTTCGGGCAGAGAGAAGGTTGCGTCATCGGCGGCGATCACGATATCCGAAGCGCCGGAGATGCCGATTCCGCCGCCGATGCAATAGCCGTGAACCGCCGAGATCACCGGGACCGGGCAATCGTAGATGGCCCCGAAGGTGTCGTAGCAGCCTCGGTTGACGTCGACGATCTTGGTGCCGTCCTCCGCGAGTTCCTTGATGTCGACGCCGGCCTGGAAGCCCCGGCCCTCGGCACGGATCACCAGGCAGCGGATATCCTCGCGCTGGCCGAGGGAGGTGACTGCCTTGGCGAACGCGAACCAGCCCGCACTGTCCAGAGCGTTTACGGGCGGGCTGTTGATGATGACCTCGGCGATGCCTTCGTTGACCTCGACGTCAATTGCCATTGGATTTTATCCTCTCGGGCGTGTTATCGGAATTCAAGCGGGGGGGCTCGGGGCGAGACGTTCGAGGGTTTCCTCGGCCTCGGCCACCATGCGAGCGATAAGATCGGCGCAGGTTGGGCGATCGGAGAGCACTCCAGCCACGGTCCCACTGGGTAGGTAGCCGTGCACGGGATCTCCGCCCTCCATGGCGGTTTGCGCGAGCATGGGCGCGTTGACGGCCATCAGGGTCTGGGCCCGGGTAAGCCGCTCGTTGCGTTGCATGGAGAACGCCGACTGCAGAAGTTCGCCCAGGGAAGCCCCGGTCAGCCGGCGGTAGGCGAGACCGTTGCGGAGCGCGAAGACCAGGCGCGTCAATATGCTGCTGGATTCGAGTCGGTGCACGAGTTCGTTGCTCACCACGCGCTGGGGCATACCGTCGATCTCCGATGTGATCAGCACGTCCGCCACTTCGGCTGCGAGGTAACGCTGTTGGGTGGCCGAGGGGACCGGGCTCTCGGCGGTCATCAGGAAGCGGGTTCCCAGGGCGATGCCTGCGGCTCCGTAGGCGAGAGCGGAGACGAGCCCCCGGCCGTCGAAATACCCTCCCGCGGCAACCACGGGGACGCTCACCGCGTCGACGGCACCGGGGACGAGCAGGGAAGTCGGAACGGGGCCGGTATGCCCCCCCCCTTCGCCGCCCTGGACCACGATGATGTCGGCGCCCAGGGCTTCGGCCTTGACGGCGTGTTTGACCGCGCCGCAGGTGGGCACGCAGACCACCCCGGCGCTCTTCAGTTTGTCGATCAAAGCCGCGCTTGGGGCGCGGTTGTAGCCCGCGGCCTTGACGCCCTGGCGAATGATGGCATCGCTGATGACATCGGCGCCGGGTGCATCCATCAGGAAATTGACGCCGAAGCTCTTGGAGGTCAGAGCCTTAATCTTTTTGATTTCGGTTTCGACTTCTTTCGGGGGAATCGTCGCGGCCGCCAGGAAACCGATGGCGCCGGCGTTGCTGACGGCGGCCACGAGTTCGGGCTTGGCGACCCAGCCCATCCCGGTCTGGATGATCGGGTAGCGGATATCCAGGAGATCGCAGATTTTGGTTTGGAGCACGGGGGGCACGATGGGAACTCCCTGGCCGGGAAGGGTGGACGTTCAGCTGCGGACTTCTTTGTTGATCAGGCCTTCGGGATCGAGGTCCTCCCGGATGATTCGGAGTTCTTCGTCGCTGGGCATCCGGGTCTCGGGGATTTCGCCCTCGATCACGAGTTCGAAGCCCGTATTCGCCACGAC
This sequence comes from Myxococcota bacterium, assembly GCA_028823175.1. Taxonomy (GTDB): domain Bacteria; phylum Myxococcota_A; class UBA9160; order UBA9160; family UBA4427; genus JAZXM01. The sequence continues at coordinate 8,320 of JAPKBZ010000086.1, forward strand.
ATCATCTACGCTCACTCCCGGGTGAACCGAGACCAGGCGCATGGCATGATTCGGCGTGTCGAAGTCGAAGACGCCTAGATTCGAGACAACCCGGCGGATATCGTGAAAACGCGAGGTGCGCTCGCCGAGGGCTGCCGCCCGGTCGTATCCCACCCCCGAGACGACATCGACCTTCTCGACGAAGACTCTGGTGCTGTGGTTGGGGATGAAATAGCTGGTGGGGTGGTAGAGGGTGTTGCCCGGCGCGCCTCGCATGCCGAGCAGTTGGGCCTTGGGCTTTTCGTGGGGGCCGATGCAGGCAAAATTCTGGTTGCCAAATTTGTCGATCTGGCTCGCCATCATCATGACGTGGCGGCGGGTGGTCCAGACGACGTTGTCGAAGAAGAGCCGGAAGGGCATCCAGGCGCTTTTGATCGGTTCTTCCCGGGCGGGGCCGCTGACCGGGGGAACCGTCTCGATCCCCGTGGCGATCCCGTCGGTCATGAAGAGATCCGGGGAGAAAGTGAGCTTGGCTAGGCGTCCCCCCACGGTCGGGGTCGTCCCAAAGGCGCTCATCAAGATTTCGCCGTCATTCCGGAAGCATTCCGCGATGGCGACTGCACAAATTTCGGCACGGGTTATTTCGCTCATCGATTTTTCACCGCCGCCTGATAGTCGGCTTCACTTTCTAGGTCGAGATAACGCTCTTTGAAGGCTTGCCAGGCGTCGGGATCCTTGGCGGTGGCCGCGTATTCGCGCTGAAAAGTCTCATCCCGGCCATAATCCGGGGTGCATTCGGTGAAATGGGCGCCGCCCGGGGCTTCGATCACGCCGTCGATCATCAAGCGATTGATGGAGACCGTGTGGACCGAGCCTTCCTTCTGGAAATCCTGGCTGGCGACGATCTTCTCGCAGCTCATGAATCGGCGCTTGGCCGCGTGGCAGAAGAGGTCGTCGAAGTAGGGGTCGGGACCGAGAAATTGGCCATTGCCCAGCTTGTCGGCCCGGTTCATGTGAATGAGAGCGACGTCGAGTTCGAGGGCGGGCATGGCGATGAGTTCTTCGCCGTCGTCGTAGGGCGAGGTCACCATGCGGAGCTCCGGGTTGACCGTAACTACGTCCGAGCCGAGGCCCGCGCGTACGGGCAGGAAGGGCAGACGATGGCCGGCCGCACGCAGCCCCCATTGCAGCATCCCTTCGTCGAGTTCCGCAGCGCGAAAGCTACCGGCTTGGCGAGCTTGGCGGAAATGGGGCTCCAGGGGGATTGAATCCAGGGAGACGAAGCCGTAGATGAGCTTGCGGACCTTCCCGTATTTGCACAGCAGGCCCGCGTCGGGCCCGCCGTAGGTGACCACGGTGAGGTCCTGAAGGTCCGAGCGGAGGATCTCCCGCACCAGACTCATGGGTTTGCGGCGAGACCCCCATCCGCCGATGCCGATGGTCATCCCGCTCTCGAGTTCGGCGACGACTTCGCGTTCGGTGGTGCGCTTGTCCACTGACTCTCCTCGTTCCCGCAGCCGGTTTCGTTTCGATTCGGGCCGGCGGTCGACTGGAAGACATCGGCCGTGACCGATGCCAGCACGGCCCGCTCCAGACCGCCGATCCCGCAGGGGGAGGCCGGAGGCCGGCCTTCGGACGCTCGAAATGGGCTGCTTTGGTGGGGTGGGGCCGCCCGGGGGCGACGGGCCGCCGGGGGGGGATAACGTAACGATCCGTATCGTTTCTGTAAACGGGTCGGGCTCGCGAAGGCGAGATCCTGGCCCCGGCGCGGGGCCTCTCAGCTCGGCTCGGGGGCCTCCGGGGGCCGCTGACAATGGGGCTTCCGCCCCGCTTCCCGAGCCTGGGCGTAGAGGGCCTCGGCCCGGGCCATGCGCGCCTCGAGTTCGCCGATTCGGGTGCTGTGGGCGGGGTGGCTGGACATCCATTCCGGGGGTTGGCCCTTGGAAGCGGCCGCCATGTTTTGCCAGAGAACCACGGCCTGCTCGGGGTCGAAGCCGGCGGTCGCCATCAGATCGAGGCCCATGAGATCGGCTTCGCTCTCGTGGGTTCGGCTGAAGGGAAGGAGCACGCCGAATTGGGCGCCCAGGCCCAGGGCGGCCAGGGTGGCCCGCCCGCCCGGGGTGCTCGAGTCGGTCATCGCCGAGGCCGCCAGCAGGCCTGCCTGGGCGGCGAGCACCTGGGACATCCGTTCGTTGCCGTGGCTGGCCAGGACGTGGGCGATCTCGTGGCCGAGGATGGCGGCGAGTTGGCCCGGGGCCCGGGCGACCTCGAGGATTCCGCTGTGCACGCCGATCCGGCGGCCCGGGACGGCGAACGCGTTGGCCGAGGCGTCCTCGAAGATCACCACCTCCCAGCCCGAATTCCAGCCCGGCGGCAATTGCTCGATGAGCGCGGTGGCCACGCAGCCGACATAGGCATCGAGCCGGGCATCTTCAGAGATCTCTTTCTCCTCTTTGACCTGCTCGAAGGAGCGGCTCCCCATCTCGGCGAGTTGGGCGTCGGGGAGGAGCTTGAGCTGGCTGCGACCCAGGGGAGAGGTCGCGCAGGCGGTGGTCAGGAGCAGGACAAAGAGGGCAAGTGTGGGTCGCATGAGGGGAAGGGCAGCGAAGCCGACCCGGGCTGTCAAGCTGGGCTCCTGGGTCGGGGGCGTCGCCCGAGGTGAATGGCATGCCGGAGGCCACCGCGGCCCGGGCGATAAATCTCGGTTTCCAGGCCTGCGGCTCGCATGCGCTGGTCGAATTGGCGGTCCGGGGCCTCGGCCCAGACGGCGAGGAGCCCGCCCGGCGCCAGGGCGCCGCGGCAGGCGACCAGGGCCTGGCTGCCATAGAACGGATCCTTCGTCGGGTGACTCGCCGAGTGAGGCCCCTCGTAGAGATCGAGCAGGATGGCGTCGTACGCCCCCTTCCGCTCGGCTCGAGAGGATTCGTCGATGGCCTCTGAGACGTCGCCCAGCTGGAGGCGAACCCGGGGGTCCTCGAGCGCGCGGTCGTTGATTTTGGCCAGGGGGCCCCGGCACCACTCGGCCACGTGGGGGTTGAGCTCGACGACATCGAGGCTGGCTTCGGCGGGCAAGCCTTTCAGGGCGGCGCGCAAGGTGCATCCCATCCCGAGCCCGCCCAGCAGAAGTCGGGGCGCGCTGAGGCTCGCGAGGGCCTCGCAGGCGAGAGTGGCCAGGGCGAGTTCCGAGCGGTTGGCGTGGCTGTTCATCAGGACGCGCCCCGCGACGGTGATCAGAAAATCGCCTTCACCTCTGCGGCGCAACTCGAGGGGGCCGGCTTCGGTCTCGACGCGCTCGAGGGTTTCCCAGGCATGCGCCATGGCTTCGCTCTCCTCGCTGTGCTTACCGGCTTTATCGCCTAAGGGAGATGATCTCGGACGACGGCGAGCAGCCCATCTCCATAGCGGGCGGCCTTGTTGGGCCCGATCCCGTTGGCGAGTTGCAGGGTCTCGAAATCTGCCGGCTGCAGCCGGGCAATGTCGCGCAGTGCGCGGTCGCTGGCGACCACGTAGGGCGGGACGCCCTCGTCTCGGGCCACCTCGAGCCGGTGGGCGCGGAGCGCCTCGAAGAGCGCACCCTGGGCGGCATCGAGCTCGGACTCGGGCGGGCTGCTCCCGCGCGCCCGGGAGCGGCCGCTCGTCCGTCGCCCGGCCTCCTTGAGGGGCGGTAGCAATAGCCGGGTCGGCCTCTCGCCCTTCATGGCCGCGATGCCGTCCTCGGTTAGGGCGGCCACGGGCCGGTCGCCGCCGAAGAAATCCACCCAGCCCGCCGTGACGCAGCGGCGTAGGAGCCGGGTCAGCCAGTCGTCGCCGAATTCCGAGAGAACGCCAAAGGTGGTCGTCCGCTGGAGCCCCTGACGCTCGAGGCGGGGATCCGTGACCCCCCGCAGCAGGGCCACGGCGGCACTGAGCCCGAATTGGCCGTGGATTCGCGCGACCCCCGAAAGCGCTTTGCGGACAATCAGGCTGACAGCCTCGTCGTCGAAGTCCTGGCTCGCGTCGCCGCCCGCCTCGAAGTGGCGACAGACATCGCAGCGCCCGCAGCCCGCGAGGGTTTCGTCCTCGTCGTCGAAATAGCGAAGGACGGCATCGTGCCGGCAGCTGCCTCCCTCGGCGAAACGCATGAGCTCGAGAAAGAGGTTCCACTTGTGCTGAACCGCCTCGGGGCTGGGGACGGCGCCGGACGCGTCGCTTTCGATGAGGTGCCGGCGCCGGGGCATATCGCCGGGAGAAAGGAGCATCAGGCCCACGGCATCGCGGCCATCGCGACCCGCCCGGCCCACCTCCTGGTAGTAGGCCTCGATGGAGCCGGGGGGGGCGAGGTGGATCACCGCGCGCACATCGGCCCGGTCGATTCCCATTCCGAAGGCGTTGGTGGCGACGACGACATCGACCCGGCCCTCGCTGAAGGCCCGATGGGCGGCTTCCCGGGTCCCCGGCTCGAGCCCCGCGTGGTAGACACCGGTGCGCCAGCCCCGGGCGGCCAGCCGGTCGGCTTCCTTTTTCGTGGCCTTGCGGGTGGGGGAGTAGATAATCGCCGCGCCCTCGGCGGTTCCCGGGGAGTCGAGGGCCTCGCCGAGCACGTCGTCGACCCAGGCGTTGCGCTGGGCTTGGCTGCTCACCTCCTTGACCCGGAGAGCGAGGTTGGGTCGGGCGAAGCCGTGGATCAGCTGTCGGGTTTCGTTGGGAAGGCCCAGGCGCTCGATGATCTCGTCCCGGACCACCGGCGTGGCGGTGGCGGTGCAGGCCAGCACCCGGGCGTCGGGAAACCTTTCGAGGACCCGCCCGATCTGGAGATAATCGGGCCGAAAATCGTGCCCCCATTCGCTGATGCAATGCGCCTCGTCGATGGCGATCAGGGGGCAATCGAGCCGTTCGAGCCGGGGGGCAAAATCCGGGACCGCGAAGCGTTCGGGAGCGACGTAGACCAGCTTGTAACGCCCAGCGGAGAGGCCGTCGAGGCGCTCGCGCATCTCGGCCGCCGTGAGGGTCGATGCGAGGAATGTGGCGGGAATGCTCAGGGCCTCGAGCGCCGCCACCTGGTCGTGCATGAGTGAGACCAGAGGGGAGATGACCAGGCTTGTCCCGCCGAGGAGGAGACCGGGGACCTGGTAGCTGAGACTTTTGCCCCCGCCGGTGGGGGCGACCAGGAGGACCTGGCCCTCGTCGAGCAGGTGTTCGATGGCCTCGCGCTGGCCCGGTCGCCAGGTATCGAGGCCGAAGCGATGGAGCGCCTGATCGAGATCTGCCCCGGAGGGCCGGTGCCCGTCCTGGGCGCGCGCGGACGAGGCTCGCCCTCGGCCGCTGGAGTTCCGGCTGCTGTTGGTAGAGCTGGGGGTTTCCGAGGCCATGAAGAGTCCGTGGGGGGGGGGCGAACACTCGTAGCAGAAGCCGCCCCGAAGCGGCAGCGAAAACTCTGGGGCACACTGGCAATCCCGCCCCGCTGGCCGGTCGCGGAGCGGCACTGGGATCCATGAGGGAGAGACGCGATGGTGGAAATCACGGTGGACTACGAGGGAAACCTGCGTACCCGGGCCCTGCACGGCCCGTCCGGGGACCGGATCGAGACCGATGCGCCCGTCGATAATCACGGGAAGGGTGAGCGCTTTTCTCCGACGGATCTCGTGGCCGCCGCCGTGAGCAGTTGCATGCTCACCGTGATGGGCATCGTCGCCGAGCGGCACGGCTGGGCTCTGGCGGGCGCTCGCGCGAGAACCGAGAAACGGATGGTGGAAGACCCGGTACGCCGCATCGGGAGCCTGGGGGTCGAGCTTTGGTTTCCGGCAGGGCTGCCCGAGGAGTCGCGAAAGCCCCTGTTGCGCGCCGCCCAGAGTTGCCCGGTCAAGCAGAGCCTGCATCCGGATATCGCGCTGGACGTGCGGGTCACCTGGGCCGAGTGAACCGGCGCCGCGACTCGCGGCGCCTTCGATCCGGGCGACGACCCGGGCGAC
>JAPKBZ010000087.1 GCA_028823175.1 Myxococcota bacterium
ATGGATGAAAGCGGCCGAAAAGAAAGCCATGGGAGCCGCCGCGAAGGAGTGGTTGCGCCGAAAGAAGGAGCGATAAAGGGTGGGCGTGGAAGAGCAGAGTTTTCGATCTGAGATCGCATCTGAATCTCGGGCATTGAGGCGAAGGGGAAGCAGGTGACGGTTCGAGTCATTCAATGGGCGACGGGAGGTGTGGGGCGGGCCGCGATTGCGGGCATTGTCGATCACCCAGAACTCGAGTTGGTCGGGTGCTGGGTGCACTCCAAAGACAAGGATGGTCTAGATGCAGGAGAGATCGCGGAAGTAGGGAGGCTTGGCGTAACCGCGACACAGGACGCGGAGGCGTTGATTGCCACCGAGGCAGATTGCGTCCTCTATAGCCCTGTTGTGGCGAATCCCAAGGAGGTCGCAGCAATCCTGCGCTCCGGGAAAAACGTCGTGACACCGCTCGGCTGGTTCTATCCTTTCGTGTCTGGGGGAGCGGAAGAATTGGAAGAGGCCTGCGAAACCGGAAGCGTGACGCTGCATGGCACGGGCATTCATCCGGGCGGAATCACCGAGCGTTTCCCGATCGTGCTTTCTGCGATGTCCCGCGCCGTGACCCATGTCCGGGCCGAGGAGTGGTCGGATATTCGTACCTACGACGCGCCGCACGTGGTCGGCGACGTGATGCTTTTCGGAAAGACGCCCGAGGAAGCGGCGGCAAGTCCGATGATTCAGATGCTGGGTGCAGGTTTCAATCAGTCCCTCGACATGGTGGCGGAAGCCTTGGGCGTAACGCTGGATTCCGAAAAGCAGACGCGCCACGAAGTTTCCGTTGCAACGGCACCGATCGATTCCCCGATCGGACCGATCGCCCCGGGTCGCGTGGCTGCCCAGCGCTTTACCTGGGAGGGGACCGTGGCCGGGCATGTATTTGTCACCGCACGGACAAACTGGTTTATGGGGGACAAGAATCTGGATCCCGCCTGGAGCTTTGGGCCCGAGGGAGAGCGATTCGAGATCGAGATCACGGGGGATCCGGGTCTCAAGACGACTTTCCATGGTCTACACCCAGAGAGCATTGCGGAGGGGCTGCGCCGAAATAAGGGCGTGGTCGCGACCGCTATGCATTGCGTGAGTGCGGTTCCCGCCACGGTAGCCGCCGCGCCCGGGATTCGGACGTACCTCGACATGCCTGCCTATGGGGGTAGGGCGGCACCCCACCTGCTCCGAAGAGCCGTATCGTGATTCTGGATCGCTTTCGGCGAACGGCCGGGTCGCCATCGTGACCATGGCGAGTGGGACGGCGAGGCTCTCCCTGGTCCTCGACACGAGGGCGATGTAGCGGAGGAAGGCCTCTCGCTGCAGTTGCTCACGGGAGTCGAAATAGTAGGTGGTCGAGCCGAGGGGGACGCCCGCCGCGGCGGCCAACCGCCGATGGCTCACAGAATCGACCCCGCGTTCGGCGAGCAGGCGCAGGGTCGCGTCCAAGGTCACCGTCCTTCGATTTTCGCCGGAGGCGAGGTCCTCAATAAAAATGGCCTGATCGTCGGTGTGCATCGCCAACGGCTGGCTCAGGGGTATTCCTTCAGCGACATCCGGACTGCCTGGGGCTTTAGGCTTAGAGACACTTCATGGGGTTTGGAATCCCGCGGAGAGTCTCGATGTCAATAATAAACGCAGGCAACCCATGTCTGCACCTGATTTCTAGCGATTGGCACGATGCATCGGCGTAATGATCGGTGAATCACTCGAAAATTGTATTTTTCCAACGGCCTCATAACCGAGCCTTTTGTAGAAGGGGATATTGGCCGGGTTCGATGATTCAAGGTAGGTGGGTATGCCCATTGCGTCCGTCTTTGTCAGTAGCGAGTCCATCAATCGGGCCCCGATCCCCTGGCCCTGAAAGTTTGCATCCACACCGATCATAGGGAGATACCAAGCCTCCTCATCGACATGGTGTTCTTCCATCTGTTTGAAAGTTTCGCCGATCTCGGCGAGTCGTTCGGGGACAATTGTCTGAACCACGTGTTGTCCGAGTGCCTCTATGTCTACTTCGGTTCCCGGTGGAAGCCACATGCACGCTCCGCCGAAAGACTCATCGACAAAGGCCGTTTTTTGGCTGAAAGCGGCTCCGGTGAAAGCTTCGACAAATTTGGGAAAGTGCGCAAGGAACGCGTCGGCTTCGGGGTACATCCAGCGCATGAACGGATCACCAGAGAAGGCGAGGGTCATCATCGCCGCCACTTTTCCTATCTCGTTCGATTGAGCAACGCGAATCTTCGCTTCGTGCATTTTGTCTCCTTCTGATCGATGCTGGCTCAGCTTCGTACGGATAAGAGAGCCCGGGATCGGTTCGCCCTCAGTCGGGGGATCGGCAATTCAAGGGCCTTTTTTTGGGGGAAGAGTCATTATGCCAAGCAGAGCGGGGATAGGATATTCAAGCTGACTTTTGGCACAATGTCCGAGTATGGGGATTATGTTAAATCCCTACGGGGAGCCCAGTGACGGACTCTCGACTCCGAACCCAAGGCAATGGATGGGAACTCGACTTTTGAACTCGCAACGAACCGGCATGGCTCGCTGCTTCATTTGGGCGTTGCTGCTTGGGTGGGCCTTGGGTTGCGCGCCTCCGCCCCCCGCCAGTCCGCCCAATATCCTGCTGATCGTGGTGGATACGTTGCGCGCCGATCACGTTGGCCTGTATGGGCATGAGCGCGAAACTACGCCGAACCTCGACCGCTTGGCTGCAGACGGCAGTTTTTTCCGTCGTGCCTACGCGCAGTCGAGTTGGACCCTGCCTTCCATGACCAGCCTGCTAACCGGATTGCTTCCGCACCGGCACGGAGTGGGTCGCGATCCCGACGTAGCTCGGCGCTTCGGGCGGCTCGCCCCGGAGATTCCGACCCTAGCTGAGCAACTTCTGGCGGTCGGTTACGCGACCGGGGCCATCGTGAACAATGTATTTCTGGCACCCGAGTTCGGACTTCAGCGCGGATTTGGGGAAGATTATGACTACCAGGGGGCGAGCAAAGCATCCATTCGCTCTGCGGAAGAATCGGTGGACGCGGCGCTTGCCTGGATCGAGCCTTCCAGGCATCCGTATTTCCTGCTGCTCCATTTCATGGAGCCCCATCTCTTTTATGACCCCGCACCCCAGGTGCGGGGGACCTTCACCGGCGACGGGGAACCTCCGATCCCTGTTCCATTTGGAAGTGACCGCGCGATTCGGGTGTTGAAGAAGTCCCGGCCCGGGCCCGCGAGCGAAGAACTCGAGTACTTGAAAAGGCTCTACGACGAGGAGATTCTGGCGGTTGATCGAGCCATGGGCCGACTCTTCGGGGAACTCGAGAAGCGGTCCGATTGGGAGAATACCGTGGTCATCGTCACTGCGGACCACGGCGAGGAGTTCTTCGATCACGGAGGCTTCGAGCATGGTCATACCCTGTACGGCGAGTTGACTCGGGTGCCCCTAGTGGTGCATGGGCCGGGCTTGGACCTGGGAGAGATCGGAGGGGTCGTGGAGCACGTCGATCTCAGTCGCGGAATACTGGGATTGGCAGGTGTTCCCAGCGACAAGGGGTTGGGCGGGGATGACCTCTTCTCAACGATCAAGCGTGGCGAGATGCTCGAGCCGGGCACCAGTATCTCGGAAAACACGCTCTACGGACCGGCGCGTCTTTCCTACCTCGACGGGGACTATCGAATGCACCTGCTCCCCGAGGAAAAAAGGGTGGAAATCTGGGAGCTGAATGCGGACGGACTCGAGACTCGGCGCCTAGTGTCTCCGGAATCGAACCGGGAGATTGAACGCATGAAGCTCGCCTTGGCGGCCAGACGGGGTCACCTCTCGGCGAGCGCCGTCGCAGAGGGCCCCGAACTTTCCGAGAAAGAGCTCTCCCAACTGATGGCTCTCGGCTACTTGAACGAGGAATGAAGAATCTCGAGGACTCGGGGATAGGACAGTCAAGCTGGATTTTGGCACAACGCCCGAGTACGGGCATTATTTGAAATCCCTACGGCGCTCCCCGTGACGAGCGGAAAGGAAATCCAATTAGGAAATTCGAAGCACTTTTTTCGTCCGAGACGGTACACTCTTTTATGTAGACAGGGAACGGATTGGGGGCCGGAGGCGGTGAATCCATGTCCGTAAGCGGCCGGCTTAGGAAGCGAAACACGAACACAGAGATATTCAGAATGCGTGCAAAAAAGAGAATTCGCGTTGTTTCGAAAGTCTTCCTGATCCTGATGTTGGGCGGGATCGTGGAGGGCTGTATCTCCGCCAACCCCGCGCCGGATATCGACCAAACCGCGGCCCTAGCCAACGACCGGAAGGGAGTTGGGGGCGCGCTCGATGATCTCTGGGCCAAACCTTGGCAGGACCATGCCGGCGGCTGGGATGGAAGCACGGCGCTCGATGTAGACACTGCAGTCCAGGTGGCCCTGCGTAATGACCCGGCGCTCAGGCGCAACCTGGCGATGGTCGCCGGGGCTCGTGCGAACCTGTCCCAGGCTTCGCTGCCACCGAATCCGGTGATCAGCATGGCCTTTGGCAGCGCGATCGATGGAATGGCGGGCGCGCCCCTCTTTGTCCAAATGATCCAACAGCTCACTTGGCTTTGGACACTGAGCGATCGCCTTGACGAGGGCGGTGCCTTGCTCGAAGCATCGATCTTTGATGCGGCACACCAGGTCGTCACGACAGCAGCCCGCGTACGGATCAGCTTTTCTCGCACGATGTGTATGGAGCGGCTCATCGAGTTGAATGCCTCCTACGTCCAGACCACGGGCCAAACGCAGGAAAAGATCGATAGCCTCAGCCGCCGGGACCAAGCACCGTCGGTGGACGTCAAACGGGCTCGCATGGATGCCAGCCGGGCTCGCGCGGACCACGCGGATGCCATGCGGATGTATCGATCTCAACAGCTTGAACTGCTCCGACTGATGGGTCGGCCAGAAGTACGGACAGATTGGTCGATGTCGGGCAACCTGGCGGCCACTCTGGCCTATGCGCCGCCGAACGAAAAGGAAGTGGAGGTGCGGGCCGCGACAGTTCGCCTTGATCTCGCCGCCGCCGAAAGAGCATCGACTGCTGCGGATGCAGGCTTGCGCCTGGCTGGATGGACGAGATTTCCCCAGGTGACCCTGAGCACCGGATACAAGCAGAACTTCTCAGGCCGAGAGGGCTGGATGACTGGCGGTTCGGTTTCGATCCCGATACTGGACACGGGATCGGCAAAGATTGCGCGGGGTGAAGCGCAACTTGACCAGGCCGATCTCTCGGTGGCGGTACTGCGTCAGCAAGCCATCATCGAGGCGCGCACCGCCTTGAATGAATGGCTGCGCGGCCGGGAGCAGCTCCGCATCTATCGCGAAGAACTCGTCCCCCAGGCAATGACGGTGGTTCAAGCCCTCCTCGCCTCGGATCGCACCGGAGAAGCCTATGTGAACGCTTTACTCTTGGCGCAGCGGCGCATGATTTCGCTACAGCGCCTGATGGTCAAACAGATGCTCACCGGGGCCATTGCATGGATTAAGCTCGAAACCGCTGTCGGTGGATCGCTTCAACTACCGATCGAGAAGCCCGAGGTCGTCGTTCGATGAGACGTACGGGGCTAGGACGTTCAAGCTAGCTTTCGGCGCAACTTTGGGTCAACGCCCGAGTCAGGGCGTTCTGTTGAATCCCTCACGGCGGCCACTCGATGCTTGGTGGCCAGCATTCTCCCCTCAGTCAGATACATGAGTGCTTCGCCCACATTGACCACGAAAAAGTTGTCGTCAGCCGGTACCGCCTGCCACTCGCTTTCACCGGGCAACATGACCTGCAACGAATCGAAGCCATTTTCGGAAGGGCTCTGGTGAAGAAGGGTTAACAGGTTGTCGTCATAATGGGCAGCCATTCGAAGAGAGTCGGAGTCGGTTTCCGGGTAGTTGAGAAATCGCAGGATACTGACAGGGCGGTTCGTCTGCTCATGCCACTGATTCGCCGGGAGGAGGAGCGCTTCACGGACGGCATGTAGCAGGGCTTCTGCGGTCCGACTGACATGATCGAAATATCCAAGCCATGCACGCCGAAAGCTTTCGTTGGGAAAGGGGTTTTCGGAAAAGAAACGCTGGGCTTCAGGGTGCGCATAGTAGTCGGGTGCAGTGCCCCGGTCTTCGTCTTTCGGCGAGACTCCGATTGTATACTTCTCACATAAGTCGCCTTCGCCGTATTCGCCTGTGCCGAAGCCTGCCTCAGTGTGTTCCGATCCGAGTTCGGCGTAGCCTCTTAAGAAACCAGAAGTCCGTGCCTTTTCTTTGACGGGAAGCGCTAGGAAAGCAGTTGTTTCGTTGCGAAAAGATTGAAGACACTTTGCACCTTCCGGGGAATCTCGCAGGTAGAAAAATCCGGTCTCGCAGAGCCCTTGGCGAAGCGCCGGCAAATAGCCCGGTCTTGAGAGATCGAGTCGAGGCAATTGTGCAGTTGACATCATTCCTTGAATCTAGCGACTGGAGCCCCTCTCTGGCATATCGGAGAGAAGAACAGCAGCCACGGAGGCCACTCGATCTGTGCCGCTCCATCGAGCAGCCCGCAGTCAGCCGGTGAAGGCTCTTGCGAAAAACTGGCGCCCTGAAAACGACGTGGGTGCCTTCTCGGTGCGGAGGCCTGGGTCAGGGTCATTCATTCGTAGAACTCGGTTGTCTCCTGGGCCGGGTATGGGGTATTCAAGCTGGGGTCTGGCACAATGTCGGGGTATGGGCGTTATGTCCAATCCCTACGGGGAGCCCCCTGACGGGTAGATGCCTAAATAGGAGTAGCCAATGTGGAAGTTTTTGAAGTGGACGATGTTGATCATTGTCGTGGTCACTGTCGGCGCCTATCTCGCTTTGCTGCAGTTTGATATTCCTGCTGAAGAAGTTGACGCGCTTTACACCAATGAAGAATCTGAATTCATGGTGCTCGATAACGGCGCCCGTGTGCATTACCGCGACGAAGGCAACCCGGACGGGCCACCGCTCGTGCTCATCCATGGGTCAAATGCCAGCCTGCACACTTGGGAGCTATGGGCCGCCGATCTGGGCGACCAATTCCGCATTGTTTCCATGGACCTGCAAGGCCATGGCCTGACCGGCCCCGTACCAGACAATGACTACTCAACAGACGCCATGGCGCGCCTTGTACACGAAGTGGTCACCCGCCTGGGCATTGACCGCTTCTCGCTCGCGGGCAGTTCCATGGGCGGCAGAACAGCATGGACCTACGCCGTTCAGCACCCTGATCGCCTCAATGCGCTCATCCTTGTAGGATCAAGCGGCTACCCTGACGACGACGACGACGAGAAAGACGAGGGCCCCCTCGTTTTCAAGATCCTGTCAAGCCCTGTCGGCCGGGCGCTCGTTCGCAATGTGTCGCCTCGCATGCTTGCCGAAGAAGGGCTCAAGACTTCATTTGTTGACGATAGTTTGGTCGATGAGGCCATGGTTAATCGCTATACGACGCTGGCCGTGCGTGAAGGCAGCCGCGATGCCACCGCAATCCGCTTTTCAACCCCGCGCTCTTATGAACTAACGCATCGCATTCCAGAGATAACAGCACCAACGCTGATTTTGCAGGGCGGTGGTGATTTGCTCATCTCCGTCCCGCACGCCGAGAAATTCCAGGCCGACATCGCCGGGTCAAAGCTGATCATCTATGAAGATGTGGGACACATGCCTATGGAGGAAAATCCCGAGCAAAGTGCGGCAGATGTGCGGGCTTTTTTGAATCGGGTTTTGGGGTAGGGAGAGGTTGATATTCCTCGGTAGCGATTGCGCAGTCGGGTATAGGACATTCAATCTGGGTTCCGGCACAACGTCCGGGTATGGGGTTGTGTTAGATCCCTAGCGCGCGCCCGTCGGGGGCTTCTGGCCGTGCTTTCCGCTTCTAGTGCGAGGGTCTAGCGGAACTCCAGGCCCTTGAACTTGCCCGAGTTCCGCCACTTGTTCAGGTACTTAAAGAAGGCGACGGGCCCGCGCGGGTGGCCCATGGCCTGGCCGGCGAGGCCCCCTTCCTGGCCCTCGTTGTTGTAGTAGCCGGGGGTGCACTTCGAGAGCATGTTGGTCATGCGCGCGCGGGTGCCGCGGCCGCGGCCCAACAGGTCGAGCCAGTCGTCCTGCGCCTTCTGGGTGACCTCGATCTCCTTGAGGCCCTTGTCCATCGCATGGCGGATCATCATCGCGATGGTCAGGCCAGACTCCGTGAAGTTGTGGGGCACGTTGGAGAGTAGCGCCGCCCCCTGGAAGCCACCGAGAATGAACATGTTCGGGAACCCGTGCACGTGGATGCCGTGCAGCGAGCGCATGCCGCCATCCCAGGCCTCAGAGAGTTTTAAGCCGTTGGTGCCGGTGACGTCGAAGCCGTTTCGGCTCGTCTGGTCCGTGCCAACCTCGAAGCCCGAGGCGTAGATGATGCAGTCGAGCTCGTATTCCTTGCCCGCGACCAAGACCCCCTTCCTGGTGACGCGCTCGACGCCCTTGCCGTTCGTGTCGACCAGGGTGGCTCCCGACTCGTTGTAGGCCTGCAGGTACTCGTCGTGGAAGCACGGCCGCTTGCAGAGTTGGCGGTACCACGCCTTCAAGTTCTGCGCGGTCTCCCGATCCTCGACGATCTTATCCGCGCGGTCGCGGATCTCGTTCATCTTCTCGTGGTCGAGATCTTCGAAGGCCGCCATCATGTTCTTGGGCGTCATTTTGTAGAAGGGCAACGAGAAGATCCTGCTGCGGATGCGGCGGGAGAGATCGGTCCAGCCGTCTTGGACGAGGTCTTCCTTCGGCATCCGCAAGCCGATGGTCTGGTTCGCGGTGAAGTTCTCGAGCCACTTCTGCTGCCAGCCGGGCTCTTTGACCTCCCGCTCGAACCAGTCCATGTCGGTGGGGCGGTTGCCGCGCACGTCTACGGAAGAGGGCGTGCGCTGGAAGACGTAGAGCTCGCTGCAGGCCTTTGCGAGATGCGGCACGCACTGCACTGAAGTCGCGCCCGTGCCGATGATGCCCACCTTCTTGTCGGCGAGATTGGACATGCGCGCGCCAGAGGGATCGCCGCCGGTGTAGTCGTAGTCCCAGCGGCTGGTGTGGAAGGAGTGCCCCTCGAACTCGTCGACGCCCTCAAGGCCGGGAAGCTTCGGCACGTGCAGGGGCCCGGTACCGATCGTGATGTACTGCGCCGTGAACGCGTCGCCGCGGTTGGTGTGCACGGTCCACACCGAACGCTGGGCGTCCCATTCAAGGTCGTTTACCTCGGTGTGGAAAAGCGCGTTCTCGTAAAGCCCGAAATGCTTGCCGATGCGCCGAGAGTGCTCGAGGATCTCGGGCGCGTGCGCGTATTTCTCGGTCGGCACGTGTCCCGTCTCTTCGAGCAGCGGCATGTACACGAAGGAGGCCGTGTCGCACTGCGCGCCGGGGTAGCGGTTCCAGTACCAGGTGCCGCCGAAGTCGCCCGCCTTGTCGATCACGCGGATCTTTTCGACACCCGCCTCCTTGAGCCGCGCCCCAGTGATCAGCCCCGCGAAGCCGCCTCCGACTACGGCCACGTCGACGTGATCCGTGACCGGCTCGCGCTCGACCATAGGCATGTACGGGTCATCGATGTAGTGCGAGAGGGAGGTACCTGCGATCCGCAGGTACTGGTTGTTGCCGTCCCGGCGTAGCCGCTTCTCCCGCTCCTCGGCATACTTGGTGCGGATCGATTCCTTGTCGGTGGGGTTGTTGGCAGCCACGGTGGCTCCTTTCAATGGTGCGGCGCCCGGCGGTCACAGCGGGTCGCTCGGGATGAGATCGGGAGACGGGCCCAGCTCTAGGCGCGGATCCGCCCTCGAGGACTGACGGTGGCCGAGCCCGAAATGGGCGGGTAGGTGAGCCGGGCGGTGAGCATTGAGTTGACCTCTTCGGGGGCTTCTTGCTCGAGCCAGTGGCCGACGCCGGGGAGAAAGCGCAGGGTCGGGTTCTGGATCAAGTCTTGGGTGCGGGCAATCGCTGCAGGATAGGATATTCGAGCTGTCTTCCGGCACAACGTTCGGGTATGGGCGTTATGTTGAATCCCTACAGGGGAGTCCGGTAGCGGGCGTGGCTCAGCTTCCGGGAAGAACCATCTCGATGTTGAGCTGCCCGGCGAGCCCGGCGGATCGATGTTCGGCGCTCTTCAGGTACTCGGGGTCCGTGATCATTTTGAGCATCGCCTTGCGATTCGGGTACATCGCGATCGCGACGGAATCCCAGAGTTCTTCGACCACGCCGAGGCGGAGACCCGTCACCTGGCCGCCGATCACCGGCTTGCCGTCGACCTGGGCGAGATGAGCGAGGACCTCGGCTCCGTAGATTCCGTACGCCTCCTGCCCAGTCAGCTCTGTCTCACGTCCGTCTTCGTACTCGGCCTTCTCCTTGAACTTCAGGAGGTTCACCATGTAGATGGGGCGGTCGTGACCTTCAGCGGTCAGCTCCTGGATCTGTTCGGGGGTGGGGATAACGGCGTTTTCAACGTTCATCGATTGGGGGTCTCCTTGGGCTTCATGTACGGTGAGGTTAGCTAGGTGCTTCGTTCGGGTGGCGGTACGAGACCGGGTGATGCCGGGTCGGTTGCCGTTCCCGGGAGGGTTTCGGGTGTGCCGAAAGGCAGCGACTCGACATATGTGGAAGTCGACGGGAAGGCGAAGCTCGAACCGTTCCGTTCCACGATCTCCTTGACGTTGTACGCCAAGTCCTCTTTTACAGCGAGCCACTCGCCCCATAGAGTTGTCTTGGTAAAACAATAAAGAATGATGTTGACGCTGGATTCACCGAAGGAGTCAACGAAAAAAAATGTGGATACACGATCTGGATCCGTTTCGAAGTCTTCGTTTCCGTGAACGTAGGCCGAGATTTCCTTTACGATCTTCTTGAGTTGATCGTGGCCGGTCGAGTAGGTGAGCCCGATGGTCCAGTAAATACGGCGGTTGGTCATGCGTGTGAAATTGATTAGGGCGCGATCCACGAGCATGGAATTGGGCACCGTCACCAACGCTTTGTCGAACTGACGGACGCGGGTGGCTCTAAGCCCCACGCGATCCACCGTTCCCTCGAGTTCGGGAGTTCTGATCCAGTCGTTCCGATCGAATAGGTGATTTGAGATCAGAATGATCCCTCCCACGAGATCGGAAAAAAATGACCTAGCGCCGAGTGCCACGGCTGCACCGACGATGCCGAGGCTGCCGACCAGACCAGCGATATGGATACCCCAAGCTTCGAGCACTGCTGACAAGGCGAGCATGATAAAGAGGAAGCGCAAGCCATTGATCGCGAAGTCACGCAGAATCACCTCAGTGCCCGCACGGCCGAAGTGTCTGAGAGAGCGGGTGAGCATGGGCTCTATGAGACGCGCCAATGTCCAGAAGACCATGATGATCACGCCGGAGCGTATCAGCAGGCCGTAGGTACCGTCGCTCGTCGGCTTGATTCCGAGAACACTTCCGGCCAGCATGACTCCGGTGACTATCACCACCACCTCAAGGGGGCGGCGTGTCGCATCAAGCGCATCCTTCATGGATGGATGGTTATCGGGAGGGAGGGCCTTGCCGACTGCCCAGAGAAGAACCGTGGGGCCCCTCATGCGAAGCAGGTAGGTAGTCAGAAGTATGCCGGCGATGAGGATGATCGCACTCGAGTCCATCCCCATATACGAAGAGTTCCAAAGTGCGACAGCCTGGCTCTTTACCTGTTGAAATCTGTCCACTGTCTTTCCTGGCTGGGTGTCGAGTGATGCGCGCGGTCAAGAGGGTCGTTGTTCGGCTCATAGGCTACCACCCTCGGTGGGTATAGGACATTCAAGCTCGCTTCTGGTACAACGTCCGAATATGGGCGTAGTGTTAAATCCCTTGGGGGAGCTCGTGACGGGCTTGAATGTCCTATACCTCTCTAATGTTGGGGGCGGACGGACCGGAACGGTCAGCACTCATACGGACCGCAATGGCACCTAACTCAGCGAGTGGATTCGACCCGATCGACCGGCGCAAGACTCAGGAGTAGGGGCTGCTACGCTGAGCTCTTCGGGTGAGCCAGCCCCTTCGAGGCATCGATGAGTGGCGCGACCGATAGCATCCCGAGCGAAACCAGGCTCGCTAAGGACCGCACGTCCTTCTCCGACGTGCTCGCCTTCGCCTGGAGCTACTGGCGGCAAGTTCCCTGGCGGTTCAGCGCAATGGTTATCGGGACGACGGCCGGAGTGCTGCTGGAGGTCCAGATCCCGCGCCTCAGCGCTGACCTCGTGGTCGCCACCGAGCGCCATCTGTCGGGAGCTGCCGAGTCTAGCGTCGCCTGGCGGGCAGGGGGGTCGCTTCTCGGGATCTTCGCGGCCATCTCGATCGTCAAGCAGCTCTATCTCCGGAACTGGACACATCTCGCCTCTCAGGTGATGCAACAGCTGGTGGGCGATGGATTCCGCCGCGTCCAGCGCTTCAGCCAAGCCTGGCACGCCAATCACTTCGCGGGGTCGACCCAACGCAAGATCACCCGCGGTATGTGGGCATACGACTCTATGGCCGACTCACTAGTCATCGACCTCGGGCCAGCCCTCGGACTGCTCGTCGGCTTCACAGTGGCAATGCTAGGACGCGATGTAGGCCTGGGCCTGTATTTCGGCGCATCAGTCGCCGTCTTCCTTGCCGTGAGCATCACACTCTCACTGAAATATGTCGCCCCCAAGAATCAGCTCTCGAATGATGCCGATACGGCCGTTGGTGGCGCATTGGCCGACGCCATCACATGTAACTCCGTTGTCAAATCATTCGGTGCCGAAGGGCGCGAAGACGAGCGCTTCGACGAGTCCAGTGAGACATGGCGACTGACCTCGAGGCGTGCCTGGCTGCGCAGCATGGACGCCGGCGCCGCACAATCCGTCATGCTGGTGCTCATGTTGGGTGGGCTACTCGGGCTCGTCCTGTTTCGGCCCGCGGAGACGGAGGCACGCATCGAGAACGCGGTCTACGTCATCGCAACCTACCTCGTGGTCCACAGCTACATGCGCAACATCGGCTGGCAGGTGAGGAACCTCCAACGTGCGGTCAACGAGCTGGACGACTTGGTCGCCATCTACAAGACCGAGCCTCAGGTGAGAGACGTCCCCGGTGCGGCGGGTTTCCGACCCGGGCCGGGGGAGATCCGCTTTGACGACGTGCACTTCGGCTATCGCAATCAGCCCGAGCCGATCTTCCAGCACTTGTCGCTGGAGATTCATCCGGGCGAGAAGCTCGCGCTGGTGGGCGAGTCGGGATCGGGGAAGAGCACCTTTGCCAAGCTTCTACAACGAATCTACGATCTCGACTCCGGCCGGATCGTCATCGATGGCCAGGATATTGCCGCCGTAAAGCAGGAATCGCTGCGACGAGCGATCGCTGTGGTGCCGCAGGAGCCCATCCTCTTTCATCGCACGCTGGCCGAGAATATCGCATATGGCCACCCGGGGGCGACCCGAGCCGACGTGGTCGAGGCGGCGCGACGTGCCCACGCGCATGAGTTCATCGAGAAGCTGGAGATCGGGTACGAGACACTCGTCGGCGAACGCGGGATCAAGCTGTCGGGCGGCGAGCGCCAGCGTGTCGCCATCGCTCGCGCCATCCTCGCCAATGCCCCGATCCTCGTTCTGGACGAGGCCACCTCAAGCCTCGATTCCATCACCGAACAATTGATCCAAGAAGCACTTGGGTCGCTCATGAGCGAGCGCACCTCGGTTGTCATCGCCCACCGACTCTCGACCATCAGAAGCGCGGATCGGATTCTCGTCTTCGACTGCGGCCGCATCGTCGAGTCAGGATCGCACGCCGATCTGCTCGGTCGCGATGGCGGGCACTATCGGAAGCTCGTCGAGATGCAGACCTTCGGCCACGCGGACGCCGTCAAGCCGGCGGGACGAGCGACGGCGCCCGACCGATCGGCCTAGCCCGAAGCCCGCCGATTTTAGGCTGGGCGCGCCGCACACGGGGGCCGCTGCAGCGGTCTTCGACCCGATGGTGCCGGGCCAGCCCCAAAGACGTAGGCCGCTGCCGCGAAGAGTCCGCCGTACGCGGCGCGGACCTCCGCCGATACCGGGACGGGGTCGAGGGACATACCAATCGGACCCAGGAGCACGTTGGGGGCGAACATGCCCATTGTCTCGGGACCACTCATTGGTCGAATCTCCTCCTTTCTTGAAGAGGGGGGACTCCTCAATGGGCATAACGCAATACCGCGATGAAGTGACACGCTGTCCCGGCC
>JAPKBZ010000088.1 GCA_028823175.1 Myxococcota bacterium
GGCACAGCCAACAGAAGCGCAGGACTTGGAGGCAAGGCGATGAAACGAGTGCTGGCGTCGGGGCTTGGCCTGGTGGCGCTAGGGTTGCTCGGGGCGGCGTACTATTTTCTCGCGACCTATGCGCCCGCCGCCATCGATCCGGATTGGCGGGTCGATGGCGTGGAGGGGGCCGATGCGGTGCCCGAGGGCGCGGTGAGCGTCCGGTACACGGGCACGTCGACCCTGCTTTTCTCGGATGGCGAAACCCACTGGATGATCGATGGTTGGTTCACCCGGGTGGGGCCCCTTGCCTTGGCGATGGGCGAAATCGAACCCGATCTCGCCGCCATCGATTATGGGCTGGCGATGAACGAAGTGGATCGGCTGTCCGTGGTGATCCCCGTTCATTCCCACTTCGACCACGCCATGGACGCGCCCGAGGTCGCGCGCAGAACCGGGGCGATCCTGCTCGGCTCCGCGTCGACGGCCAATATCGCCCGAGGCTGGGAGCTCCCCGAATCGCAGATCAGGCTCGCTAATAACCGCGAAGCCGTCCAATTTGGGAAGTTCACGATTACGCTGATCGAAACCCGGCACTTTCAGTTCCCGGATCCCGCAGTGGCCGAGCGGGCGCTCGCGAACCCGAGGATCGAGGCGCCCCTGGTCCCGCCGGTTAAGGCTTTCGACTACCGCTTGGGCAAGGCCTATGCGGTGCATGTCGCGCATCCCCTGGGAAGCTGGCTGATCCAGGGCAGCGCGGGCTTCGTGGAAGGCGGCCTTGAGGGCTATCCCGCCGACATCGTTTTTCTCGGGACAGGCGGGCTTGGAACCCAGACGGCCGAGTATCGCGAGTCGTATTGGCGCGAAACGGTCGAGGTCTCGGGGGCCACGCGGATCGTTCCGATCCACTGGGACAGCCTGACCGGCCCCATCCGGGGGCCCTTTACCGGCCCGGTTCGCGCGGCGGGCTTTCTGGGCGGCGGCTCGGAGCAGACCCTCGCTTTCCTGAGGGGGAAGGCCCAGGGCAACCCGGCGCTTCGCTTTGAAGTGCTTCCAAGGTATGCCCCGGTCGTGCTCTTTGAGGCGAGCCCCCGCTAATCCCGAATTCCAGTCTCCGAGCCTCTAATGTATTGGTTTTACTACGTAAAAAACTTCTTCTAGTGGTCATGCAGAAAGTGTAAGATGGAGCCTCGCATGCTCAACGGCTTCCCCACTGATGGAGGCCGGCCGTTGTGGCGGGCGCGGAGAGAACTTGGCTTCCCGGGTTTCAATTTTACGCATTCTGGCTGTTCTCCTAGCCCTTGGCCTGGTGGGCGCGGCCCAGCCTTCGGTCGCGCAAAACTCTGTCGTGTTGGAAGCGACTCCCGATGTCCTCGGAGTGGGCGAGCCCTTCGAGGTCTCCGTTGCCATGAGCTTCGGCGAAGCGACCACCGGGGGCGGCGTCACGTTCGTATACGATCCCTCCCGGGTCTCGCTCGACGCGGTGGTCTTCGCGGGGGGCCTGGGCGCCGACCCTGATTTCGGGTGCCCCGGCTCGACGGTGATCGCATGCCCCATGGACCCGGCCTATCTCTCGTTTGGGTCGGTTACGGGGCTCACGGGGATGAACCTCGTGGCCACGGCCACGTTTACCGCCCTGGCCAACGGTCAGGCGACGATTTTGCTGCAGCCGAGTTCGGCTTTTGGCGGGATCGGCGGAGACCCGCTCACCGTTGTTCTGACGGGCACCAGCGTCACCATCGGCGCCGGCGTCCCGTCCCTGTCCTTTTGGGGGCTGAGCTTGCTGGCGATGGCCCTTGCCGGCGCTGCGCTTCGCCACGCCCGGGCCTCGAAGCGGCTGGGGTCGGCGGCGGGGCTGGCTCTCCTCTTCGCCCTCGTCCTGATGGCGCCCGAAGCCGGGGCCCAGGGCGCGATGGATACGGACCTCGACGGGATCGACGATTCCGTCGATAATTGCGTCGATGTCGCCAACGCCGACCAACGCGACAGCAACGCCGACGGGTATGGGAACTTTTGCGACGGCGACCTCGACAACGATCTCGATGTCGACGCCGTGGATCTCGATGCCATGAAGGCAGCGTTCTTTGGAGCCGATCCCGACGCCGACTTGAATGGAGATGGAACGGTCGATTATCTCGACCTCGGCATCATCGCGCTTCAATACGGCGGGGGGCCGGGGCCGAAGTGTGGATTTTGCCCAATCGCTCCGGGCTCGGGTTCGTTTTCGAGCGTGCCCGCCGTACCGGTGGTGATCCCCGATGGCGGCGCCGGGGGCGCGGCGGATTCAAATAGCATCGCGCAGAACGCGACGATCCTGAATCTCGAGGTGCTCGTTCAGATCAGCCATTCCTGGGTGGGCGACCTCAAGGTCACGCTCAGTCATGTCGAGACGGGCACCACCGCCGTGCTGATCGATCGGCCTGGCTCTCCCGCCTCCTCCTCCTTCGGCTGCTCGGGGGACGATATCGACGCCACCCTGGCCGATGATGCGAGCCTCCCTGCCGAGGACGAGTGCGCCTCGGGAAGCCCGGCGATAGCCGGCTTCCTGCTGCCCACCGAAACTCTCGCTGTCTTCAACGGAGAGGATATCGCGGGGACCTGGACCCTCACCGTTTACGACTTGGGCCTCGGGGTATCGGGCACTCTCGATGCCTGGACCCTCGAACTGAACGACCCGCCCCTGCTTCCCGAGGTGAGTCTGACCGCGTACCGCCCCCTGACCGAGAGTTACGGGAATCCGCTCGTACGCCGCGCCATCCCCGACCATCTCGAGGAGATCCCGGGGGCGGGAATTCGGATGAACGGCGACGACGACGATAACGATTTGATCGCCGACCGGGACGACGTCGCGGTGGTCGGTGAGAACGACATGATCGAGGTGGAGATCGGGGTTAACCAGGTGCCGCCCCCCCCCGGCGTTGAGTACGTTCTCCGGCGGAGCAACTCGAATATCAAGGTCTGGAACGACTCCACCAAGGGGAGCGCGGTCTTGGACACGGCGGATGAAGTCGTCCTCAACCTGGCCTCTCTCGTCGGGTCTTTGTGGGTGGAGAACACCGACGGCGGGTCGGCGGCCCTCGAACTCGAAGCCCGCGAAATCGTGGGCGGCTTGGTGCTCGCGAGCGATCTCGTCGAGTTCTACACATTCACGAGCCTGATTATCGGCCTGCACGGCGAGTTTCAATTCGCGACGGATCCGGTCTTCGGACCCAACGAGGGGATCTCCTACTTGACCATCGATTTTCACGAAGACGGTTTCGACGCGCATATGTTTGAAGAGAACGATGTCGCGAGCGATGGCTCCGGGCGGGTCTACGACGAAATCGTGAACGCGGTCTTGAACCGGGGGGTGACCTGTGTGGCGATCTTCGGGTTCAGTCACGGCGGTGGGTCGATCTACGACCTCAGCGAATTATTGGCGGCCAACGCGGCCAGCATCGGCCCCTTCGATATTTGCTTTACGGGCTATATCGATTCTATCGAGAACGATTCCGATGCCGACCTCGACCCTGAAATCCGTCGGCCGCTAGGGTCGGCGTATCACGTGAACATGTACCAGAGTAATTGGTTCTGGTGGATCTGGGGAGATTCGGTGCCGGGGTCGGATGTCGACGTGAATGTCACCAATACCATCTGGGGCGGCGGGCTCTCGCATATTTCGATCACCACCCACGCCAACGTCCAGGCCGGAATTTCCGTGCCGCTGCTCCTTCGCGTCGACCGCTGACCGATCGGTCGCCCGGGTCACCCGATCCCGAGGCGTTTCATTTTTTTGTAGAGCCCCTCTCTTGTCACGCCGAGTTTGCGGGCGGTTAGGGCGCGCCGGCCCCCGTTGTTTTCGAGGGCGCGGCGGATCAGCCAGGCCTCGATGCTGGAGAGGCTGGCTTGGAGGTTCTCTTCGGCGGGGGGGGCCTGGGCGATGGCCTCGAGCAGGCCGGTGAGCCGATCCGAGAGCAGGCGGGGCCCCATGCGCTCACCCGGCTCGGCCAGGGCCAGGGCGCGCTGGATCTCGTTCTCAAGTTCTCGGACATTGCCCGGCCAGGGGTGGGCGAGCAGCAGGCGTCGGGCGGCGGCCGAGAGCGAGCAGCCGGGCTTCTGCTCCCGCTTGCCGTGGCGTTCGAGGAAGTGCTCGGCGAGTTCGAGGATATCGCTCGGGCGCTCGCGCAGCGGGGGCAGGGCGATGGGGAAGACTGCGAGGCGGTAGTAGAGATCCTCGCGGAAGCGCCCGGCCCGGGTCTCGGCGAGGAGGTCGCGATGGGTGGCGGTGATCACGCGAATATCCACCGGCCGCGGGCGTGCCCCACCCACCGGGAGCACCTCGCGCTCCTGGAGTACGCGCAGGAGCTTGGCCTGGAGCGACGCCGAGGTCTCGGCGATCTCGTCGAGGAAGAGGGTTCCCCGATGAGCGCGTTCGATATGCCCGGCCCGGTCGCGGTCAGCCCCGGTAAAGGCCCCCTTGCGATGTCCGAAGAGTTCGCCCTCGAGCAAGCTCTCGGGGAACGCCGCACAGTTGATGGCGACGTAGGCGGCTTGCCGACGATCGCCGAGGTCGTGGATCAGTCGGCCGACGAGTTCCTTGCCCGTGCCGGTTTCCCCTTGGAGGAGAACCGTGGCCCGGGAGTGGGCGGCGCGCTGGGCCAGGGCGTGAACATCGCGCATGGCGTCGCTGCGACCGATGATGCCCAGGCTTGCGCCCTGGGGAGAGACTTCTTCGGGGAGGCGGGCCGTGGGTTGCTGCTTGGCAAAGGCATCGAGCCGGCGCAGCAGCGCGCCGGCGTTGCCGGCAGCGTCGCCCTTGGACGCGCCGAGAAGTACATCGAGGGCGCCGGCGGCGAGCAGGCTCCGGATGGCCCGGGCTTCATCGTCGGGAGAGCCAGGGCTCGGGTTGGGTTCTAGCCAGGCGAGGATCGGCGGCGAGCCCGGGCGCCGTACGAGCTCGCGGATCGCTTTTGTCAGGGATTCGGCCGCCGGGCCCGCCACGACGGCGGCGTCGAGGGTCATGGGGGGAAGCGCGTACGCGGCCGGGACGTCACGCACCCAGGTGATGTCCAGGGTGGGAGATTGGGGCCCCCCGCTCCGCGCCAGCCCGTCGGCGGAACCGACCCAGAGAATCGATCGAATGGGATTCATGGCTTTTCCTCCTCGCTTGTCTCGGGGTGTGTTCCCGTTGAAATGCAAGGCGAGTGCCGGGGTTCAGCGGCGTCCCTCGCGCGTCCCGGGCTCGCGCTCTGGCCAATTGTTGGGGCGGCCAGGCGGCATGGCCGGCGGCTGACCGGCCGCGCCGGCCGCGCCTGAAGTCCGAGAGTCCCCGATGGGGCAGCGAGCCGTTTCTAAGTTCGCGCGGGATTGAATGTCTTCTAAAAAAAGTAGGGAAAAGGACACGGTTCGGATTGTGATGCTTAACAGCTCGGCAAATAATGATTATATAAAAGACATAACTGGGTCGATCAGAGGTGACGAGGGGGTAATGAGGTCTCGATTTGGATGAATCGTTGCCAAAACTCACCGATTTCAAAGCCTTTACGTGAAAATTCCGAGTGTCGTAAACCCAGCATCGGCATCCGCCGGTGTCCGTGGACCGAACCGCTGAAGGGTGCTCGTGGGCTCGATGTGCCGCCGCAAATTTGGGAATTTGGGAATTTGGGAATTTGGGAAGGGACCGATGATTATGGGAAGCGTAGAAACCGCCGGAGGGTCGACTCGGTCGACGAGCACCCATCGATTTAGGAAACGGCGCCTGGCGTCAGCGGCGGGAGCGCTCGCGGCCCGGGCTGACATTCGGCGTTCCCCAACTCGAGGGGAGTGAGCTCGTGTTTGAGGGGGACGATTCCCTCCGCATGGAGTCGCTCCACGGTTACCCGGTGAGGGTCAGCGGCCGGGCCGCCGTCAAGCTCGTGACCGGCCTCTTGGAAACCCCCGGTACGCCCCAGCCCTTCTCCGTTGTCGAGGCCATGATGAAAGCCGAGGGGGTTGGGTCCGAGGCGCTAATCCCCTTCCTGATGGGGCTGCTCCGGGGAGGCGCGCTCGATCCCTACTCCCCCCTGAAGGCTGAGGGCTGAGTACAGAGGCTCTCGGTGCGCGTTCGGCGGGGGGTCAACAAACCGCCGGGTAGGGCTCAGCGCCGCCGGACTTCGACTTTCTCGCCGTCCTGGACGATGACGGCGTCGGCCATGCCGACGAAGAGGCCGGTGCCGAGCACGCCGGGAATGGCGAGGATGCGTTGGTCGAGATCGCCCGGGTTGGCAATGGCGCTGACCTGGCCGTCGAGGACCAGGTTGCCGTTATCCGTCATGTAGGGCGCGCCGTCGGCGTCGGTGCGCCGCAGGGCGGGGCAGCCGAGCTGGGCCAGGCGGGCGCTGGCCAGGGTTTCGGCGAAGGGGAGGACTTCGATGGGGAGCCGGCCCCGAGCGCCGAGCTCGGCGACGAGCTTTTCGGCGCCCACCAGGATCACCAGTTGATCCGACGAGGCGGCGACAATTTTTTCGCGGACGAGCGCGCCCCCGTAGCCCTTGATCACATCGAGGGCGGGGTCGACTTCGTCGGCGCCGTCGAAGGTCACGTCCAGGCGGCCGGCCTCGGCGAGGGTCGTCAGGGGGATCGCGAGCTCCGCGGCCAGGGCTTCGGTGCGCTCGGAGGTGGGGACGCCCCGGATACTCAGCCCCTCGGCGACTCGGGCGCCGAGGGCGCGCACGAAGGCTTCGGCGGCGCGCCCGGTCCCGAGGCCCAGGGTCTGGCCATCTTTGACGAATTCGAGGGCGGCGCGCGCGCTGGCTTCGGGTG
Source organism: Myxococcota bacterium (assembly GCA_028823175.1). Classification (GTDB taxonomy): domain Bacteria; phylum Myxococcota_A; class UBA9160; order UBA9160; family UBA4427; genus JAZXM01. The sequence goes on from JAPKBZ010000088.1 coordinate 6,760, forward strand.
CGGCGTCGCTCATTGGGCCTTCATTAGGGCGTCGCGTTTTTCGGCGACGGCGCCGAGCACCTGATCGAAGGCGTCGCAGAAGATCGTGCAGCCCTTGGTGAGCAGATCGTCGGTCAGCTCCTGGAAGGAAATGCCCAACTCCTCGACGGCGGCCATCACCGCGCGGGCCTCCTGCAGGGTGGCCTCGCCGCGACCGCCGAGGGCGTTGGAGACGGTGCCCTGGTTCTTGAAGGCCGTGAAGGTGGCGGCGGGCACGGTGTTCACCGTGTTCGGGCCGATCAGCTCGTCGACGTAGAGGGTGGCGGGCAGGTCGGGGTTCTTGGTGCCGGTGCTGGCCCAGAGGACTCGCTGGGGGCGTGCGCCCTGGGCGGCGAGTTCGGCCCATTCGGGGCTGGCGAGGTCGCGCTGGAAGCTCGCGTAGGCGTCCACCGCATTGGCGATGGCGACCTTGGCGAGCAGGCCCTCGAGGCGGGCCTTGTGATCGGGCGTGGGGGCTTCGGCGATTTCCGTGGCGACCCGCTTCTCGATCACCGCATCGATGCGGCTCACGAAGAAGCTCGCGACGCTGGCCACTCGGGAGGCGTCGCCGCCGTTTTGGATCAGCTGGGCGAGGCCCCGACGATAGGCCTGGTGGACGCCCTCGTAGTAGCCGACCGCGAAGAGCAGGGTGGCGTTCACGTTGATCCCCTCGGCGATGAGCGCCTCGATGGCGGGCAACCCCTCGGTGGTGGCCGGCACCTTGATCATGAGGTTGGGGCGGCCGACGGATTCCCAGAGATGCCGGGCCTCGTCGAGGGTCGCCTCGGTGTCGTAGGCCAGGTGGGGGGAGACCTCGAGGCTGACGTAGCCGTCGGCGCCGTCGGTGGCGTCGTAGACCGGGCGGAGCACATCGCAGCCGAGCTGGATGTCCTGAACCGCGAGGGCTTCATAGATCGTCTGGGCGTCGGACTGGCCCTGGCCCACCAGGGACTGGATGGCGGGGTCATAATCCGACGAACCCGCGATGGCCTTCTCGAAGATCGCGGGGTTTGAGGTGACGCCGCGCACGCCGTCCTCCTCGACCAGGCGCCGAAGTTCGCCCGAGAGAAGCAGGTCCCGGCTGATGTAGTCGTACCAGAGGCTTTGGCCGTGCGTTTGGACTTCGATCAGGGGGCTGGTCATGGGGCTGGTCATGGGCGGGCGAGTCCTCATCTATTTTGGGAGTGCGCCGATGGGTTCGGGGGGCCGGGCGCGGGCCGGGTGGGGGGAGGCTCCCATGATGCCATCCCCGGCCGCCTCGCGCCCTCGGCGAAACGTCCCGGGGCGCGCTTTTTTTCGTCGCTCGAGACCCGACTTGGGACGGGCGGTCAGTGGGTCTCCCAGAACCGGTCGAAAGTGCCGCAATCGAGCCTCTCGAGGGCGACGGGGGCCTTGGGCGGGTCGGGGACGGCGACGGGTTGGCCGCGCTCGAAGCGCAGGTCGAGGAGGCCGTCCCCCCCGGAATCCTCATCCTGGCGAACGACGTTCTCCTGGGCGTCGAGGGTTTGGACGATATCCGGGCGCCCGCTGCCCCGGGTATCGATTTCGACCCGGACTCGCCGTCCGTCCTCGTAGAAGTCGCGTTGATCCGCCCGGGGGTCGTCGTCGTTTTTGGGTTCGGTCACGAGCCAGGTCTCCCGGAGCACCTCGCCGTCGCGAAAGACCACGAGATCGAAGCGCCCGTCGCCGCTGCTGTCGATGCACTGGCGGAGTTCGCGCCCCGAGGCGTCGAGGAAAATTTTCTTGTTGGGCCGCCCGCCGGGCCCGGCCAATTCCTGGCTGCGAATGCGCTGCTGGCCGTCGAAGCGGACGAGCAGGTCGGGTTTTCCGTCGAAATCCGCGTCTCGGGCCTGGCGCTCGATCTTGCCCGCCGCCCCGCCCCGGGTCGCGTAATAGCTCCAGGTGTCCATCCGGCAGTCGCCCTGGCTGTCCTTTTCCTCGGCGATCACCTGGCCCTTTTTGTCGAGCCAGCTCGTCACCTCGAGGCAGCCGTCCGGCCCGGGCCCTCGGGTCTCCACCCGGCGCGCCACGCCGTCGCGAAAATGCACTGTGAAATCCGGCGCGCCGTCGCCCTGGCGATCTTCCTGGCGGCGGACGATCTGCCCGCTCGCGTCGTTGAAGATCCAGATCTCGGGCCGGCCATCGCCGTCGCCGTCGCGTTCGCTGCGCCGGTGCACCCCGGCCTCGTAGAAGAGCACCGTGTCCAGGCGCCCGTCGCCGTTCGAGTCCTCCTCGACCCGGACGGGCAGGGGGTCGCCGGCCTCGCCGCCCGGGGCGTAGTGGATGATGCGGTCGGGCTGGCCCTGGCCCGCGCGGTCCTGAAGGCGCCGCACCGGGCGCCCGTCCGCGTACTCGGTCACGTCTTCGGCCGCCCCGTCGCCGTCGAGATCGCGCTCCGTCCGGGCGATCTGTCCGGCTTCGTAGAGCGAGACCTGCTCGAAGCGCCCGTCGCCGTCGGCATCGATTTCCTCCCGGATCGGGGCGCCGTCGGCGTAGGTTCGGACGAGGTCGGTGCGGGTATCGCCATCGGTATCGAAATCCTCCCGGGTGGGCAGGCCGGCCGCACCGAGCAGGACGACCTGGTCGAAATGGCCGTCGCCGGTGGTGTCGCGCCGTTGCTCCTGGGGAAGGTCGTCGACGAAGAGCAGCACGGTGTCGAAGCGCCCATTGCCCTGGCTGTCGATCTCCTGCCGGCTGCGCACGCCGGCCTCGAAATAGGTCACGAGATCGAAGGCACCGTCGGCCCGGGTGTCGCGCTCCTCGAGAGTGAGCTCGTCGGCCTCAAAGGATTGGCGCAGGTCGAAGCGGCCGTCGCCGGTGGAATCGAGCTCGATCCAGAGGGTCGCGCCCTGGGCGTCGAGTTCGCCCTGGGCGTCCATGCGCCCGTCGAAGTCTCGGTCCTCTTCGTAACGCCGAGGGCTGCCCTCCTCGAAGTGCAGCCAGTAGTCCACCTTTTGGTCGGCGTTGCGGTCTTCCTCCACGCGCTGGGGAATGCCCTGTTCGTTGGCGATTCGCCAGGTGTCGGGCAGGCCGTCGCCGTGGCGATCGCTCTCCACGAGGATAATTTTGCCGGTCTGGGGGTCGAAGGTCAGCCAGTGATCGGTTCGCCCATCGGCGTCCTCGTCGTCTTCGCTCCGGGCCAGGCGGCCGGCCTCGTCGTAGAAGGCCTGGCTCTCCGCGCGCCCGTCCTGATCCTGATCGAGTTCCACGCGCTGCAGGGCGCCGCCCCGGTAGAACTCGACGCGATCGGGCTGCCCTGACCCCGTGGAATCGATTCGGCGTACCTGGATCTCGCCCTCGGCGAAATCGGCCTCGCTCTCGAAGCGGCCGTCGCCGTCGCCGTCGAGGGCCTCGAAGGCGATCTGGCCCTGGGGATCGAAGCGGTAGCGGGCGTCGGGCTCGCCGTCGCCGTTGCGATCTTCGAATTGTTCGTGTTTGAGGCCGTCGCGGTAGGCGATGCGGGTGTCAAGGTTTCCGTCCCCGGACGTATCGGCTTGCTCCTCGACCACCCGGTTGGCCACTTCCTGGCTGTAGAGGGTGATGCGCTCGGGCCGGCCGTCGCCGTCGGCATCCCGTTCGTCTCGGCTGGGCTGGCCGCCGGCGTAATGCCGGGTGACGTCGTGGCGGCCGCTGCCGTCGCTGTCGATGGCTTCGCGCTCAAGGCCGCCGCCCGGGAGGACCCAGGCCATGACCTCGCTGAAACCATCGCCGTCGGCGTCGAGGTGCCGGGTGCGTTCGGCGCCGCCCTCGAAATGCGCCACGCTTTCGAAGCGCCCGTCGCCATCGCTATCGACCTCGCGCCGGACAATCCCCGGAGCCGCCTCGCCGTCCGCAGGGGTCGGCGCGTAGACGACGACGAGATCGGCCCGGCCATCGCCCTGGGTGTCCTCCTCGACCCGGCTGCGCACGCCGTCCGCATAGAGGATGGTGATCTCGAACGCGCCGTCGTGGTCTTCGTCCTGACGCTCGGCGGTCTTGGTGCCTCCGGCGTCGAATTCGGCTCGGGCATCGGGTTGGCCGTCGTGGTTGCGATCCTGCTCGATCCGGCGCGCTACCCCGGCCTCGTAATCCGTGAAACGATCGGGCCGTCCGTCGAGGTTGCTGTCCTCTTCCCGGCGCAGGGGTTGGCCGTCGGTGTAGCGGGTGACCACATCGGCCCGGCCGTCGGCGTTGTGGTCTTCCCGGCGCTCGCTCGCCTGGGTGCCCGCGATCTCGGTCCAGGTGTCGGCGAGACCGTCGCCGGTCCGGTCACGTTCCTCGCGGACAAGGGCGCCGCCCTCGCCGTAATGCAGCCAGGTATCCATGCGCCCGTCGTGATCCCGATCGCGGGCGGAAAACAGGGGCAGGCCCGCTGTGTAATGAACGACCTGGTCGACCTGGCAGTCGCCATTGCTGTCCGTCCGCTTCTCGCGGACCTGTTCCTGGGCGTCGAAGAAGAGATCGACCTCGGGGCAGGCCAAGGCGCCTTCGGGGGGCGCCGGTCCGCTGACCGGAGAGGGTGAGTCCGCCTGGGCGAGGGCCGGCGACGGCGCCAGGGCGGCGAGGAGGGCGGCGAGAAGGGTGACGAGCAGGGCCAAGCGCCACCCGGCGAGCCCGGGCGGCGCGCGACGAATCGGGGCATCGAATCTGTTGAGGAGAAGGGGGTCGATGGCGAAGGTTCCTGGCAGCCCGCTCAGGGGCTTGGCACGCTGAAGGTGAGAAGGATCCGCTTGTCCGTGAGGCAGCGGTTGGCATCGTTCATGGGCGGAAAGGGCGAAGCCGAGCGCAGGGCCTGAACGGCGCTCTCGGCCAGGCCTGGATTCGCGCCGCCCACGGCTTCCATGGAGGTGGCGAGGCCAGCCGCATCCAGAGCAAAGCGGAGGGAGACCTCGGCATTGGGTGCGATACCCGGGGGCACGATCCAGCGCTGACGCGTGCGCAGGCGCACGCCGTCGAGGTAGCGCTGGACCGAGGCGCTCTCGAGGCAGCGCACGGCCCCCACCAGGGTGCCCGTGCCGCCGCTGCCGGCGCCCGTGCCCAGGCCTCCGCTGCCGCCCATGAAGCCCTCGCCGACCCCGATGTCAACGCCGCCGCCTCCGGGCCCGGGGAGCGCCGCGCCGGGCACCACCGCACCCGGATCCAGCGAGCCCGAGTAGTCGCTGGCGCCCAGGGAGCGAAGCGCTTCGAGCGCGGCGGGGGCCGAAAGATCGCCGAGGCTGCGGGCGTCGATTTCTCGGGGGCCGTCGAGGTCGAGATCCAGGGCTTCGAGTTCGGCGGGATCGATGCGCACCGTCTCGAAATCCTTCACCTCGACCCGGTCGTGAGGGGACACTGCCGCCGCCGCCCGGGCGGCCAGGCGCTCGGCCTGGGCTTCCCGCCGCTCGACCTGGCTCGGAAGTACGGGCTTGGCCTCGGCTTCGACCTGCATCTGTTGAATGGATCTTCGCGCCGCTTCCAGGGCGGCTTCGCGCAAGGCCCGGGCCTGCTCCGGGGTCAGCCCGCCGGCCGCGGCCAGGGCCGCTGCGCTCGGCCGGCGCGCGCCCACCGCGCGCGGGCCCGAGGGGGCGGGTTCGGCATTGGTGCCCGGCAACTCGATGGCTCGGGGCGCGGGCATCAACTGGACCGGGATCACCCGCTCGATGAGTTCGGGCGGGGCCAGAAGCGCGGCGAGCCCGAGGGAGAGAATAAAAGCCAGGTGCAGGCCGGCGGAGAGCAGGGTCGAGTTGCGCCGGGCCCGGGCATCTTCGGGTTCGGGCAGGCCGAATTGGGGCAGGGCGCCCCCGTCGGCAAACGAGGCGGGCCCGGCAGTTGCCCAGGCCAGGGCCGGCCGCCGGGGGCGGGTACGCCGAGGCGCTATGACGAGGAACCGGGCCATTTTGTGACGCTCCACGGCGCTTGGGCTGCGGGGGGGGGAAGCGCCCAAGCACGCTTCGGACAAAATTAGCGAAGGCGGAACGGGCTTGCTGCACACCTGGCCCAATGCATCGCCGCAAGGGCTTGGGTAACGTGCAGGCACTTCGTGAGAATAAGCCCCGCACGCCGGGGCGGCGGGCGCGTGGGGCGCACGCGGGAACGAAGCCGGGGGAGCATGCTCAACGCCGACCACCTCATCGACCTGCTGATCATGGGTTGGCTCTCGAATGTGCCGCTGGCCATCGGGTCCGTTCTGACCCTGGGCGTCTTCTTCGACCGTATCCGGGCGTTTCGAGGGCTCGAGGCCGGAAGCCGCAAGCTGGCCACCGGGGTGATCGACGCCCTGGTGAAGCGCAATTTGGCCGGCGCCCAGGCGCTCTGCGAAAAATCGCGGCTGCCGGTGGGGGGCATGATGCTCGAAGCCCTGCGTTGGGAGAATATTGCCCTCGAGGATTACGACCGGATCCTCTCGACCCTGCGCGCCGAAATGGGCACCCAACTTCGCCGGGGGATCTGGATCATCGGCACAGTGGGGTCCCTGGCGCCCTTCGTCGGGCTCTTTGGCACGGTGGTGGGGATCATTCGCGCCTTCGCCGATCTGGCCGGGGCCGGCGGCGGCGGTTTTGCGGTGGTGGCGACGAGCCTCTCCGAGGCGCTGATCGCTACGGCGGCGGGTCTGGGCGTCGCCATCGTGGCGTTGGTCCTCTACAACTACCTCAACACTCGGGTCGGCTCGATCACCGCGACCTACGCCCGGGCGGCCGAGCGCCTGGTCCAGGCGATTCTCTTCGTGGAGTCGGGGGCCAGCCGGGATGGCGGCGAGGGCGCGGCCTGATGGGCGCGTCGATGATCGACAGCGGGGGCGAGGGCGAGGGCGGCGATGGCATCGTCGCCGAGATCAACGTCACCCCGCTGACCGATATCTTCCTCGTGCTGCTGATCATCTTCATGGTGACGACCACGGCGGTACACGACGAGGGCAAGAATATCGATCTGCCCTCGGCGGAGGTCGCCGAGGAAACGCCGCCCGAGGGCGTGACGGTGGAGATCGATTCCGCCGGGGTGCTGAAGGTGAACGGCGAGGCGGTGGGCGAAGGCGACCTGTCGGCGGCTCTTGAAGCGGCTTTGGCGCTTGCGGCTGACAAGGTGGTGGTGCTGAAGGGCGACCAGCGGGTTTTGCTTGGGCAGGCGGTCAATGTTCTTGACCTGGCTCAGAAGGCGGGTGCTGAGGGGATCGCTATTGCGACCCAGCAGCCGGCGGAGCCCTAGGCCTAGCGCGAGGCCTAGCGCGAGCTGGGTCTCTGGGTCCGGGGGCGCGGCGTGTGCGTGCTCCGGTTGCGGCGCTTGGGTGGGGGTGCTCGGTTGGGTTTGGGGGGGCGCCTTCACAGTCCGCGCGCTCACGCCGCGCCCCCGGACCTCGCATGCCGTCCGGCGCGGGCGGGCTCTGGCACAGTCCGCGCGCTCACGCTGCGCTCGCGAGCTGGGTCTCTGGGTCCGGGGGCGCGGCGTGTGCGTGCTCCGGTTGCGGC
>JAPKBZ010000029.1 GCA_028823175.1 Myxococcota bacterium
CTCGGCCCTCCTCGGGCGCTCGGCCTTCCCGCTCCTCTCGGCCCTCTCGGCTGCCTCGCCCACCCCGGCGACGTCCCCGACGCCTGGATGCCCCGCGAGGCTCCTGCTCGGTTTCCGGAGCGGCTTCGGCGGAGGAACTCTCGACTTTCTCCTCTCGCGGGGCTTCGCCCGCTTCTTCTTCGGTCTTCCGCCCGCGGCCGCCCTGCCGGCGCCTCCGGGCCAGCCCCTCCCGCTTCGACCGTGCGGCCTCCTCGGCGCCAATAGGCTTCAGGCTCAGCCCCCGGTCGCGTCCGGCTTGAATCGCATAGAGTCCGTGAGCCAGGGCCAGGGTAGAGAGGACGTGCAGCGCTGCCTCCGAAAATTCCTTGCTCGCCAGCAAGAGTTCTGGAGTCTCGTAGCGCACTGGCGGCACCGCCCCATCGAAAATCACGGGCATCGCCAAGCGTAGACTCTGAACGCCATCAAGAATATCGCCGAGGGCGGCCAGATCCAGCTTATTGCGGCTGGCGCCCGCCACCGGCCGACCGTCCTCACGGAGGGCCACCAAGTCAATACGTTCGCGATCCGAGCCACCGAGAGGCCACGCCGACGCCCCTCTTAGTTCGGCCAACTCGATCATGGCCGAGACCGTATCGACGCGCAGCGACGCTTCCCCACCGCGAACCTTCTTGTCATTCAACCGGCGGCGAACCTGGCCCTCGAGATCATCAAAGGCCCCGGCAAGCCCCTCCGCGGACAGGCGGGTCCGCCGGCGAGGCGTGCCTAGAATGTGCAGGATGGCGCCCTCTTCCTCGGCCGCGAGTTCGGCAACCCTCTGGGCGAGAATAACCAATTCGACGCTTCGTCCTACCGCCCGGATCGCACCTCCGTGCTTCGCCGCCAACCCCGCGAGGCAGTCGACGCCGTGAGCAAAAAGGGCACGTTCCCCCGGATCAACCAACTGCATAGCCACGCCATCGATCCGTACTGCGCTGGGCTCGAGATCCGCCTCGGCCTCCACATCCCTTGGGTTTGCCTGGAGTCCTGATGCTTCAAGGGTGCGCAAGCTGAAGGGAAGTTCCGCTCGAACCAGTCCGAGTCGGCGACGTGCAGAGATGGACCACACCGGTGCAATCGCAAAGACCTCGCCCTTGAAGGACTCTTCAGCGGCCAATCTCGCCCCGGTCGCCAGCGCTGCAAAAAGGGCATTCCCGGCATGCGTCGGGGAAAAGGCCACAAGGACGGCATCGCCGGACTCTGTCGCTCCACGACCCACAACGGCCACTCTGTCGGAAATCGACTCGTGGCTGATGGCCTCAAGCTTGGAGACCCCGGCCAGCCCCTCTTCGGCAATTCGTGTCAGCCAGAGGCCCGCATCAATGGCCTCTCCGCTCTTCTTCGCGCCTTCGCCGCGACGCCTGCGAGTAAAACGTCTCATCATTTCTCGTTCCCTTCAATCCATTCGGTCAGCGGGAGAAAACGCCTCGACACCCGACACGTGCAAAGCACTGCGCCGGGCGGAGCACACGCGTTCCCTCCGCGGACCGTCTGTCCTTGATTATTTGTCTTCTTCCCCGGCCAGAATCTCTGCCGAGGAAGTCTCTGCGACCCAATCGAGCCGCTGTTCCAAATCTTGCTTCAGCGCGCTTCGCACGCTTTCCATCAGTGCTACGAGGACACCCCCCGAATCGGGCTCACCCGCCCTCAATCGATCGGCAGCCTCGAGGCATGCTGCCCCCAGGCCTTCCCGGCTTTCCTTCCAAAATAGATATGCGGTTTCATCGAGACGCTCGGCGTTCGCATTAGCCGCCTCGGCCTCGGTATAGAGCGCCAAAACTTCCTGCTCTATACGAACTTCTAGAGCCGAGGAGTTTTTCTCGACCTCCGAGAATTCCTCTTGTAGGGAGTTCACCACCTGCTCGAGATTCGACGAATCCGGAGGCCAGGGCCCCAGCTTCCCTTGCTCAATTTCGTCACAGACGGCCGTTGCATCGCCTCCCTCAGCTTTCAACTCCGAGCGAACCTTTTCGGCGGGCGTGACCCCTTCCCCTTGATCCAGCCCCAACTTTCCTCGCCACTCGTTAAACGCCTTGGGCAGCGGACTGCCAGCGACTTGTCCCGCAAGCCGGCGAGCAATAAGGGCACGAACACAGCCGGGCTCGGTCTCGACCACCGGAAAACGCGCACGCTGTTTCAGGTCGCGGACAAAATCCCCTACTTGCCGGCGACCGGCACGGTAGACCTGGAAGTCCACGATTCCCCGGGAGACATCGAGCAGCGCCTCGACCACCCGGGCACCGCCGCCGGGATTCGACTCCACCAGATAGACCAACCGGCCTCCTCGCGGATCGTAATGCGAGACGTAGGCAAGCGAGATCCCTTCATCGAGATCGGGCAGCCTTCCCACCCGTGGCTCGCTCACGGCCCCCGCCTCGGCGGCAACGCCCCGGGAACGTGCGCGATGTACCAAACGCCGGAGCGCCTTGCGGCCGGCCTTGGTCATTTCTGCGTCGGGCATCGAAATCACCAGGGCGGCCCCGGCATCGTCTTCCAGCCAGGCGGAGGCCAACTCGAAGCCCGCATCGGACTCATGGGCGAAAAGCCAGCCGAGCACCCGCTCCTGCCCCGCTCGATCGAGCAAGTTGAGAAGCTGAAAGGGGTCACCGTTCGCGGGCCGGATCTGATCCGCCACATCGCTCAGGGCTTCAGCCGCGCCTTCGAGGCTCTCGGCGAGACTCATGCCTGGTCGTCCATGATTACCTGCTCCATGCCCTCAGCCGAGGCCTAAGCCTGGCGGCGCTGGGCGCCCTGATCTCTTCGAACTCGGGGGCCGACCCAACGGCCATCCCCCGACTAAAATGAACGCCGCGGCTCCGCCCAAGGGGGGGGGACCGCGGCTCGGCGGACTTTAGGGAAGAAGCGGAGCCGAGGCCCGCAATCCCTGGAAACTTCGACGGAAATCGTCATCAGAGCCCTTCCTGGGCCCCGGAACCGAGATTTTTTCCGTGCTCGGCGAGGGCAAACCGGTCGGTCATCCCGGCCACGTAGTCCGCCACGGCCCGGGGCGCGCCCTCGCCTCCGAAACGCGCCCGAACCCCGTCGGGAAGTCGCGCGGGTTCCTCGCTGAATATCCGAAACAGATCCGCGACAACAGCTTCAGCTCGACGGGTCCGACTCAAGACCTCGGCATGATTGTAGAAGTGGTCGAAGAGAAAGCTCTTCAATTCTCGCCGGGCGCCATCGACCTCCTCCGAGAGACCGATCGCACGAGTGGAGCTCTCCCGAGCGGCCGTCGGGGAATCGAGACCATCGGCCTCGATCCGGCGGCGACTGGCGTCCACGAGATCCGTCACCAGCTCATCGATCATGCCGCTCACGATCCGCGAACGCCGGACGGGAGCCGGCGCCGAAGCATGCCTCTGCTCCACATCCCGCACGATAGCTCCGAGCAACGAGAGATCTCGAATCATGTCGAAGTCAAGGATGCCCGCCCGCAACCCGTCGTCGAGATCGTGGTTCAGGTACGCTATTTCGTCCGCCGCATCCGCGACCTGGGCCTCCAGACTCCGCTGGGCGAGCAACTCGGGAAGCTGCACCGGGTGTTCCCAATGGCAGCCGTGCTTCAGGATCCCCTCGCGGGTTTCGTCACTGAGATTGAGCCCGGGATACTCGGCGTACCGCTGCTCCAGCAGATCGACGACGCGCAGACATTGCCGATTATGGTCGAACCCTCCATCCGAAGAGAGCATCTCGGCCAGAACGCGTTCACCCGCGTGCCCAAAGGGCGTGTGCCCAAGGTCGTGCGCCAGAGCGATGGCCTCGGCGAGATCCTCGTTGAGTCCCAGAACCCGGGCGATTGTTCGCGTAATCTGAGCCCCTTCGAGGGTATGGGTCAAACGATTCCTGTAGTGATCCCCTTCGTGATGAACGAAGACCTGGGTCTTGTACTGCAAGCGACGAAAGGCCCTGGAATGGACGATGCGGTCGCGGTCGCGCTGAAAGGCCGTCCGAAACGGGGGCTCGGGCTCGGCATGCAGGCGACCCCGAGAATCGATCGCCCGGGTGGCCGCCGGCGCGAGGGAACGCACCTCGTCCTGCTCGCGGCTCAACCGGTCGCGATACTCCGAAGTGGGACGCTCACTCGGACGTGTCATTGAGTCCCTCCGTTTTACCCTCCGCATCGCGCAGGATATCTCGCATGGCTTTCCTCGACTCTTCTCGAATCTGCTCGGGAGCCGGCTTGCTCGGATCGTCCGATGGGGGGCGGGAGAAGGCCGGAGGCTCGTCGTTCACCGCCAACAGCGAGGAGAGAGCCCAAAATCCGAAGACCGCGGCCACAGCGAGCAAAAGCCAGAAGCGCCATCCCACCATCACCGCAATCCTCCGCTCGGTCGACGACGAAACCGGCTCCTCTCGGATCCCGGGCGCCCCAGCGAGGGGGCATTGGGAGGCCAATCCAAACGCACTCTCGCCGGAAGTGCTGTCCATTCCCAGGCTTCCCCTCGCCGAGACGTAACCCGGTCGGGAAGCCATTGGCACACTAGGCGCGCCCCTTCTGGCTGTCAACGACGGGGGCCTCAACCCCCTCGGCTACGCAGAGGTCTCCAGATTTCCAGGAGGATTTTAGGAGTCGCGCTAGGTTCCCCGACATGGCCACACTCGACGAGTCCCAGAGTTCCCTTCGAAGCCTTCCCAGCCCCCGGCGCCTGCTGGGGCCGGGGCCCTCCAACGTTCATCCCGACGTTCTCCAAGCGATGGCCCACCCACTGGTCGGCCATCTCGACCCCGCATTTCTCGAAATCCTGGAAGGAGTCCAGGCCGCGCTCCGAGCAATTTTCGGCAGCGAAAACCGCTTCACCCTGCCGCTCTCCGCCACCGGGAGCGCGGGCATGGAGACGTGCCTCGCCAACCTCCTCGAAAAAGGGGACCGAATCGTGGTCGGGGTCAACGGAGTCTTCGGCGGCCGCATGGTCGATGTCGCCACCCGTGCCGGCGCTGAGGTCACTCGCGTGGATGCCGATTGGGGGCTGCCCTTGGACGAGCAGGCGATGGCGCATGCCATTCAGTCGGTCAGCCCCAAGGTCGTCGCCTTCGTGCACGCCGAGACCTCGACAGGCGTTTGCCAGGCGCCCGGGCCCATCGCAAAAATAGCTCGCGAGGCCGGGGCGCTGGTCGTCCTCGACTGCGTCACCTCCCTCGCCGGCATTCCCGTCGAGCTCGACCGCTGGGGGATCGACGCGGCCTACAGCGGGACCCAGAAATGTCTCTCCTGCGCCCCTGGCCTCTCACCCGTGAGCTTCTCGGATCGCGCCCTCGAGTGCGTCGCCGCCCGCTCTACACCGGTCCAGAGTTGGTTCATGGACGTCGGATTGCTCGATGGCTATTACGGCGGCGACCGAATCTACCACCATACGGCCCCCATTTCCGCCGTCTTTGGTCTGGCCGAAGGGCTAGCTCGGGTCCTGGACGAGGGCATGAAAAACCGAGAGATCCGGCATCGGGACGCCGCCGCCTACCTGGTGGAGAGCCTGGAGCCCTTGGGTTTCGAGCCTCTAGTGGCCGAGGAAGATCGTCTCCCGATGCTGACCACCCTAAAGTTGCCTCCCAGCATCGACCAACGCGGCGAGGCGCGGGTCCGCAGGGATCTCCTCGACGCGCACGGGATCGAAATCGGAGCCGGACTGGGAGCCCTGGCCGGCAACGTCTGGCGGGTCGGACTCATGGGCGAGAACGCCCGCCGCGAGTCGGTGGATGCCCTGCGAAGCGCCCTCGAAAGCGAACTCGCGCGTAAGGACTAGGGCCCTGCCCCCTCAAGAGTGAAAGCGCACCGGCGCCGCGGGGTCACCGAAGAACGTGGCCTCCCGGGCAGCCAGTTCTTCGAGGCGCGGCGCGACCCCATCGGGGCCCGCGAGCTGCCCCGCGAGTTCCACGTAGAGCCGGTGATGACGTGCCTCGGCGGCCAGGAGTCCAGAGTAGAACTCTGAGAGCGCAGGCTCCGCGATGGCCTCCGCCAGGAGTTTCATGCGTTCGCAGCTGCGCGCCTCGATGAGGCCCGCGACGAGCAACTGATCGATTGCCCTCCGGGGCTCTTCCCGGCGCACCTCCGCCTGGAGACGGGCCCCATAGAGGGCGGGCGAGAGGCTCCGATAGTCGATTTTTCGCGCCTCGAGAAGCCCGAGCACCCGCTCAAAATGCAGCAACTCTTCCCGGGCGAGTTCGGCGATGGGCCGCTGCAGGAACCCGTGCTGGGGGTACTGGAAGAGGAGCCTGAGAGCTGCCCCCGCGGCCTTCTTTTCGCAGTGGGCATGGTCAAGCAAGACGAGTTCCAGATTCGCCGTGGCGGCCTCGACCCAGGCCGGCTCCGTTGCGCGAGCGAGTTTCAGCACCGGGGACGGCACGCCCGATCACGCCCGGCGGTCGACCGGGCCCCCCTGCTCTTCCCCAACGCGGGGGACCGGTAGCGGGTTTTCGGATCCATCGAGAGGGATCTCCCCGAGACGCGAACAGGATGAGAGGGATGGTATCCCCAACGGGACTCGAACCCGTGTCGCCGGCTTGAAAGGCCGGTGTCCTAACCACTAGACGATGGGGACGCATCCTACGTGCGGGCGGGATTCTAACCGGCCCCGGCTAGACCGCAACGATCCGAAATACAGGGTGAAATGAAGAGCCCAGGCCCGGGAGCAGAGGCGCTTTTCCCGCGCCCAGTCCGGACCCACCCATTCGTCACTTGGAGAGCCCGGAGTTCCCCCAAAAACATCAATGAATTCGCCGAGCCTCTCCCACAGAATCGCTAGAGTCGGGCCATGGTCGAAAAACAAATCCAGATCGAGCGCGCCCAGAACCTCTGGGCGAGCTTCGCTCGAAATGTCGAACTGATTGCCCGGGCGAGCCAGCTCACCGCGGCCCCCCAATTTGACTTCGATCGCATTGGGGGACTCCCCGTCGCGAAGGACGAGATCCTCACCTACGCATGTGCGGCGACCAACCCCGAGGTCTACTCGAATTGGGGAACCTTTCCCCCGTCGGGCCTGCTCCTGATCGGGCTTCCCAGCACGGGCAAGAGCCTTCTCGCCCAGGCCCTGGCGACGCAGACGTCGACGTCATTTTTGAGAGTCGATGTCCCTCGACTCGCCCTGGACGTACTCCACTCGGGCGGAAAGGTGGGCGAAATCGTCCAGCAATGGTCCCAGACCCTGGAGGAGATGCCGCGACTGACCGTCTTCTTCGACGAACTCGAGTTCTCCCAGGCCCACGATCTCGGTGGACCGAGAACGGACCTGCCCGTGGGCCCCATCATGGATTTCCTTCTCGAGTTGATCGACCGGACCATCGCCTCCGAAGGGCACCTGGTCGTGGGCTCCACGGGTTTCCCGGATACGCTTCGTCATGCCTTCGCGCGGCCGGGCAGGCTCGAACGCATCGTTGAAGTCACGCCCACCTACCCCGATGACATCATCGCCGCGTTGACGATCCATGCCGCCGACGCCGAAGCCCGCGCCGGCCACCCGCTCTTCGAAAAAGTCGACTGGGAACGGGTCGTGGGCCAGGCCAAGGAGGGCAGCGCCGGGGATTGGGTACGACTCCTACACGGGGTCCTCCGGCACAAGGCTCGCCTGGAGGCGTCGGGGGATCCCCCCGTCCCGATCACGACCGCAGATCTCGATGGCGAGGTCGGACGCTTCAGCCAGGCCCTACGCCGTATCCGAATCACCGGTGGGGGGAATTACGTATAGGGCCGGGGGCGCATTTCCCGCGCAAGCCCTCGGCAATTTGGGGCCCGTTCGAGAGGGCCCTGAGCATCACCCAAGACCCCTTTTTGTGGCCATTTCCGCCGACTTTGAGCTCTCGGCCCGCTTAAGTCAAATCGAGCCTAACGCCGAGCGTGCCTTTGGCCGATACTCAGGAGTAGGGAGACGTACGTCGCGGGGACGTGCGTCCACCAGGAGAGCGAAATGCACACAGTCCTCTTCGTCGATGACGAACCCAATATCCTAAAAACCATTCAGCGCATCCTTCGAAATGAACGGATGAACGTCATCACTGCCTCCAACGCCGAGAATGCACTGCATATCCTGGAGCAGAACGACGTTCACGTCGTCGTCTCAGACCAGGACATGCCGGGAATGAGCGGAGTCGAATTCCTCTCGCGTGTGCGCGACCACCACCCCGCCACGGTTCGCATGATGCTGACGGGTTTCACCGCGATGAATATTGCGGTCGAGGCCGTGAACCAGGGTGAGATTTTCCGCCTCATCACCAAGCCCTGGAACGATGAAGAACTCAAGGTCGTGCTTCACCAGGCCTTCGACCACTTCGATCTCAAACACGAGATTCGACGACTGAATCAGCTCACCCGAAGCCAGAATTTCAGCCTTCAGGACATGAACAAAACCCTCGAGGCCAAGGTCAGGGAGCGAACTCGGCAGCTCGACGAAAAGAATCGAGAACTCCGAACCGCCTACATCCAGACCATACGTGCCCTCGCTGAAGCCATTGATGCCAAGGATGCCTATACACGAGGCCATTCCGAGCGGGTCGCGGTCTATGCGTCGCGGATCGCACGCGAGATGAAGCTAGAAACGCCCCTGATCGAGCGAGTCTACTTTGCCGGCCTTCTCCACGACGTCGGCAAGATCGGCATACCCGACGCCATCATCGCCAAGCCCGAGCGCCTGACCGACGAGGAATACGAGGAGATCAAACGGCACCCAGAGATCGGTGCAAAAATCCTCGAACCCGTAGAATTTCTGCGCCAGATCGTCCCCTGCGTGAGGCATCATCACGAATGGTTCGACGGCTCGGACCGGGGCTACCCCGAGCGATTGGTTTCCCACTCCATCCCCCTCCCCTCGCGCATCATCCTCGTCGCAGACACCGCCGAAGCCATGACCAGCGACCGCCCCTACCGAAAGGGTCTCCCGCTGCATCGAGTCACAACCGAGCTCAAAAAATTCTCGGGAAGCCAATTCGACCCCGTGGTCGTCGATGCCTTCCTTGGCCTGCTCGATAAGGAAGGCGAGAATTTTCTCTCCAAGAACCAAAAATTCGACATCTACGAGTTCATCGAAGGCTGATCTCCGCCGATGAGATCTCCTATGACAGGTAAAAAGGCCGGCGAAAAGCCGAGCGACCGCCAGACCCAAAATCTCAATACCCTGGAAGAATTGGGCTTCGGCCCCGATTCCATCCTGATGAACGATCCGAAACTCTTTCTCGACTGGGGTTTCCTCGCACTCATCAAGGTGGAGTTCGGCCAAGAACTCGGGACCGCCTGCAGCCACAGCGCCCAGCTGGAAATTGGTCGACATCACGGCCTTGCCGACGCCAAAAGAGCCCTTGCCTCTGACTCGAGGGGCGACTCGGAACTCGCTGCGGGCTCGCCCCTTGGAGGTCCGAACCTGGTCATGCATTTCTCAGGAAGCCATGAACCTGGCGAGGACTTCAGCCTTCGCGGGTCCTGGCCCGAGGGCCACGAGGCCCGAGCGACCCTCTCCCGGCTCGGCCAATCCGAGACCCCGAACTGCTCCATGAGCGCGGGCTACACGGCCGGCTGGCTCGCCGAAATTCACGATGGAGAGGCCGAGATCACCGAGACCGCCTGCCGGACAGCGGGCGACCCGCGCTGCGAATTCCTGGCTCGCATCCGACGCTCGCCCCCCGCCGAAAACGTTCCCTGCGAACTCGAACCCCTCCCCGTCCTCCCCGAGTCCGTCGGCCGCACAGAAGCCCCTTCGTCCTTTGAGGCCGCGCCCTACCCCCACATGGACCCAGAGGATGACGCCGTTCACGCCTGGGGTCCCGTGATGGTTCTTCCCTGTAGCGATCCGGAACTCGCCGAAAGCACCCTTTTGAGTTTGGAGCACGACCCCTTCGTTCAGCAGATCCGAGCCGTGGTCATCGACCTGCGAGGAGAAGCGCTCGCAACGGAAAGGGATTGGCTCTGTATCGAGCGCATCCTCAAGACCGTCGCTCGCTGGAGCGCCCAGGCGATCTTCTCGGGCATCTCACAAACCAACCGGGCCGCCGTCGAGCGCCTCGGCAGCGAATGCCTGCTCAGCCACAAGCCTCTACCCGAGGCCATCGCAATGGGGTTCCAAGTCGCGGAAGCTCAGAAGCACGCTGTCTAGGCTTGCTCCCCGTGATGAAATCGACAAAAAACTCGCCTGCCCGCGCCCCCCTGCCCGAGGCGAATCCGTTCAGTTCGACCTCGCTCCCGGTTCTCCTCCTCGATCTCCGGGCTCGCTCCTTCGACGGCAAGCTGAATCTCTACAACGGACGCCAGGAGCGCGCTTTCATTTTCCGCCAGGGAGCGCCTGTCCTATCGGAGTCCAACCTCGCCAGCGATGGCCTCTGTGCCCATCTGCTCAATGAGGGCAAACTCGCCCGAGAAAGCCTTCGGCCGGTCATCCAACTCGCCGAAGACCGAGGCATCAGCCAAGCCGCTGCCCTGCTCGAGCTCAAGATTGTCGAGCCCGTAAAACTCTTCCACCTCCTCAGGGGACAGATTCGCCGCCACCTCTTCGACTCCATGGATTGGCGCAAGGGCCGTTACGAACTCGCCAAGGAAGAGAGAACCGAAACGGGATTCGAAGCCCTTGCAATCGACTTGCTCCCCACCGTCCGGGAAGCCCTGGCCGGCCACTGGGGGATCGAGGAGCTCCTCGCCGATCTATCCGAAGATCTGCTCTGCTTCCCAAGGCCCCAGCCCAACTTCGACCGTTCGATCGAGAACCTCGGACTCATCGAGGCCAACGATCAAATCGTCCGCGAGCTGAGCACGGAGAATCGGATCGATCGCACCCTCGGAAATAAGCTGACCTCGCCCGACATGCTGGCCGCCCTCTGGGTCCTACGAGAAATTGGGAGCCTGAAATTCGCAGACGAAGCCGCTGAACCTGAGGAGTGCGCGGATGGCGATGACGAAGCCCAATTCCAATCCGAAATCGAACTCGTTCTTCTGGATCAACCCGCGCCACCGAGCGCCGACGAACTCGACGAGACTCCAATTCTTTCGCTGGACCCAGTGCCCAGCGAATCTGAGGTTCTCCGTGCGGAAATTGAAAGAATGGGAGCTGCCCTCCCTCGCTCCGACCACTACGAGGTGATCGGCGTCTGCGCCGACGCCCGTAACGCGACGATCAAGAAGGCATATATCAAGGCCGCCAAGCGCTACCACCCCGACACCCTCGCTCGCTTGGGGCTGCAGGACATGAAGGATGAGGCCTCCCGAGCTTTTTCGCGTATCGCCGACGCCTTCGAAATTCTGTCCAACCCCGCACGGCGGAAAGATTACGACGCCGAACAAGAGGGCGAGTTCTCAACCGCCCAGGCCCAGGCCCTCAGTCAAGCTGAAACCGCGTACCGGAAAGGCGAAATTCTCCTGCGCATGGGCGACTTTGCCGCGGCACTCCCCTACCTGGACTCCGCCGTCGAGATTTGGCCCAACGAAGGCGCCTACCAGAGCGGCCTTGGTTGGGCCCTCTACAAAAAGACGCCATCGGACCCCGAATCGGCCCGCACATGCCTCGAGCGGAGCATCGAACTCACGCCCCAAGATGCCGTGGGCCATTTTCGACTGGGCATCGTGTTGCGGGCACTCGGCGATGCGAGCGCGGCCCAGGCCAGCCTGGAGCGCGCCAAGCAACTCGAGCCCTCCGACGCCCCCTGAGCCTGGGCATGCCGCCTTAGAGCGATCCCGGCGCAGGCTCCGCCCGCATCATAGTCTCGGCTCGGGGGTTCATCTTGAAATCGATCCCATCGCCCGAAACGAGATCCCGCCGAAAATTCGGCACCGTGAGCGCGAAGGGAGCGCGATCCGGCCCCCTGTAGAAGTATCGCGCGGCGACCTCGCCTACCCGGCTATAGGGCCCCGAAAGACCCGCGTCCCGAGCCGCTGCAGCGAAAGAGCCCAGGCGGGCCCGAGCGGCTTCCGAGAGCCCCACCGAGCCGATCAAAAGGCCATTGGGAATGGCGTAGAGCGCCGTCAGGTTCGCATCTGAAAACGACTCCCCGGCCGCTACGGCGGCACCGATCCGGCGAACATCCTCCGTCGTCCGGCTCATGACCGAAGCGCCCGCCAGGGCGGGGTGGGCCGAGTAGCCCAGGGCATGCCCCAACTCGTGAAGCGCGGCTCCAAGAAGTTGGTCGGCATCCAATTCCACCCCTCGCCCAATCGCATCCCGGTCCTCCCGAATCAAATGGACAGAGGCCCAGCGAAGTTCTGCTTTTACGCGTCCATCCCGTACCCGAGCCTGGCCGTCCTCCAATTCCACAGCGCAGTCGGCTAGGGCGTTCCCCGTTCCCAGCCGCGAGTGGAGCGGCTTGGAAACGAAGCGAATCTCGAGCGCGGCCCGGGCGGGGGAGACCTCGACGAAGTGAACGCCGATGCCGGAAGAGGCCCAGGCCGCCAGGGCCCGGCGCAAGATCAGTAACTCCTCCGGGCTCGCATCCCCGGGAAGCGAAACCGCGATTGCCTGGGTCCGGGGCCATCGACACAGAAAGAGCGCCAGCCCATCACCCCGGGGAGCGAAATGCGGGGCCGCATCGAAAAGTCGGGAATCCTGAACCACCGACATCGTTCTCCAGGGCCCAGGCAGAGCTTCGTATTTCCAGCCCCCCAGACCCGGCACACATCCTAAAACCAGAACGAGAACAAAAACGAGAATAAGAGCGAGAACGCGCTGAGGTCGGGCCAAGAAGGGCCAAATGCGCCTAGCCAAGGGCCGCCCTCCCGACTGCGGCCGAGCCGCGGCGCGCGTTCCACGGCAGAAAGACCAGCAATCCGAGCCCCACCGTGACCGCCACCGCCGCATAGAGAAACTCGTAGCCGGTTCGCTCGAGGAGTTCTCCGTAGAGGGGCCCGCCCACGACGACACCCAGGTCGGCCAGTCCGGTAAAAATCGCCAGAGCGCTCCCTCTCTGGGCCTCCGAAGCCCGCATCACCACCATGCCAGAAAGAATCGGAAAAATGTACGCGTGGCCGATGCCACCGAGGAGCCCCGCTAAGAGCACGGCGCCCGTCGTTTGGGCGAAGCCAAGCACAAGGAAACCGCTGGCGAAGACCAAAAGGGCCGGAACCAGCACGCGCACAGGGCCCACCCGATCGGGCAACCATCCAAAGCCCAGGCGAAGGACAACCGCGATCGCCGTGTAACCGGCGAAATAGATGCCCACCGAACCCACCTCACGCGTCATCACAAAAGTCTTCAGAAAGATGAAGATCCCAGTCATGGCGGTGAAGAAAATCGAGCCAATCCACCACAGCGGCAGAAGGTCGCGCTGCCGCAGGGTCGCGACGAATCCGGGCGGCGGCTCCGCCCCGCCCGGCGAGCCGCGCCTTGGCGCGTCGTGAAGGGGGATCGCCGTCAGCAATCCCAGCAGTGCAAAACCCCAGGCCCAGACAAAAAGCGCCGCGTAGTCGCCCCCCTCGAGAATCCAATCGCCCAGCACTCCGCCCACGGACATGGGCATCATGCCCGAGAGACCGAAGATCGCCAGACCCTCGGTGAGGCGATGGGAAGGCACCCAATCCGCCGCAGAGGTAAAGAGAGCAGTGAAAAGAATCGCGGCGGAAATGCCATGCAGCACCCGGACGATAACCGCCCACGCACCTAGCTGATCGACAGTTAAATAGAGACCGATGACGACCACATTGAGCCCCTGGCCAAAGAGCAAGGGGCCCCGGCGGCCGTAGCGATCCATAAGGGTCCCGAGAACCGGACGTATCCCGATGGCGACGGCACTCATCGCCGCAAACATCCAACCGATCAGGACCGGCGTCGCGCCGAGACTCGCGTAGAAGCCAGGCACATGGAAGAACAGGCAATAGGCGACGCCCTGGAAGAAATTGCTCAGAAAACAGAGCAGGAAGGGACGCGTCAGCAAGGACTCACCTGTAGCCATGCTGCCTTCCCCGTTCAGCGCGCGATACGCACTCGGCCGGCCTCGGCGTCCGGATGGAACCCGAAAATCTGTCCGTAGAAGTAGAGTTCACCCTCAAGGGCCTGCTGAATATTCCGTGCCTGGCGAAACCCGTGCTGCTCCCCTTCGAAGGGGACGTAGGCATGGGGGATTCCCTGGGCCGCAAGGGCCGACACCATGGCCTCGGCCTGGCCGGGCGGAACGATTTTATCCTCGAGCCCCTGAAAAAAGATCACCGGGCAGTTCAATCGCTCGCAAGAATGAATCGGCGAACGAGCCCGATAGGTCTCAACGGCCTCGGGATAAGGGCCCACCAGCCCATCCGTGTAATGAGACTCGAACTTATGGGTGTCCCGAGCGAGGGCTTCGAGATCGCCAATCCCGTAGAGGCTGGCACCGGCGCGGAAGGTGTCGTGAAAGGTCAGCGCGCACAGAGTGGTGTAGCCCCCCGCGCTGCCGCCACTGATCGCCAGGCGTTCGGCATCGACTGCCCCTTCGGCGGCCAGTGAACGCGCAGCGTGAACACAATCCTCCACGTCGACGATGCCCCACTGCCCTCGTAATCTCTCGCGGTATTCCCGCCCGTACCCCGTCGAGCCGCCGTAGTCTACGTCCACCACCGCGATGCCCCGGCTTACCCAGTACTGGATGCGCAGATCCAGCGCCGCCGAAGCCGCCGCCGTTGGACCGCCATGACTCTTCACGAGCAGCGGAGGCCGCTCTCCAGCCGGCCCCTCGCCCCTCCCCGCCGCCGGGGGATAGAACCAGGCATGGGCGCGCCTTCCCTCCTGGGAGGAAAACTCGAAGGCCTGGGGGGCGACGAGAAGCGAGTCGTCGAAGTCCAGACTCGCCCCCTGGCAGAGCTCCCGGAGGCGGCCGTCGGCCAAGTCGAGGCTCACTACCGTGGACAATTGGGCCGGCCCCGCCGCGATGAAACAGGCCCTGCCCGAATCCACCCGTAGCCCCTCGAAGCCGGTATAGGGCAGATCCAGATCGACCAGGCGCCCGGACTCGACCTGCAGCCGGGCTAGCCGGGATCGACCGCCGTGCCCATGAACACACAGGATCTCGGCCTCGCCCAGAAACCCGTAACGCGAGAGCCCGAAGACCCATTGCGGTCCGGCGAACTCCTCCGCCCGGGGACACAGCGCCACGATCCCCCGCGGTCGGAGCTGGTAGAGGTTCCACCACCCGCTCCGATCCGAGACAAAGGTCAATACGCCACCGGGCGAGAAAAGAGGCTGAAAAACGGACTCGGCCTTGCCGCCCGCCACCGCCTGCGCCGTTCCCCCTGGCCCTTGGCTTCCCCAGGCCTGGAGGTACAGGGTGGTCCCATCCCAGGGCATATTGGGATGATCCCAAGCCGTATAGGCGAGCTGTGAGCCGTCCTGGGAAAACACGGGAAAGCTGTAGAAATCGTGCCCCTCAGCGATCACGCGTGGCGCCTCGCCCGCGTCCCGCGTAGACATTCGCGCGATGGCGAAGGCCACCAACCGGTTCGTCGGCTCGCCTTCGGCTCGTGGCGTCTCCTCCACCGCCAGAAGCCAGTCGCCCGAGGAACTCACGGCGAAGTCGGCGTAGCGAGCCCCGGGAGGCGAGAGTGGCCGGGACTCCCCGCCCTCCTGCCAGTAGATCCGCTGGTCGGAGAAGTCGACATAGAAGACCCGATCCCCGATCACCTGATAGTCCCCGCCCCCGTACTCGTGCACCAGAGTCCGGACGTTGACCTCGCGAGGGCTGCACTCGAACGCCACCGGCGGCGAATCCGTGAAGGCATCGGAGACACACATCAACTGCTGTCTGCCCTTCTCCGTGGGCCGCCCCTCGAGCCAATAGACCGAGCGGCCCCGAATTCGAGTCTGAGAGATCCGCAAACCTGCCTCGGCGAGACTCTCTGCGCGAATCGGCGAAGCCCAGGTTCCGTAGGGCTGGGTCATTGGGGCTTCCCACCCGGCCGCCGGCCGCCGGCGGCGCAAGCCAGCCGAATGCCCCGGTCATGGGCGCCGGACAGAGCCGAGTTATTGCGCGCAAAAATCACGTGCCCGCCTCGTCCTTGCCCTTGCCCGCCTCGATCGGGCCCCCACCCCGCTCCCCCGCTGCTTTTTTACGCGCCTGGCTCAGGACCGGCGTGTCCAGGACCCGGCCCAGTTGCTCGAGCAGAAAACGGTTGGCGAAGAGGGCCCAAAGGATAAAGGGAATCGCATCGGTGAGTACGAGTGCGGGGAAATAGCGCGCCATCGAACTCGCGCTCTCGCCCTCCCGGCCAAAACTCATCCACGACCAATAGCTCAACGCCACATGGCTAAAAAAAATAACGACGAAACCAGTGCCCACCCCCCACACGCGCCGCCCGAGAGGGATCTTTGGAGTGACCAGCATCAGAGCGAGAAAGGGGATGAATCCCACGAAGCGGTCACGGACGAGCCCCTGGGAAATGTGCGCCACACCCAACTCCTGGAGCAGGGGGAAAGCCAAGCGCTTGAAGATCGCGTGATAGGCCTCAAACCCCCCGTGGGTCCACCACCAGACCAAGGGGAGTGTAATCAGGCCAAACTCAATCAGTATCAGGAAGGGCCTGAGCTTCACGCTGCACCACCTTTGTAATCCACAGAAGCCAGACCGAGGTGATCATCGCGATCATGGTTGCCTGCCAGAAATACAGGTGCATGAAGTCAAAGGCCTCGGACCAATATCGACCCACCAGAATCAGACCCCCGATCCGCACCACGTTGAAAAGATAGATCAACGGGCACCCCAGGAGGAGGCCGATGCCGCGCTTTGCCCAGCTCGTCGGGAAAGCCAGCACGGCCGCGGAGAAGATCAGCATCTCGTAGATCCCCGTGCATTCGTCGATGATGCGAACGACGAAATTGCCGAACCAGACCATCTTGCCGTCCAGCCTGACTTGATCGGTGAAGAGCGCGAAGAAGTGGTACTCGATCGTCGCTGTCGCCAGGATGAACGCCTGGATCAGACCGTTGAAATGCTTGACGACCTGCGGATAGCCCACCGAGGCCACGCCCAAATAGGGCAGGAAGAGAGCGACAAAGCGGTAGGCAGGGTTCTCCCAGACCTCTCGAACGAACTTCCATGGCGAATTCTTTCGCCCCTGGGCGGGCCCGGGATCGGACTCAGCAGGCGATTGGCCCTCCCTGGGGCGATTGTCGTTGTTCTCATCCATGAGTGTGGTCGCCCATCTTAGGGTCTTGGGCGGGGGCCGCGCCATGCCGCCTCTTCGGCGACTGCAAATTCAGGGCAGAAACGCTGCCCGCCCCCGGCGCCCGCCTCCTCCGGGAACGCGGCCGTCGGGCCTCCCGCCAGGGGCAGGAGCCCGGCGCCGTCACGCCCGGTCCAGTGCAAGATGGCGCCCGTCCCGAGCAACCGCACCAGGGTCGCCGGGTGGGGCAACCCGGACGCGCCTCCGCAGGGCGCCGAAAGCAGCAACCGGCGCGGCGCCACCGCCGCGAGGAAGGCGGGGCTCGACGAACTCGCGCTGCCATGGTGGGGAACCTTCAGCAGGTCTGCGGATAGTTCGTGTTCCCCGGCGATCAGAGCTGCTTCCACCTCGGCCCCAATATCTCCGGTAAGGAGCAGGCGCCAGCCCGCCAGTTCGACGTGCGCGACCAGGGACCGAGCATTCGATCCCCCCGCGCCGAGAGCGCGCGGCGGCCACAGCATCCGCACCTTCATCGTTCCCAGTGTACGGGGTCCGGAGCCGGCACCGGTTTCGAAAACCGGAATCGAATGCGCCCGGGCGGCAGCGAGCACCGGGGCATAGGCCGCCTCCCCTTTGGCTCCCCAGGGCAGCCAGACTTCCCCCACCGGCAGACTCTCCAGCACGGCGGGAACTCCCCCGCGATGATCGATATCCGCGTGGGTCACCATCACGACGTCGAGGGACCCCACACCCAGGGACTCGAGCGCGGGCAACACGGCCCTGCGTCCGAGGTCCACCCGACCGGGGATCGCCCTTCCCGCGTCGACGAGCATGGCCGCCATTCCATCCTCCACGAGCAGCGCATCCCCCTGGCCTACATCCAGCATGACCAAGCGCGGCGGCGCCGGGAACGCCCCGACTCGGGGGGCGTTCTCAAGCCAAGACACACTCGCCAACGCCACCAATCCAACCTGCCAGAGCCGAGGAAGCCGGCAGCCGAGCAGGGCCAGACCGGCGCAGACGCCGAGGGCCAGAACGCCCGGACGCCCGGCCGGGGCCGGTTCGGCGGGCAGCCACCCCGCGGCCGAGTGAACCGCGCCAAGCGTGATCTCCGCCGCCCCCCGAGCGATCTCGACGGCACCCTGCCCCCAGTCCGCGCTCCACTCCCCGGCCACGGCTGCCAGCAGGGCAGCGGGCAAGAGAATGAAATGCGTCCAGGGGATCGCCACCACATTGGCCGCGAGCCCCCAAATCCCGAAGGGCAGACCGTGCCCGGCAAGCCAGGGCGCGGTCGCAAGCAGAGCGACCGCCGACAGATGCACCAGTGATCGTCCGGCGACGAGCATCCGGCCCCCGGTCGGTTGCCCGCCGGTCCCTGGCTCTTGGCCCTCGGGTCGGGCCATCAACAACGCCGCACTCGCCGCGAACGAGAGCTGAGTCCCCAGCGCGAAGAAAGCCGCGGGCGAAAAAAGGCCGATGAGAAGCGCCGCCCCCGCGAGAAGATCGAAGGCCGATGGTCGGCGTCCCAGGGCGAACGCAGCCAGGCCCAGCCACGCGAAGACCAGCGCACGCTGCACCGATGTGCTCAGTCCCGCGAGCAGCGCATAGGCCGAGGCGACCACCACCGACGCCAGGGCCCCAGGCCTCCGCCAATCCCAGCCCCGATCCCCCAATCGCACCAGCCCCGAGCGGGCCAGCCAATAGAAGAGCCCGGCGACGAGACCGACGTGGAGCCCCGAAACCGCGAGGAGATGCGAGACTCCGAGACGCGCGAAGGCATCCCGGGTTTGGGGGCCGACGCCATCCCGATCGCCCACCGCGAGCGCAGCGAGCAGGGCCCCCGCTTCGTCCGGTCCCCGCCCTCCCCGTCGCAAGCGCCCTGCTATGGAAGCCCGGATCTCCTCAACCCGCGCCAGCCAGAGCGGGACCCATGCCTCGAGTCGGGGGCCACTCGGAGAGATTCGCAAGAGCGCCACAAGCCCCGGATCCACAAATCGTACCCGGGCCCCGATACCCCTTCGGCGCCAGCGCCGGTCGGGCTCCGGGCGCCCTGGGTTTCTCAGGCCTCCCAGCGGCGACAGCCGAACCCGAGCCCGAATCGATCGGCCCAGAGGAAGCATGGCCAGGGTCGCGGCTTCGGGCGAGTCGGCGCGATACTGGGCGAGCAGGCGGGAGGGCAAATGGGCTCCCTCGGCGCCCGGGGACGGCATACCGGGGGAAGCCAGCTCCAGCGCGCCGCAAAGCATGAGCGATCGCCTCGCCCCCAGACTCTCTGCGCCGCAGATTCGAGCCTCAAGGGTCAACACCCGGCTCGCCAGAGGCGTGGCCCGGTCGGCCTCCTGCAATCGCAAGGCAAGGCTCGCCCCCCCCGCCCCGAAGGCGAGCAGCGCGGCCAGCATGCCCCGCGCCCGGGGCACTCCGGCGAAGCAGGCCGCGAGCAGAGCCGCCGCCAGGCCCAGGGCGCTGAAAGCGCCTGGGCCTATCTCGGGCCAGACGCGATCCGCCAGCGCGACACCGGCGACATAGCTCGTGGCGAGAAGAGGAAATCCGTGGCGCAATCGCATGGCCCAGGGGACCGGGAGAGCCCAGTCTACCCGAACCAAAACCCGGGGCGCCCCACTTTGGGAAATCAATCCCTCACGGCTTAGGCGCGGCCCCTCGCGCCCTATTATTCCTGGCCGCTATTGCCTCTATTGCCCCTATTGCCCCTATTGCTCCTGGCCCCTATTGAAGGGGCTTGACTCCCGAGTTCCCGCCCGAGCCGCCGAGGCGTTGGAGGTAGGCGTTGAGCACGTTCAGGATCTCTTCAAGCTTGCCGAGTTCCTGGGAAAAATCACCCACGAGTTGACGGACTACATGGGGATCGAGAGCGTCCGAATCCGTCGGCGAGGAATCGTAGAACCCGATGCCCAGCGCGATCCCATCGAGCACCAGCCCTATGGCATCCCCGGGAAGTCCCTCAAGGCGGTCCTGGACCTCCTCCGCCACGAGTCGACCGGCTTCGCCCGGAAGCCCCCGTTGGTCGAGCATGCGCGTCAGTTCACCGAGTTTGAGGGACTTCTGCAAATCACCCGCCGGGACCCCACCCGTCACCCCTGACGAATATCGCTTTTCGTCGTCACCCATGGAGGCTCTCCCTATTTTCGCGCGGCCGCGCCGCGGAATGCCTGAAATCTCCACTTTTAAAGTGCAAGCGGGATGCCAGTGGAGTGCAATGGGCAGGTGTCCCCGCAACAACCGGTCCAGCCGCCAAAATCCGAGGGAGGGGCCGGACCCGGCCACGGGTTCAGCCCGCCGGGAAGTCCTTGAGAGGGGCAAAAAGGGAAAGCGATGACACTCGGGCTCCGGGCCCATTACCCATCCCGATCGCCGTCGCCGGGTGCCTCTTCCCGGCCCTCGGATATCGGGCGACCCCCGGCCTTGTCGAAAAAGGCTCGGAGTATTTGCGCGTCCCGAGAACTGATCCCCGAGACCGCCCTCAGGCTTTCCTCAGTCGCCTCCCTCACCGCCTTCAGCGAACCCAACTCGCGCAGAAGAGCCCGGCGCTTGACCGCTCCAATGCCAGGCAACTCTTCGAGGATCGACGTAAGGCTGAACTTTGACCGCAGATCCCGCTGGTACTCGATGGCGAAGCGATGCGACTCGTCTCGGACCCGTTGCAAGAGCAGCAGCCCGCGCGAACTCTTGGAGAGCAGGATCGGGTTGGCACGCCCCGGCTTGAACAAGCGCTCGGCCTTCAGCCCTCCCGAACGCTTGACCCGTACCGACGGCGAATCGGCATCGCGTTCTTTGGAGATCCCCAGGGCATCGACGACCAATCCTACGTCCTCCAGCGCCGCCGAAACCACGCCGAGTTGACCGCGACCGCCATCCACCATCAACAGATCGGGAAGCGGTTCTGTATCGACTCGGGCCAAACGACGCTTCAGCACTTCGCGCAGGCAGGCGTAGTCGTCTCCGGCTGGCGCCTGCTTGATCTTGTATCTCCGATACTCGTTCTTGACGGGTTCTCCGTCTTCGAAGACGACCCGGCTCGCCACTGCCAGAGTCCCCTGTAGGTTCGAAACGTCGTAGCATTCGATCCGCCGGGGCAACTGACTTAGGGCGCACGCGCTCCGAATTTGCTCGAGAGCGGCATCGATGCTCTCCCGAGCAGCTAACCGCTGTTCAAGGCCGACCTGGGCATTGCGGGTGGCAATTTCAACAACCCGGCGTGCGCCCCCGCGCTGGGGGCTCCGAACGGAAACCGCACGAGAGGCCCGCTCCCTCAGCCATTCCTGGAGTGCCCCTCCATCCTCGAAAGGTACGGAGTTGACGATCTCACGCGGTGTTTCCTCGGCGTTTCGCTTTCCGTAATACTGGCCAAGAAAGGAGGACATCACCTCCCCGTCGTCGATCTGAACCTTGGAAAACGAGTAATCCTCCGCCGCAATCACCCGGCCCTCCCTCACATGAAGCACCTGAATTTCCACTTCACCGCCCTCACGGGCGAGGCCGAAGACGTCCCTCTCGACCTTCTGATCCGAGATGATCTGCTGATCCTGAAGCGTCGCATCCACCGCGCTGATCCGGTTGCGCAGCCGCGCGGCATCTTCGAAACGTTCGGCTTCGGCGGCGGATATCATCTGCTCGCGGAGACGAGTCACAAGCTCCTGCGAGCGCCCCTTCAAGAAGAGGACGGTTCCCCGCACCTGTTCCGCATACGCCACTGGGTCGGCGAGTCCGCAGCACGGCCCGAGGCAGCGACCCATTTCGTATTCGATACACGGCCGGCCCCGGCGGGCGTAGTCCTTGAATGTTCCTTCGCTGCACGAGCGCAGGGGGAAAAGGCGACGCAAGTTCGAAAGCGACTCCTTCAGGGCCACGCTCGAGGTATAGGGGCCAAAATACTCGGCACCATCCCGGCGAAATCGGCGCACCGAACTGATCCGCGGCCACTCATCCCGGGGGTCCATCCTCAGGCCCAGGTACTGCTTGTCATCCCTCAGCTTCACGTTGAAAACCGGCTTGTGTCGCTTGATCAACTCGTTCTCGAGGAGCAGGGCCTCCTTGACGTTGGCCGTGACGAGAATATCGACGTCGGCAGTCCGCTCCATCAAGGCCGGAATCTGGGAGCGCCCATCGCCACCCGCCAAATATTGCCGAACCCGGGAGCGCAGATTTTGGGCCTTGCCCACATAGAGCACCGCGCCGCCATCGCTCTTGAACTGGTAGATCCCGGGGCTCTTGGGAAGTTTGCGGACCTTCGCTTCCAGCGCGGCCTGGGTCTTTTCCGAAGGCCCTCTCATGTCAGCCGCAGGCGAATCGCTTCGAGCGTCTTGATTCGATCCCGAAGATCTGCCGCTCTTTCGAAATCCAATTCCCCCGCTGCGGCTTTCATTTCCTCGCGCAGGGAGTCCAACACCCCCGGCAACTCGTGAGCCGGGATGCCCCCCTCTTCGTCGGCCTCGCGCTTCTCAACGGTGACGTAATCGGCATCCCAAATCGAGTTTTGCAGGCTCGACAGCCCCTTCTTGATCGTTGCCGGCGTAATTCCGTGTTCCTCGTTATAGGCCTTCTGCATCTCCCGGCGGCGAGCGGTCTCCTCCATCGTGGTCCGAATCGAACCGGTTTCCCTGTCCGCATAGAGAATCACTCGCCCGTCGACATTGCGCGCCGCACGGCCGATGATCTGGATCAGCGAACGCGTCGAACGCAGAAACCCCTCCTTGTCGGCGTCTAGGATGGCGACCAGGGAAACCTCTGGAATGTCGAGGCCTTCCCGAAGCAGGTTGATTCCCACGAGAACATCGAAGACGCCCTCCCGAAGCTCACGAATCAACCCCATCCGCTCGATCACCTTGATATCGCTGTGCAGGTAACGAATCCCGACTCCGAGATCGGCATAATATTCAGAGAGCTCTTCGGACATTCGCTTGGTCAGAGTGGTCACCAACACGCGGTTTCCCACCGCCACCACCTTGCGGATCTCTTCGAGCAAGTCGTCGACCTGACCGCTCGCCGGTCGAATTTCGACCTCGGGATCGAGAAGGCCCGTGGGACGAATAACCTGTTCGACCACCACCCCACGCGAATGCTCGAGTTCGTAATCGGCGGGTGTCGCGGAGACATAGATGCGCTGCAGGTCCTTTCCCTGCCACTCATCGAAAGTCAGCGGCCGGTTGTCCAGAGCGGAAGGAAGCCGCCAGCCAAAGTCAACCAGCGTTTCCTTACGCGCTCGATCGCCCCGGGACATCGCACCGATCTGGGACACCCCAATATGGCTCTCATCCATCACGACCAGCGTGTCGTCCGGGAGGTAATCGTAGAGGGTATACGGTGTCTGGCCCGCACTTCGCCCGTCGAGCCAGCGCGAGTAGTTCTCCACACCGTGACAAAATCCCAGCTCCTCGAGCATTTCGATGTCGTACATCGTGCGGGTCTCCAAGCGCTGGGCTTCAAGGAGCTTCCCCTCCTTCTTGAATCCCACGAGGCGCTGATCCAGCTCCCCGCGAATCCCCTCCACCGCTTCTTTCAAGCGTTCGGCGCTCGCTACGTAATGGCTGGCGGGGTAGATCATCGCCCGCTTGGGGCGGGCCACGATCTTGCCCCGGAGCGGATCGATTTCGGAAATCGCATCAATTTCGTCGCCGAAAAATTCGACTCGAATGGCGCGCTCGCTCTCGTATTGCGGAAAAATTTCCACCACATCGCCGCGCACCCTGAATGTCCCACGATGAAAATCATGGTCGTTGCGCGTGTAGAGCAGGTCTACGAGCTGGCGCAGCAGGTCCTCCCGAACCAGAGCAGCCCCGGCCTCGAGGTAAATATGCATCGATCCGTAATTCTCGGGCGCCCCAAGCCCGTAGATGCAAGAGACACTGGCGACCACCAGAACATCTCTCCGAGTCAGGATCGAATGCGTCGCCGAGTGCCGAAGCTTGTCGATCTCGTCATTGACGTGGGAGTCCTTCTCGATGTACGTATCGCTCGAGGGGATATAGGCCTCGGGCTGATAGTAGTCGTAATAGGAGACGAAATACTCAACGGCATTTTCGGGAAAGAGATCCCGGAACTCGGTATAGAGCTGAGCCGCCAGGGTCTTGTTCGGGGACATCACCAGGGTGGGCCGGTTTATCTGCTCTACGACGCTTGCAATGGTAAATGTCTTTCCGCTGCCGGTAATTCCCAGCAATGTCTGGTGCGGGTCTCCTCGATCGATTCCCTGGCGCAACTCCGCGATGGCCCGAGGCTGGTCACCCGAGGGCTCGAAGGGCGAGACAAGTCTAAAGGCACGCTCGCTCAACCCCGCCTCCAGCGCGGACCCTCCGGCGTATCGATGAGTTCAACCCCCTCGGCGGTCAACTCGTCCCGAATCCGGTCGGCGGTTCCGAAATCCTTATTGGCCCTGGCCTGCTCACGCTCCTCCAGTAGGCCATCGATTCGCGGATCGGTCTCATAGCCTTCCCCGGCGGCCTCGGCATTGGCCAGATCCAAGCCAAGCACGGCGTCAAAGTCGAGTAGGAGGTCCCGGCGATCCGCCGACGAAAGCGTGCTGCTGCGGGCCACATCCCAGAGCACCGCCATGGCGCGGGGAGCGTTGAGGTCATCGGCCATGGCCTCCCTGAATTTCTCCCGGTGCGCGGCCTGGGCTGCGCGATCGCCGACGCCCTCGGCCACGCGCAGTTCGGCCGCCAGGGCGACCAATCGCCCATGCCCTTTCGCCGCCGCCTCCATGGACTCCTCGTTGAAGGTCTGCTGCTGCCTATAGTGCGCCTGGAGGAAGAAATAGCGGAAGGCCAAGGGGGCATAGCCCCGCTCCTCGAGATCCGAGAGAGTTTTCACGTTGCCCCGGGACTTGGACATCTTTTCCCCGCCGAAGTCCAGGAATTCGTTGTGGAGCCAATACTCGACCCACGGATGGACCCCAAAGGCGCACTCGCTCTGGGCCACCTCGTTCGTGTGGTGCACCGTGGCCAGGTCGATTCCGCCGGTATGGATATCAAAATGTTCGCCCAGGTAGCGGCTACTCATGGCCGAGCATTCGAGATGCCAGCCGGGAAAGCCCCGACCCCACGGCGAATCCCACTCCTGGAGCCGGCGCACCTCGGGGTCGGCGAATTTCCAGATCGCGAAATCCGCAGGATGCCGCTTGCCCTCGACTTGCTCGATGCGCTGCGCCCCGGCTTGGCCCTCGAGATCCAGTCCTGCCAGCTCGACGTAGCGGGGGAAGCGCGAGATATCGAAATAAATTCCGTCTTCAATGCGGTAGAGATAGCCGCCCTCGTCCAGGCGGACGCCCAGCTCGATTTGCTCGGCGATATGATCCGTCGCCTTGGGATTGAACTCGGGCTCGAGACAATTGACCGCGCGGCGATCCTGACGCCACGACTCGGTGTAGCGATCCGCGATTTCCTCCGCGCTCTCACCCGCTCGCTGGGCAGCCAATTCCATTTTGTCTTCGCCCTCGTCGCCATCCGAGACGAGATGCCCCACATCGGTGATATTGATGACGTGGGTGACGTCGAAGCCCTCGCTCAAGAGAAATCGCTTGAGGAGATCGGCGAAGAGCTGGGAGCGCACGTTCCCGATATGTTGCGGCCCGTAGACCGTCGGCCCACAGGTATAGATCCCCGCCCTGCCCTCTTTGAGGGAGCGAAAGGCTTCTTTTTTTCGCGTCCGGGTGTTGTAGAAAAAGATCGAACTCACGCCTCTCGGGCCCCCTTGCCAACCCCAGGGCTGGCCGTTGCTCGGCTATCCATCCGCAGCCACCAGAAGCACCACCGCGAGGGCCGCCATGCCCTCTTCGCGGCCCAGGGCCCCCATGCCGTCGTTGCTCTTGAGTTTGAGGTTCACGCGCGCCCTCGGCACTCCCAGGAGCTCCGACAGAGTAGACTCCATGGCCTCCTGATGCGGGGCAAGCCGGGGCGCCTCGGCGATCAGGGTGCAGTCGAGATTCGCGATCTCCAAGCCCGCCGCCTGGATCATCCCCACCACGCGCTCGATGAACTGGCGACTCGCCGCCCCGGCCAGGGCGGCGTCGCTCGACGGAAAATGCCGCCCCAAATCACCTTCTCCCAGCGCCCCCAGGATCGCATCCGCCACCGCGTGGAGCACGACATCCCCATCGGAATGACCTTCGAGTCCCTTGCCATGGGGTATTTGCTCCCCCGCCAGGACGAGGGGCCGCCCGGCCACGAGCCGATGACTATCGAAGCCCTGACCGATTCTCATGGACCGGCCTCCTCGAGGGCCAGCAAGCGCGCGGCCAGGGCGAGATCCTCGGGCACGGTGATCTTGAAATTTCCCGGACTCCCCTCGACCACCTGCACCGGAGCCCCGAGTCGCTCGACGAGCTGCGCGTCGTCCGTCCCCTGGAAGTCCTCGGCCTGGGCCTTCGCCAGGGCCTCCGCGAAGAGCGAACGATGAAAAACCTGCGGCGTCTGGGCGAGCCAGCAACGGTCGCGCCTGGGCGTCGTCGTGACGACCCCGTCTTCGACGAGTTTCACGGTATCCCGACAGGGAGCGGCCAGCACGGCCGCGCCCGATCGCTCGGCCACCTCGACGACCCGGGCGACGTCCCCGGCCGAGACACGGCAGCGCGCAGCATCGTGGATCGCGATGAGTTCGAACTCTTCGGGGATCGCGGCCAGGCCCGCGGCAACGGAGTCCTGGCGCTCGGCTCCTCCGATCACCGGCCGGGCGACCCGGGGATCTCCCGACGAGACCCGTTCCGCATAGAGCGAGAGGTCCGAGGCGGAAAGCACGGGCTGCAACCACCCAAAACCCGAGAATTGGAGCAAATTGTCCAACGTTCGTTGCAGGAGTGTTTTCCCCGCAAGGTCGACGAAAGCCTTGGGGGTCTTCCCCCCGAGCCGCTCACCCCGCCCTGCGGCCAATACGATGACCGCCGTTTGCATCCCGTTAGGATAGATCGGTCGCCTCGCGAGTGCCTGCACGCCCCGCAAAACACGGCCGGCGCACTCAGCCCCGGCGGGAATCGCATCTCGAGAAGCCAGAATATTGTCTTCTACATCCCCCGGATCCCAGCGTCGGGAAGAGGCTTTGGTACAGTCCCCGCCGGAGGAATTCATGCCTAGCCGTACCGTCTCGACTTTCGTCTCCCTACTTGTCCTGTGTCTGCTGGCCGCGCCTGGACACGGTCAAAGCACCGGGGGGCCCATCGCCGCGCCTGCCTTGGCCCCGGCTACCGGCGCCAACACCCGCCCACTCAGCCTCGCCGATGCCATCGCTTTGGGGGTCCAGAACAATTTGGGGGTCGAAGTCAACCGCTACACCCCCTACGTCGCCCAATACGAGAGCGAGGCCGCCTGGGGCGCCTACAACCCGCTCTTCGAGAGCGATATCCAGTACGGCCGCCAGCGAGAGCAAAACGGCTTCGTCACCAACCAGCCTACCAAGAGCGACCAAATCGAGGGCGGGGTCGGGCTGACGGCCCTGATCCCCTACTGGGGCGGAGCTCTCACCCTGGATTTTGACGGCGGCAAGAACAATACGACCAACCCCATCGAGCGCCTGAGCCCCAAGTACAACTCGGGCTTGACCCTCGGGATCAATGCCCCTCTGCTGCGAGGGCTGGTCTGGAATGAGCCCTGGACCCAGGTCAAAATCAGCCGACTCGGCTAT
This sequence comes from Myxococcota bacterium, assembly GCA_028823175.1. GTDB lineage: Bacteria > Myxococcota_A > UBA9160 > UBA9160 > UBA4427 > JAZXM01. The sequence goes on from JAPKBZ010000029.1 coordinate 27,686, forward strand.
GAGAGCCAGCTCGACAATTTTACGACCTCGGTGATGAACACCGTTTTCTCGATTATCAACGACTACTGGGTCCTCGTCGCCCGCCAGGAAGAGGTCCGGGTCGCCGAAAAGAGCCTTGAGAGCAACAACGCGCTGCTCGACCAGGCTCGCGTCCAATACGACGTCGGCGTCGTCTCCAAGGTCGAGGTCATCCAGGCCGAGGCCGGCGTGGCCAACAGTGAATTCAACCTGATCCTGGCGCGCAATGAGTACATGAACTCCCAGGATCAGCTCATCGCATCGGTTCTGGGGACCCAGCTGCATTCCACCACCACGCTCCTCTTCAGCCCCACGGACAACCCCGTCTACACCCGGGCCGCCCCGGTGGACCTCGAAAAGTCCGTAGAGAGGGCCTTCAAGCTCAGGCCCGAACTCGCGGCCGCCTACAAGCAAGTCGAGACCGGGGAAATCTCCCTGCGGTTTGCAGAGAACCAGCGCCTGCCCCGGTTGGATGTGAATGTTCGCTACCGGACCTTGGGGACGACGGGTAGTGAGAACGAGGTTGATTCGCCTTTCTGCCCAGGGGGAGGAGTGTGTCCTTCGCCCGTAAACAAGGGCGATTTCGGAGATACCTTCGGATACTACTACGGCCAGGGTGGCCCGGACGAGCTGAGCGCCGTGGCGCTGGTTTCGATTCCGTTGGGAAATACCACGGCCCGCAAGAACGCGAGCAAGGCCCGCATCCAACTGCGCCAGTCCAAGAGCCAGATCACCCGACTCAAGCAGGACATCATCGTTTCCGTCCGCCGAGCGGCACGAGGGTTGCTCGCTTCGGCCCAGGGCGTCGAAGCCGCCGAGCGGCGACGCATCGCCGCGGCCGAGCAGCTTCGAGCCGAGCAGATCCGGCTTGAGCACGGCGAATCCACCCCCTTCGACGTCCTCCAGCGCGAGCGGGATCTGGTGGACGCCGAGAGCCAGAAAATCGGTGCCCTTCGGGCCTACCGGATTTCCCAAGCCACCCTACAACGCGAAGAAGGCACTATCCTGAACGATCGCAACGTCGTGATCGATCAGGTTCGTGCGCTCAACTGACCCGGAGCTTCAAGAGCATGGGATTATTCGGAAACAAGAACTCATCGGCCAACGAAGGCCCCAGGAGCGACGAGCAGCTCGCCGACGCGAGCTCCGGCGGCCGGGGATCGGCCACACCAGGAACACAAGACCAGGCGAATCGGGGCAAGGGTCCCCTTCGCGCAGAAGCCAAGCCAAGTGACGGTCCGCCGTCCTCGAGGGAGAATACCGTGGCAACCATAGGGAAATCGATCATCTTCAAGGGCGAACTCAGCGGGAGCGAGGACCTCGAGGTCAACGGGACAGTCGAAGGAGACGTCAAACTCCCGAACAACACCCTGACCGTCGGGCAGACGGGGCACGTCAAGGCTTCCATCTCTGCGAAATCAATCCTGGTCGTGGGCCGGGTCACCGGCGACGTCGCCGCCACTGAGCGCATCGAAATCGAGGCCTCGGGCATTGTCGAGGGCGACCTACGAGCACCCCGCCTCCTCGTTAAAGAAGGCGCGGTCATGAATGGCAGCGTGGAAATGACCGCCGCCTCAAAAGCACTTGAGGGAGACAAGCCCTCCTCGGCCCGGCCGAATACGGGAGGCCCCACTTCTGGAAGCCCGAGTTCAGGAACCCGCGCAGCTCCGGGAAGCCAGGCCTCGGCGGGTTAGCGGGCCCGGGCCGCCTTGGCCTTCCCGCCCTCCGGCGCTTGGCCACCGCCTTCGAGCAAGAGCAGGAGCGGGGCCGCGATATAGATCGACGAGTAGGTCCCTATGACTACGCCGATCAGCATGGCGAGGGCAAAGGGGCGAATCACTTCGCCACCCAGGAAGTAGAGGCTCAACAGGGCCATCAGGGTCGTCCCCGAAGTCAGCACGGTACGCGAGAGGGTCTGGTTGACGCTCTGATTGAGGACGTCGGGCAACGCCGCCTTCGTCCTCAACTCCATGTTCTCGCGAATCCGATCGTAGATAATGATGGTGTCATTCAGGCTGTAGCCGATGATTGCCAGCAACGCGGCGAGCACCCGCAGGTCGAATTCGAAGCCTAGAATGATCCAGATCCCGGAGGTCACCAGGAGGTCGTGAACGACTGCGACCACCGCACCGGGCGCAAATCGAGAACTAAAGCGAATTGTCACGTAGACAAGGATGGCCAGACTGGCCCAGAAGAGGGCCAAAAGGCCATCCGAGCGCAATTCCTTCCCCACCCTGGGGCCCACGAAATCCACTCGCTCGACGGAGAGCGGCCCGACGCCACTGACCAGGGCCGCCTCGACCAATTCAACTCGATCGATGGAGGCGGTCACCGCCTGCTCCTCTGACTCGCCGAGGGCGGGATTGACGATTTCTTCACCGCCCTTGAATTTGACCAGAAACTCCCGGGCCGAGGCCTCGCCGAATCGGATGACGGTAGGATCCTCGACCACTCTGGACTCCGCAAGAACGCCGCGAAGCTTTCCTTCGCTGACGTCCACTCCAGGAGCGAACCGTACCTGCATCTCTGTGCCGCCCGCGAAGTCGACGCCTAGACGAAGCCCACGCACGGGAATCAGAGCCACGGAAAGGAGGATCAGCAGAACCGACAGCGAGGCACAGAGCTTGCCACGGCCAATGAAGTCGATCTTCGTGTTCGGCGGAATCAGTTCAAACGACACGGCAGAACCTCCCTAGATGGACAATTTCTGGACAGAACGTCCACCCGGATAGAGCATGAAGGCGGTACGGGTGATCACCAAGGCCGCAAAAACGCTGGTCAGGATTCCGACGGACAGCGTGACCGCGAAGCCCTTGATCGGACCTGTTCCGAACTCGAAGAGAATCAATGCGGTGATCAGCGTCGTAATATTCGCGTCGAGGACGGTCGAGTTTGCCTTGTCGAAGCCCCGGACGATCGCCGTCCGCGGCGTTTTTCCCGATCTCAACTCCTCGCGGATCCGCTCGAAGATAATGACGTTGGCATCCACCGCCATACCCACCGTGAGCACCAGACCCGCGATGCCGGGAAGGGTGAGGGTCGCCTCGAAAAGCGACATCACGCCGACCAACATCATCAGATTGAAGAGCAGGGCAACACTCGCGTAGATCCCACTCAGGCGGTAGTACACCCCAGAGAAGATCAAGACCAGCGCGAGCCCGAGGACAGAAGCCCGAGTTCCCGAAACAATCGAATCTTGCCCCAGGGCAGGCCCGACGCTGCGCTCCTCTTCGATCACAACGGGGACCGAAAGCGCGCCAGCTCTCAGCACCACGGCCAGATCGGCCGCCTGCTGAACCGTGTAGCGCCCCTCGATCTGCCCGTTGGTCGAGATTCGCGACCGGACGACGGGCGCGCTGTAGACCTTCTCGTCGAGAATGATCGCGAGTTGGCTACCGATATTCTCTTCGGTGAGCTTGCCAAAGATACGACCGCCCTCCGGGTTGAAACGAAAGCTAACCAGCGGACGCTGCTGGTTATCCCAATTGAGCCGGGCGTCGTCGAGATAGTCCCCGGTGATATCCGCCGCCTCGGGGAGCAGGTAGGCCGCGATGACCTGCTCGGTCTCGGGATCGGTCTCCACCACGATTTCCTGGCCATCGGGAATCCCGCCCGTGTAGCGCGCCCGTAGGGCATCTTCGCTCCCAGCACTGTCGAGCACGATCTTGAATTCGAGAAAACCCGTGGACTTCAGAAGCTCCCGGGCTCGACCGCGGTCGATCTGGCCCCCCGGAATCTGCACGAGAACTCGGTCATCGCCCTGGCGAGTCACCACGGAATCCGGAATGCCGCGCACGGGATCGTCTATCCGACGGCGCAGAACCTCGAGCACCTGGGCCATCGTTCTCTCGCGAATTTCCTGTTCCCAATCCGCTGTGAGCTCGTACTTATCGGCTCCCTGACTGCCATCGACGGCCTGAAGCGAATTGTACTCCTCCAACGCCTTGCGAATCTGATCCCGGCTCGCAGGATCGACTCCGGTCACCTCAAGTTCGCCGGAATTGACCACGACGCTTCCCACCTTGACGCCTTGATCGGCCAGGCTCTCCACGAGGGAATCCCTGAGAAATTCGAGTTCGTGCTGGATCGCCTCCTCGATCTTGACCCCCACGACCCAGTTGATGCCGCCCTGGAGATCAAGCCCCAAGCGGAGGCCTTCATCGGGCCAGAACTCACTCTGCTGGCGCTCCTCCTTGGGCACAAAATTCGAGATCGTGACCACGGACAGGACCACGACCAGCGCCAGAATCGAGCCAACTCGCCATTTCAGACCGCTCACTTGCCGCCCTCCCCTTCGTCGTCGCTCCCCGAACGAATCACACTTGCCACCCCGGTTCGGGCGAGTTCCACTTCGACCCGAGCACCGCCCTTGACTCGAGCAATCTCCAGCGTCAGCGTGGAATCGGCCACCTCGGTCACCAGGCCGTGAATCCCACCGGCGGTCACCACCCGATCGCCTCTAACCAGCGAGCGAATGGACGCCTCTCGCTCCTTTTGCTGGCGCTGCTGGGGACGGATCACCAGGAAGTAGAAAATTAGAAAGATCGCGCCCATCATCAGAAAGAAGCTGGGATCGAACCCTTCGCCCTGGGCCTGTAGGGGCACGACTGTGGAAAAATCCATCATTTCACCTCGCGGTTCATTGTCTCGAACTCATCCTATTCCGCTCCGATCTCGCCCAGCGACACCGAGCTCGCTTAACGGCCGGCAAACGCCTCGGCCTCTTCGCTTTTGCTCCGCCAACGGGTAAGGCGCGTGCCCGGGTAGAAACTATTGAGGATCTCCGTGTAGAGCGCCCCTTGCCGGGCCATTCCCTGGGCCCCCCACTGGCTCATGCCAACGCCGTGGCCTCGGCCAGATCCGACGAAGACGAAAAAGCCGTCCTTAACACTCAACTCGAAGAGGGTACTCTTCAACGCCGACTCGCCCACTAGTGATCGCAATTTCTGGCCCGAAAGCCGAATCTCGCCTCCACTCCCCATAAAACGAAGTTTGACTACTCGCCCACTCTCCGATCGCGCCAGCACCTGGGCCGCCCACACGTCGCCGACGCTCATCCCCACGCCATCCAGAAGTCGGCTCATTGTGGTGCGCGAAACCGCCGTTCGCCAGTACGTATCGGGCGAGCCGTCCTCCGCCTTGACCTCATTACTCGTCAAATAGGACAAGTGCTTGCCCCAAACCTCCCGTGAGCTCGCCGTACGCCCTCCCGAAGCCGAGTGAAAAGCCGCCAGAATGGGCTCACCCCGCCAAGTCAGGACCTCGCAACGCGTGGCCGCCACGGCCCGCTCTACCGATTTGAACGGCCGTCCCAGGGCGAATACCTGGTGGCGGGTATTGGCCTCCACATCGTAGGGGCGTCGAGCCCTCGTCAGTTGCTGGTGTAACCCGTAGCTTCGACTGGCCACCGCCTGGGCACGTAGGGCGTGGGCCTGCCAGAGTGCGGGAATTTCCCCCTTGAGAACGCCGGCCACGTAGACCTCGAGTGGCACCTCGGCGATCAGCCCCAGGCCTTCCTTGAGCGGCACGATGGACAGAACCCCCGGCACTCGCTGCCCGGCCAAGCGGGCCTGGTTGGGCGCGCTCCGCCAGACCGCCTGCTCCATCCCGTTGATTCGCAAACGACCCCGGGAAGCCGGCTCGAAAGTGTAGGACTGGCCCTGGCTGACCAAGCTAAAAGCGGTCCCCCGCCGTTCGAGCAGAACTCGAATAGTCGCATCACACGCTGGCTCCGCCAGCGCGCGCACCGGAGCGATCACAGCGAATACGACCGCTGCCATCAGCCCGACCCGTCCCCCCACGAGAATGGCCTGCATTCAGGTGTCTTGATCGCACGAAGTTCGCGCGGGGTCAAGGGAATCGCCCGGGATTGTTGATCTTTTTAATGCGGAAGATCAGAGATCGGCGCGAATACCTTCGGCGCGGTCGGTCTTCTCCCACGGAAACCCGGCATCTTCTCGGCCGAAATGACCGTGATAGGACGTCGCGCGGTAGATCGGCCGGCGAAGGTTGAGCATTTCGTCGATTCCTCGCGGCGTCAGATCGAAATGCTTGCGAACGATCTGCTCGAGGCGGGCCATGCTGAGTTGGCTGGTACCGAAAGTCTCCACCCGGATCGACAGGGGTTCGGCGACCCCAATCGCGTAGGCGAGTTGAACCTCGCAGCGCGTAGCCGCGCCCGCCGCGACCAGGTTCTTGGCCACGTAGCGACTCGCGTAGGCCGCGCTTCGATCGACCTTCGAAGGATCCTTTCCGGAGAAAGCGCCACCGCCGTGTCGGCCCATCCCTCCGTAGGTATCGACGATAATCTTGCGCCCCGTGAGCCCGGCATCCCCCATGGGCCCGCCCACCACGAATCGGCCGGTGGGGTTGACGTGGAAGATCGTGTCGTTGTCGATCAACTCGGAGGGAATGCTCGTGCGAATGATGCGCTCGGCGATCTGATCGCGCAGCTTGTCGTAGCTGACGTCGGGGGAGTGCTGGGTTGAAACCACCACCGTATCGATCCGCGCGGCGTTGCCCTGGTCGTCGTATTGGACGGTGACCTGGCTCTTCGCATCCGGGCGGAGAAAATCCAATTCGCCGGACTCGAAACAACCCCGATGGGCTTCGATCAACTTATGGGCGTAGCGGATCGGCGCGGGCATCAACTCGGGCGTTTCGTCACACGCGTATCCGAACATCATCCCCTGGTCGCCCGCACCCTGCTCCTTGTGGAGCCCCTCACCTTCGCTTACGCCCTGGGAAATATCGGGAGATTGCCGACCCAGCGCCACCATCACTGCGCAAGTGGAGGCGTCGAAGCCCATATCGGAACTCGTGTAGCCGATATCGTGAACAACGTTGCGAACCAGGGGCTGGATATCGACCTCGGCCTTGGTCGTCACCTCTCCGCAGATGAGCACCAGGCCAGTGGTGGTGGCCGTCTCACAGGCCACCCGTGAGGCCGGGTCCTGGGCGAGCATGGCATCCAGGACCGCGTCGGAGATCTGGTCGCACATCTTGTCCGGATGGCCCATAGAGACCGACTCGGAAGTAAAGAACGAACGGTTGGCCATCTCTTTTTCTCCTGATTCTTCAAGGCTGCCGACCCCGGAAGCCCGAGGTTCGGCGGTCGTCTCCCCCGAATTCAAGGTTTCGGACGGAGTTCACGGGTGGGCTTGCAATGGTGGGCTTGCAATAGTGGGCTCGCAATGTAGGCGAGGGGCGCCCAGGCTGAAACCCCTATCAAACGTCTCCCGGTGCCGCCTCGAGAAGAGAACCCAGTTCCGAAACCGCCCGTTCGGCATCGTCGCCCTCAGCCTTTATTTTGAGGGTGCTCCCATGCTCTGCCGCCAGCGAGAGGATCGAGAGAATACTGCAGCCACTCACCCACTCCTCCCCCCGCCCAACCATGACCTCGCTCGTAAATCGACTGGCCAGGGAAACGAACTGACCGGCAGGTCGTGCGTGCAGTCCCAACTCGGCGCGCACCGTAAAGCTCCGCTCAACGATGTTTTCTTCGCTCACTCGGAGGCATCCTCCGGAAGCAACTGGCTGGCCACCGAGATATTGCGCCGACCGTACTCCTTGATAGATTTCGCGAGTTCCTCGAGGGTCTCCTTGCCCTTCGGGTTGGCAAGCTTGACGAGCATGGGAAGGTTCATTCCCGTGACCACTTCAACGTGGCGTTCTTCATGGAAGGAGAGCGCGATATTCGAGGGGCTTCCACCGAACATATCGGTCAGAATGAGAACTCCCTCATTCTCGTCTGCTGCGCGAATACCCTCTAGAACCTTCGTCCGCATCTCATCGAGCTTGTCTCCCTCCTGGAAGGAGATCGCGTGAAATTCCCTCGCATCGGGAACAATCAGCTTCAATGCTTTGAGAAACTCCGTGCCCAGGTCACAGTGCGACACGATTACCAATCCAACCGCCATCAGGACTTCTCCACGTCGCGATGCAACAGGTTCACCTCTCGGTCGCTCTCCCGGAGCCAGGCATTCAGGGCCTCGGTCATTGCCACAGATCTATGCCGGCCGCCGGTGCAGCCAATCCCTACGGTGACGTAGGCTTTCCCCTCGTTGTCATAGAGCGGCAACATGTAGGCGATAAACTCCTTCAGCCGGCCAAAAAACTCTCCCCCACGCTCGCTTTCCAGCACGTAATCCGAGACCTCACGATCGAGGCCCGACCGGGGTCGAAGATCCGCGTCGAAATAGGGGTTGGGAAGAAAACGCATATCGAAGAGCAGTTCCACCGAGGGGGGCGTACCGTAGCGAAAGCCAAAGGAGACCAAGCTGACCACCGTAGGCCTCGCCTCACCCAGGACGTGACCCACCACCCGGGATTTCAACTCGTGGACGTTCAGCCCGGTAGTGTCAATAACCCGGTCCGCCAGGCCCGCAGCATCGGCGAGCAAGGCGCGCTCTCGGCTCACCCCATCGGCGACGCTGCCCTCGGGCGAGAGCGGATGTACTCGGCGCGTTTCCCGGTAACGCTTCTCGAGTACCTCATCGGCACAATCCAAGAAGAGAACCTCGATCGCCCCTTCTGCGCTCCGGAGCCGCCTCACGACGTCGGGAAAGCTCCGCAGGAAGCGCTGCTCCCGAGCATCCACCGCGAGCGCGATCTGCGCTACAGGGGGATTCGACTGGGCGCACAGGTCCATGAACTGGCCAATCAAGGGCGTCGGCAAATTGTCAATGCAGTAGAAACCCAGATCTTCGAGCGCGGCCATCGCCGTGCTCTTACCGCTCCCCGACAAGCCGGCGACGAAAACGACGCGAGGCTGGACAACTTCGCTCATTCTTTCGACCTCCCATCGGGGCACGGAAAATTGTCCCTCGGACTCAACTCGTGATTCACCAACACCCTCTGATGTCCTCGGACCAAAACTGCGCCCAAAGTCAAAGTCAAACCATCGCTACCGGAAAACACGGCCCTGGCTCCCGGACCGGAAACCCAGTCCCTTGGGTCATCCGCCAAGAGCCGAATCGAACTCGACCTTCAAAATTTTCCGTCCTCGTCAGCGATCGCCGAAAGAATACCTTCGAGGTCCACTGCCTCCGACAGCTTCTTGCGGAACTCTGCGTTTCGGCAGAATCGGGATATTCGCGCAAGAGCCTTCAGGTGCTGCCTTCCCCCCGCGTGCTCAGGGACCACGAGAAGGAAGAAAAGCTCGGTCGGCTGACCGTCGATGGAATCAAAATCGAGCCCATCCCTGCATCGCGCAAAGCCCGCCACCAGGCCATCTAAACCTGGAAGTTTGCCGTGCGGGATGGCGACGCCCTCGCCTATGCCCGTGCTCTGCAAGGCTTCGCGCTCCACCAGGACCTCCACGAGGCGATCCGGCTCAATGGAGGGCACAGCGCTAGCCAGCGCCCTGGCCATTTCCTCCAACACGCCATTTTTGGTCGTTGATGCCACGTCCAGGATGACTGCGTCCCGAACGAGAATATCCATGATTTTCATGCCGCCTCCTTGCTTGGCGGCCGGAAATCTATCCCACTATCCGACCTCTCGCCGCTTCGTCGAGGACAGGATATTGAGCGATTCCCGGTACTTTGTGACAGTGCGCCGGGCGATATCGATATTGATGCCTTTGAGCTCTTCAACGATTCTCTGGTCCGAGAGCGGCTTCAAGGGATTCTCGGAGGCCACCAACTTGCGGATTTCCTCTTTCACGCTCGCGCTCGCCACCGCATCGCCCTGGATTCGGCTGATCGAGGAGTTGAAAAAATATTTGAGCTCGAAAATCCCCTGGGGTGTGTGCATATACTTGTTGGTCGTCACCCGGCTCACGGTGGATTCGTGCATCCCGATATCCTCGGCCACATCCCGGAGATTAAGGGGCTTGAGCGACGACACCCCTGATTCAAAGAAGTCCCGCTGGTAGCCGATGATGCTCTCCGTCACCTTGTAGATCGTCCGCTGTCGCTGGTGGATCGACTTGATCAGCCATAGCGCAGCGCGAACCTTCTCCTGGACGTAAGTCTTGGTCTCCCGACTCTCGCCCGCCGAAGGGTTATCCTTCGAGAGAACGTTCTTGTAGACGTTGTTGATCTTGAGATGCGGAAGCCCGTCTTCGTTCAGCTGGATATGGAATTCATCGGCGACCTTGTACACGTAGATATCGGGAATGATGTAGACGGGCTCATCGCTCCCAAAAGCCCGCGCCGGGCGGGGCTCTAGGGAGGCGATCTCCCGCACCGCCACCGAGACATCCTCGATGGGGACCTCTAAAGATCGGGCGATCTTCTTCAGGTCCCGTTTCTGAAGCAGGTCGATATGGTCTTCCACGATGGCCAACACCAGCGGACCCATATTTCCACTCGCATGAATCTGAATCAGAAGGCATTCCCGAAGATCCCGTGCGGCCACGCCGACGGGGTCCAGGCTTTGAACCTTCGCCAGAACCCCGATCACACGCTCTTGATCGACATTCGCCTGGCGCGCGATCTCTTCGACCGTCGCAATCAGGTACCCCTTCTCGTCCAGGTTGCCGATGATCCACTCGGCGATGGCCACCTCGAAGGCATCGTAATCCGAGAGCTGAATCTGCCAGGAGAGGTGTTCGGCAAGATTCGGAGCCCGGCTCAGGGTCGCCTCGATACTCGGGCGTCCATCGTCGTCACCCGGAGCCCGACCCTCAAGACCGGTGAGCGGGTGAGAATCCATGTAGTCGTCCCACTGCACGTCGGCAATCTTGTCCGCATCCGTGGGAGATTCCGAGGCGTCGCTCTCGGCACCAGCATCGGACGATTCGTTGCCGCTCAAGTCGGCCGCCATCTCCAACTCGCCAAGTTCGGGATTCGCCTCGGCTCCGTCGCCCGGGTCAGCCGCCGACTCCCGCTCGCCAAGGGGCTCGGGGGTTTCGTCCCGGACCTCGGCATCGGTGGCCTCTTCGCGCTCTTCCTCCTCCAGGCAGGGATTTTCCTGGAGTTCCTCCTGGACCAAACTCACGAGTTCGAGTTGATTCAGTTGGAGCAGCTTGATCGCCTGCTGAAGCTGGGGCGTCATCACCAGCGTCTGCTGCATCTTAAGCTGCTGTTTAAGTTCGATGGCCATGTGTAGTTTGCTTGGATTCCCCGAGGAGTGACTGGGAGACTAGCGGGATACTCGCCCCTACTATAGTGGCGTCCCCGCGGCGCTTTTTCTTGAGTGCAGATTTGTCATTATTCCCCGGCTCCGCGCTGTAGCTTCGAATAGGTCAAAGGCGGCTTGAGCGCGCCCCACAAAGTGCTGATTCTTGGCCAAACTCGCCCTGCTCCATCGAGTTGGGGCCAATTCAACACATAAAGCCACATTGCCGCTGTCGACCCTTTGGTGAGAGTCTACTCCAGGGCGGCTGCGGAGGCCGAGCTCGCTCGGACCCTATTCGGCCTCAAGTCGGCCATCATCCTCGGCGCTGGACTAGTCCGTGCGACCAAAAACCGTCTTGAAGGGTTCCTGGGAGCCTACCCAGTAGGCCGGCCGCAGGATCAGGTAGTCGAAAACAACGCCCACCGGATAGACTACGTACGCCACGATGCGCAGCGGATTGCCCGCCTGCGAGGGTTCGTAGGTTTCCGCGCTGGCCGGCGAGGCCGAACCGCAGGCGACCAACACGAGGACGAGCAGAGCTGCTCGCCACCCGCCCAGGGTCGAGCGTCCCCTAATTCCGATTTCGCATCGCCTTTGATCATTCATCGCTGGTTCCCCCTGTCATCCCGGGCTCGCGCCCCCGGGTTCCCTCATTAAGTACAATCTAGCCCTTCGCAGCCGAGATGGCAGCCTGGGCCCCTCAGCGCCTCCAGAAAGCGGGACTGAGCAGGACCAGAACGGTAAAGATTTCCAAACGGCCTGCGATCATGCAGAAGGCCAGACCGATCTTCACGGGCGCAGGAAAATGGGCGAAGTGGTCGAAAGCTCCGATTTCCCCCAACGCCGGCCCCACGTTGGCGACGCTCGTGATACCTCCGGATAGAGCGGTCTCGAGATCGTAGCCGTAGGCCGCGATCATCAGCGTCATGACCCCGATCAGCGCCAGGTAGACCGCGAGGAAAACCCAAACCGCCGCGAGCACATCGTCGGGGACGGGCTTTCCCGCGTGCTGCACAGGGGAGCGAACGGCATTGCGGTGCCCCGCCGTCTTCAAGTTATTGCGAACGGCATCGATGACGAGCACCACCCGCAAACTCTTGACCCCTCCCCCGGTCGAACCCGCCATCGGCCCAAGGATCATCAGGATCAAGAGGATCACGTGGGCAAAGGCCGACCACAGTTCAAAATCGGCGGTGGCGAACCCGGTCCCCGTTGAGAGGGAAACCACCGTAAAAAGAATCTGGCGGAAGCCCAGCGGGTCGCCATCGGGTGTTGTCTTGCCGAGCATGCTGAAGGCAATCGCTGCGGTGGCCAATACGGCCAGAGACAGGAAATATCGCAGCTCCCGATCGCGAATCACCGATCGCCCCTGCCCCGAAAGAAGCTTGTAGTGCAGGACAAAATTCACGCCCGCCAGCACCATGAAAACGATCACGATCATTTCCACCGCCGCTGAATCAAAGGACCCAATGGACGCATCGCGCGTGGAAAACCCGCCGGTGCTCAGGGTCGTGAGCGAGTGACAGAGCGCGTCAAAACCGGTCAGCCCGGCCACCCAGAGGGCCAGCACCTCCATCGCCGTCAAACCCACGTAGATGAACCAGAGTCTTCGCGCGGTTTCAGCCACCCGAGGACGGATCTTCTCGGTCACCGGCCCCGGCATCTCGGCCTTGAAGAGCTGCATGCCGCCGATCCCCAGAATCGGCATCAGCGCGATGGTAAAGACGACAATCCCCATCCCACCCAGCCACTGGGTCATGGACCGCCAGAGCAGTAGGGAACGCGGCCTGCTCTGGATATCCGTCAGGACCGTTGAGCCCGTCGTCGTAAAGCCCGAGACCGACTCGAAGAGCGCGTCCACGGGCCCCAAAGCGCCCGTAGCCAGGTAGGGGAGCGCTCCAAACAGGGAGGCCAGTAGCCAAGCCCCGGTCACAATGAAGAACCCGTCTCGAGGCCTAATCCGGATATTCTCGGGGGTCACCCCCAGGGCGGCTGGGAGCCCAAGCGCCAGGGCGATGGCGCCGGCGGCCAGAAAGGGCGCCAGAGGCTCATCGAAATAGAAGGCCGCCATTAGGGGAATGACCTGCACCCCCCCCAGGAAAACCAATAACCACCCCGCCAGCCGAGCCGAGAGCAGGATATTCACAGCCCCGGAGCCCCCCAATTCGTCGCAAACCCACTTCAACGGGCGCGCTAAGCCTACAGCACGCCGCTCCGGCCTGCGGATCTCACCAAGCCCTACCCTTGCCCCTCAATGGGAGACTTTTCCAAATTTACTCGCCATTTTCTATCGGACAGATCCCCTTGAAGCTTTATTCGAATCTCAATACTCCAATTTTGTAACCAGGGGTTTACCCAAGGGCCATTTTAGGCTTTAAATCAGCCTACTTTTATCATACAATCTATTTACCCCCTTGATTTAGGGATAAAAATACCACTTTTCACTTTTCCATGCATTCTCCGATCCTCGCCGGAGAGCAATCCGCCCCGTACAGGAGCCCAATGGACTCGAGAATCCCCACAGGTGCAGAACAACTCATCCGCTCCCTCGAGGCCGAGGGGGTCGAATATATCTTTGGCCTCTCGGGCGGGGCGGCGATCCCGATCTTCGACGCGCTCGTGGATTCCCCCATAAAGCTTATCCTCACGCGCCACGAACAGGGCGCGACCCACATGGCTGACGGCTATGCCCGGGCCAGCGGCCGGCCCGGCGTAGTCCTCGTCACTTCCGGTCCGGGAGCAACGAACACGGTCACCGGCTTGCTGACCGCGCACATGGACTCGGTCCCCATGGTCGTCATCACCGGACAGTGCGTCACGAGCATGCTCGGGAAAGACGGCTTCCAGGAGGCTGACGTCACCAGCATCACCTACGCAGTGGTCAAGCACAGCTATCTCGTCCGGACGGGCCAAGACATCCCGCGTCTGACGCGGGAAGCCTTCCATATCGCCGCGACCGGGCGACCGGGGCCCGTCTTGATCGATATTCCAAAGGACATAAGCCAGGGCCCGTGCGAGGCCCCCCTCACTCGGGAGGTCGACCTGCCCGGGTATTCGATTCCCGATCGAGCAAGTACCGAAACCCTCGGGCAGGCAGCCGAACTCCTCTCACGAGCCCAGCGTCCCGTCCTGCTCGTCGGCCACGGCGTGGTGATTGCCGAGGCCTCGGAGGCGGTCACTCGGCTGGCCGAAAAAATGGGCGCCCCCATGGTGACGACACTCCTCGGCAAGGGAGGGACGGATGAAACGCACCCACTCCACCTGGGGATGCTGGGAATGCACGGCACCGCCTATGCGAACAAGGCAACGGACGCGGCGGATTTGATCATGTCCATCGGCTCACGCTGGGATGACCGGATCACCGGCAAGCTCGACGAGTTTTGCCTTGGCGCCCGGAAGATCCACGTCGACATCGACCCCTCGGAGTTCAACAAGATGGTAGAGCCCGATGTCTGCATCGAGGGCGACGCGCGCCTGGTCATCGAGGACCTCCTCCCCCTCGTCGAACCCTCGGATACCCGCGAGTGGCAGGCCCGAGTACAGGCATGGAAGAAGAAGTACCCGCTCAAATACCGCAAACAGGGCGGTCTGCGGGCTCAACACGTGCTGGACCGCCTCGACGCCATCACCGGAGGCCAAGCCATTCTCAGCACGGATGTGGGCCAGCACCAGATGTGGGCTGCGCAGTTCTGCCGAACCACCCGGAACAAGAATTGGCTCAGCAGCGGAGGCGCCGGAACCATGGGTTTCGGACTTCCCGCAGCCATCGGGGCCGCCTTTGCCCGGCCCGGGGAGGACTGCTGGGCCATCGTTGGCGATGGGGGCTTCCAGATGACCCAGGCTGAATTGGCTACGGCGTCGATTCACAATCTTCGGGTCAAATGCCTAATCATCAACAACAACTACCTGGGCATGGTTCGCCAGTGGCAGGAGTTATTCTTCGAGAACAGGCTCTCGGGCGTCGACCTCGAGGGAAATCCCGATTTTGTCAAGCTCGCCCAGGCCTATGGAATCAAGGCCTTCCGGATCAAACGGCCAGGCGACGTCGACCGCATTCTCAACCAAGCCGATGCCTACAACGAGGGGCCCTGCGTAGTGGTCGCTGAAGTGGTCAAGGAAGACAATGTATTTCCCTTCATCCCTGCCGGCGCCACCCTAAGTGACATGATCATTGAGAAGCCAACGGTCAAACTCGCCAAGCCGACGGGAAGCACCTGAGCCCCCCTTCCTTCCGGCCCCCCCCACAATCCTGGAGAACAGTATGAGTTCAGCCGCCGATACCAGCGCAGACTTTCACCGCATCTCTCTCTACGTCAACAATGAGCCGGGCGTCCTCGCCCGCGTGGCCATGGTTTTCTCCCGCCGGGGCTACAACATCGAGAGCTTGGTGGTGAGCGCAGCGGCCACGGCCGGCTACTCGCGAATGACGATTACCAGCTCAGGCGACCCCACGATCCTGGAACAGATGATCAAGCAGCTCGCAAAATTGATCGACGTCGTCCATGCCATCGACCATACGGGCCACGAGGCCTACGAGACCGAGATCGCGCTCATCAAGCTGACCTGCGAGTCGGAGGAGCGAGCCGAAATCCTTCAGGTTGTCGAACACTTCGGCGCCAAGGTCGTCGACTTCACACGAGACAGCCTTGTGGTCCGAGTCTACGGAAGCAGCGAGAAGCTCGATGCCATTCGCAACCTGCTCGCCAAATTCAAAATCGCTGAGATCGTTCGTTCGGGCAAGATCCTGATGGCCCGGGGTCGAGCCACAACCTGAAACTCCGGCCGACACCCCCGGGAGCGCTACTACCCCGCGCTCAGCCGCCGTCGCGCGGAATATTCTTACGCACCCCGAAATCCGGCGGGAGGTTCAGGATTTCGTTGGGAAAGGCCTCGACGAGGAACTCAACGACGTCGCGGACCGAGATCACCGCGACCGGGCACCCGCGAGCGTTCACCACGGGAACGTGACGAAACCCGCCCACGGACATCATATTGAGAACCCAGGCCACCCGAGCATCAGCCTGCAGGAATTCGGGCTCAGCGCTCATCACCGTTCGTAGGGGCGTCTCGGCCGGGTTGCGCCCGCGGTTGATAACCCGGAGCAGAATATCCCGCTCAGTAAAAATCCCCAGCAACGGCGAACTGGCCTTTCCATCTTTCGTCACGAGCACGACGCCGCTGTGCTCGGTTTGCATGGCGCGCATGGCCTCGCTCGTGGCCGTGGACTCCGAAAAGATCAGCGGCGAGCGGGTCGCCAATACCGTCACCGGTTCCTGCAGAAGCTGCGTATCGAAGGATCGCCTTCGTTTCACTCGGTCGTCGTCGAAATAGGCCTCGTCTTCCCTAGCTCCCAACGTGAAGTCGGTCGTTCTTGTCAGATTTGTCATAGTCATCCTCCTCTTTCGCCTGTTCTCCGTCTTCGTCTCGCAGCGAACACCCCCGGCTCGCGCGGCTTCCGAAGCACGCCGTCGGCCCGCTGTTCTCCCCAGAACACGTGCGGGCGGCCCTAGCCTGGGACCGGCACTCATCGGCAAAAGCCGGGCGCCAAGCTCATTGAGCACAGCAATCTAACCAAGTTTCGTACGCATTCGGTGATTTGCCAAGTAGAATATCGCCATGGCGGCACTCCCCCGTAGGGCCAAGCTTCCTCCGCACCGAGAGATCCCCGCCGGGGAGAAAGAGTGGGGAGTATTTGCCGGGACTGCCCCTCGGGTAAGCGGGATCGGATGGCCCCCATCGCGATGAGCGCTCTCGATCTCGGCATCCTGGGTCTCTACGCAATAAGCCTCATCGCGGTGGGCGTGGGGGTCGCGCGCACCCAGGGCGGCGAGTCTGACTTCACCCTGGGCGGCCGAAAGATGCCGACCCCGGCGGTCCTCTTGTCTATGACGGCCACCGAACTTTCCGCCGCGACCTTCATCGGCGTACCCCACGCCGCCTATACGGGCGACTGGTCCTATCTCCAACTCGCCGTCGGTGCACTGCTGGCGAAGGCCGTTCTCGCTCGCCACGTCATCCCGCTCTACCACCGACTCGGCGTCGTCACGGTCTACGGTTTCCTCGCCGAGCGCTTCGGAGCGCTCGCCCAGAAGAGCGCCGCCATTGCGTTCCTCCTCGGTCGTATCCTCGGGTCGGGTGCGCGGCTCTTCATCGCCGGTCTGGCTCTGGCCGCCGTCACCGACCTTTCGATCAGCTGGGCCATTCTCGCCGCCGGGCTCATCTCTGGGGCATACACGATGATCGGAGGAATCCGAGCCGTCATCTGGACCGATGTCCTCCAGGCATTTCTGCTCTTCGGCGGAGCAGTCGCCGTGTTGGCCGTCCTAGCGGAATCCGTGCCGGGCGGGCTGCTGGGCCTCTTCGAGTGGGGCGCCGACCAGGGACGTACCCGGATCCTCAACGTCGAACCACTCTTCTCCCTGTCAAACGGTCGCGCTCTGGGTACAGCCCTCGTCGGGGCTTTTTTCCTCACCCTGGCCACCCACGCCACAGACCATGACATGGTTCAGCGACTTCTTACAACGCGTACCGGAGCGGCCGGCGGGCAAGCGCTACTCGGATCCGCGCTTCTCAATTTCCCCCTGACCTTGCTCTTCCTTCTGATCGGTACAGGCCTTGCCCATTTTTACTCCGTTCCCCCCGCCTACCCCATTTCAGATAGCGAGAGGATTCTTCCCCTCTTCGCCCTCCACGAGTTGCCCGATGGCCTGAGGGGGCTCCTCTTCGCCGGCCTCTTCGCTGCTGCCATGTCCAGCTTGGATTCGGCGATCTGCGCCCTGGCGACCAGCTGGAACCATGATATCGCTGCCCCCAGAGAGTCCTCCGAGAACCCGCTGCGCCGCATCCGGATGACCTCCCTTGTCCTTACTCTGCTGCTCACGGCTTCCGCCCTGGCCATGGCGCAATACCACTTTCTCCTCGTCTCTCAGGGAACCGATCTCAACCTCGTCGAGTTTGCTCTTTCTTCGATGTCCATCGTCTACGGTGGCCTCCTGGGTATCTTCGCGTTGGGTATGACCACCCGCGAGCGCGGTAGTCCGACAAGCGTTCTCATCGGACTGATCGTCGGCGGATCGACAGGGCTCTTCCTCTTCCTGCAACCCCTGATTTTCGGATCGACAGTTGTCGGGTGGCCCTGGTGGATTCCGATCTCGGCGGTGATCACCTTCACGCTGGCCGCCGCAGCACGCCGGGTGCCCGTTTTACCCCAGGCGAAACCCGAGTAGACTCTCGTTCTAACGACTCACTGATTCACCCTTTCACCCTTTCACCGACCGACTCCACACGCGAGCGTATCGGTGGCCTCAACGAAAGTGGCGCGCCATGAACCCCGGAAATCAACGCGCGATCTATGCGGCCCTGATGGCCAATTCAGGAATCGCGATCCTCAAATTCGTAGGGTGGTTTTTTACCGGAGCCGCTTCATTGCTTGCCGAAGCGGTGCACTCGGTGGCCGACACTTCCAACCAGGGCCTGTTGCTCTGGGGCAATGCCGCGGCCAAACGAGCGCCCACCCCCGCCCACGCTTTCGGCTACGGACGGGAGCGCTACTTCTGGGCTTTTGTCGTCGCCATGGTGATCTTCTCTCTCGGCGGACTCTTCGCCCTCTACGAAGGCACCGCGAAGATTCTGCACCCTCACGAACTTCAGGACCCCGCCTGGGCCATCGGAATTCTCCTGATCGGGATCGTATTCGAGACGCTCTCCCTGAGAACTGCGATCAAGGCGGCCCGGCAAACCATGACTCAGCCCAACTGGTGGGTCTATATCCGAAGGACAAAGAACCCGGAGCTACCGGTCATCCTACTCGAGGATCTCGGCGCCCTGCTGGGCCTCCTGCTCGCCCTGACAGGCATCAGCCTTGCGATCTGGACCGGCGATTCCAGATTCGACGCGCTGGGAAGCGTGAGTATCGGCCTGCTGCTTGTGGTGATCGCTTTCCTGCTCGCAGTGGAAATGAAGAGCTTGCTGATTGGGGAATCGGCTGCCCCTGGCAACGAAAACCTCATAGAGGCCTCCGCCGTGGGCCATCCGGCGGTACGCCGACTGATTCATCTGCGAACCCAACATATCGGTCCCGACCAACTCCTGATCGGAGCCAAGATCGAATTCGACTCCGATTTAAGTCTGGAAGCCCTGACCCAGGTGATCGACGATGTCGAAACCGCGATCCGAGTCGCGCTGCCCTTCTCGGCGATCATCTATATTGAGCCAGCAATCTTGTCCGCGTCCAACGAGCCAGCACCCAGCGAAGAGCCACCCCCGCCCTCCTGAAACCCAGCCGCCACCGCTGCGCGGCCTCACTCAGGGAGAGCGTAGGCCACCACAGCGTCACCCGACTCCGACCAGCCATGGCCGCCTGCGGCGATCACCACGAACTGTCGTCCGGACTCGCTCAAGCGGTACGTGATCGGCGTGGCATTGGCTGTATAGGGGAGGCGCGCGCGCCAGATCTCTTCCCCGGTCTGCGAGGAAAAAGCCCGCAAGAACTTGTCCGTAGTGGCCCCAATGAAAACCAGGCCAGACGCCGTTGCCATGGACCCGCCGGCATTAGGCGTTCCGAAACCGAACCAGAGCGGAAAGGGCGCCTGATCCCGGGTCGTTCCAAGGGCCCTAGTCCACAAAACTTCTCCCTCCACGAGATCGACCGCCGTAAGTGATCCCCAGGGCGGCCTCACGCAGGGCGCCCCAAAATTGGAGAGGAGGCTGACCCTCTTCAAACCGTAGGGCGTCCCCGCCATGGGATAGAGCTCGTCGGGATAGACAGCGGCCGCCGGGTCGAGTTTGGCAAACTCTGCCCGGGGAATCAGTTGCTGCGCCATGGGGAGGTGGTTCTGGTTGACAAAGAGCAGCCCCCGGACCGGATCGATGGAAACGCCTCCCCAATTCGCTCCGCCCGCCGACCCCGGGTATTGCAGGGAGCCCTCAAGCGAGGGGGGCGTAAATATTCCCTGGGAGCGAAATCCCGCGATCAAGTCGCGACAATAGGCCTGATCGAAGAGAGTAAACCCCCAGGCGTCATCGACCTGGAGGTCGGCCGTGTGGATCGGCGGAGGATGGGTCGGAAAGGGTTGCGTGGGCGACAACTTCTCTTCGGGCACCGCACCTTCCTGGGGAACCGGTCGTTCCTCCACGGGATAGAGCGCCTCGCCCGTCTCTCGATCCAGGAGGAAGATATGACCCATCTTGGTCGCCTGGGCCAGGGCGGGTCGGCCCTCGCCCACATCGGCGCGCTGGAAGAGCGCGGGCTGCGCCGGCGTATCGTAGTCCCAGAGATCATTGTGCACGAACTGATAATTCCAGACGACCTCGCCACTCTCGGCGGACAAAGCCACGGTCGAGGACCCGTAATAATCACTTCCCTCGCGCTGCCCCCCGAAACTATCCGGCGCGGGATTGCCCGTGGGCACGAATACTAGGCCGCGCTCCTCGTCTCCCGACATCGGAGCCCAGACGTTGGGCGTTCCGGCTCGGTAGCGCCCACCCGGATTGTCGTCTTCTTCCCCTTCGAAGCCCGGCGGCACAGGATCCCAGGCCCAGCGAAGGGCTCCGGTCTCAAGATCGAAGGCGCGAACCACACCACTCGGGGCATCCACCCGAAGCTGATCGGCCACCAGGGCTCCAATGACGACGACATCGCCGATCACAAGCGGAGGCGACGTCGGATAGTACTCCCAGACCGCTGCTTCCCCGATGCCCTCGCGTAACGCGACGCGCCCGCCTTCCCCGAAGTCCGGGCATGGCTCGCCGGTCAGGGCGTCAAGGGCGATCAGTTCCGAATCCCGGGTCCCCACGTAGACACGGCCTTGGCAGGCGTTCTCGCCGCTCCCTTCTTTTCCGGACCAGTAGGCCACTCCCCGGCACGAGAGCGGATAAGGCCCCCCGCTCGCCCGACTGCGAAGCTCGGGATCGAAGCTCCAGCGTTCAGCCCCGGTCTCTGGATCCAGGGCGACTACCCGCGAAAACGCCGTGCAGAAGTAGAGCGTTCCGTCGGCCACCAGCGGCGTCGCCAAAAAGGAGGTCTTGGCCTCGTCGGCGGTGCCCTGGGAGATATCCCCGTGGCGATATTCCCAGGCCACTTCCAGTTCACCCACATTTGCGGGGCCGATCTGGGTCAGGGGGGAATACGTGAGTCCACCCTTGTCGCCACCGAATTCCCGCCACTCGGCCACCGGGACCGTGGGCGCCCTCTTCTCCCCCGACGGCTTTTCGCTCTCCGAACCACAACCGCCCGCGAAGAACAAGGCCAAAAGCAGCAGGCGAGCACGTTGTCGGGTCAAGCCCAAGCGAGAGATGAGATCGAAATAAATCACGTCCTCGGCACTTTAGCGCCCGATCCCGGACGGCCCACCCAAACTTACACGGAGGGGGCCGCGCCTGGCGCTCAGGCCCGGGGTATCCCGTCCATGTTCAGCCCTGCCACCGTATCCCACCAGAGGTCCCGGCGGAGCTTCGCCTCAAAGCCGGGGTCGGCTATTCGGGCACTATCGCCGCCCATCAGAAACTCACGAAACTCGGCCAGATCGAAACTCTCAAACTCTTTCCGCGAAAGCGTTGCAATGGTTCGTTCCATCTCGCTCTCGACGTCGAGGGCGCAGGAATCCGCGGCCGACCGTTTGGCTCTACCCTCGGGCCGGAGTTTCCTCCAGCCCGGCTTATCTGCCTGGGTCATCGCGCGTGAGCCTCCCCCGGTGCGTCCACCGCCTCGAAGATCAACTTCTTCATACGGTAGAGGCTGGAGCGAACCGCATCGTTAGAGCGACAGCTCGTCTTCGCAATCTCAGGGATCGACATATTCTCAAGATGGCGCATCTCGAATACGCGACGCTGCCATTCCGGTAAGGACGACATTCGAGACCCGATGACCTGGGCGTAGCGCTGGAGGCTCAGGACATCATCGGGCGCCCCCTGGTTAATGGAGGCCTTCGGAGCGAAATGCTCCTTGTCCACACTCTCGAATCGCTCCCTCTGATTCTGGGAACGGCGAATCATGTTATTCGAGAGATTTCTCGCGATCCCGAACATCCAGGACAAGAGCGAAGACTGGCCCCGGTAATTACCCATGGACTTGAAGATCGTGACGAACGTTTCCTGAGTCACCTCTTCCGCGTCGCAATGGTTTCTCAAGCGACTTTGGACAAAGCTGTAGACCCGCTGAAAATAGCGTTCATAGAGCTCATTAAAGTGCGCCTCGCTGGCGCGCTTCACCCCCTCAACGAGCTCGAGGTCGCTGAGTTCGGCGGGTGAGCGGCTATCTTCCCCTCCGCCCGACTTTTCAGACAAGGGCACGTCAGACAA
>JAPKBZ010000030.1 GCA_028823175.1 Myxococcota bacterium
AGACCGAACCCGGCATAGGCCTCAATCGTCGGGGCGGGTGGCGTAGGGCTCAATAGTCCGGGCGGGTGTAGTTGATCCCCATCTTGACCCGAATCGCGAACGGGGCCACCAGCGGGTTGTAGTACACCCAGGGGTTTTCGTTCTCGATCAGTGGATTATCCCACTCGAAGAGGGCGCCCGCGTCCTCCACTGGATCGAAGAGCGGCTCGATATCCGATTCCGACCCAAAGAGCAGGACGCCGGGAACCACCTCGAGCGTACCGGTCAGGATTCGAATCATTCCGCACCCGAAATTGAGCAGGGTCAGCCAGCCCACGCCGGGAACCGCGTAGGCGACCCGAACGCCGGTGGAATCGTCCACATCCTCGAGGTTCCGGTAGACGGTATTAACGGCCTGCACGGGCGCCAGAAGCATGTCGAAGGGGCCCATCATGATATTGCCCAAGCCTCGGCGCAGGGTGTCCGGCGAAGCGGCGGCCGGTGTCCCCGACGACGCCAAGATCAGGATCAACACGAGGAGCCGCGCAGTTCGGGTCCCCAAAAGGCCTCGCGAGAGGCTTCCGGCCTGGCTTGGCTCGATTATTCGACTCACACAAGCTCCTCCGAGGCGACGGCGAGCAGCCTAGGCGGCGAGCGGTCCCCTTGTCAAGCGACCGAATCCGCCCCCTCCGTCGCAGGCGCTGAGCAGCGAGCTATCGTGCACGCCCAATGGAGTCCTCAGGCCCGATACCGATCATCGCCATCGTGGGGCGTCCCAACGTCGGCAAGTCCACTCTTTTCAACCGCTACGCCGGGTGGAGGCGGGCACTGGTCGCCGATAGCCCGGGAATGACTCGGGACCGGATCGCGGAAGAGCTCGAGATCCAGGGCAGGGCGATCCGGCTGGTGGATACAGCGGGGCTCGACCCCGATGCCGAGCGGGGTCTGCCCGCGGCCATCCAGGCCCAAGCCGAATCCGCTCTGCGCGATGCCGACGCGATCCTCTTCGTCGTGGATGGCAAAGCCGGCCTGCTGCCCGAGGACGAAAGCATCGCCCGGACCCTCCGGCGGACGCAAAAGCCTCTCTCGGTGGTCGTGAACAAGATCGACAACCCACGGCACCACGAGGACCGAGTCCTCGATTTCTTCAGTCTTGGATTCGAACGCCTGCGCGGCGTGTCGGCCGAACACGGGGGAGGGGCCTTCGACGCCCTCGAGGAACTCGTGGACGCGTTGCCCGCGCCCGAAGAGGACGCCGATACCGGCCAGACCGGCGTTCCCCGGCTGGCCCTCGTGGGGCGACCGAACGTCGGCAAGAGTTCGCTGATGAACCGACTCCTGGGCCACGAGCGGGTCGTGGTCTCGTCCGAGGCCGGGACGACGCGAGACTCCATCGATATCGAATTTGAATTCGAAGGCGAACCCTTCATCCTCGTCGACACCGCCGGCTTGCGCCGGCCGGGACGCAGGGAGGGCACAGGCGAACGGATCGGCGCCCTGATGGCCGTCCGTGCCCTGGAGCGCGCCCAGGTCGCTCTTCTGGTCGTGGATCTCTCCGAGGGACTGACCGACCAGGACGCCCACGTGGCGAGACTCGCGCGAGATATGGGGATCGCCGTGGTGGTGGTCGCCAATAAGCGAGACTGCGTGACGGGCGAGGCCCGCAAGGAAATCCTCGAGGGCGTCAAGCACGGCCTTCGCTTCATCGAGGATGCCCCCATCGTTTCCTTGTCCGCCCTCACCGGCGCCAGTGTGGGCAAACTTCTCCCGGTGGTGCAGCGCGTCGCCGAGGCGGGCGCCAAGCGAATTCCCACCGCAGAACTCAACCGCTGGCTCGAGGATTCCATCCGCAAACACGATCCCGGAATGGCGAGAAAAGGGCCGAAGACGAGACCCCTAAAATTCCTCTACGCATCGCAAATTGGGGTTCAACCCCCTCGTTTTATCATTTTCTGCACTGACCCAGAGTCCGTTGGCGTCTCTTATCGGCGTTACCTCGAAAACCAGCTCCGCTCGAGTTTCGGGTTCGAGGGCTCACCGTTGCGCCTCCACCTGCGGGCCCGCAAAAGCGGCCGATCTTAAAAAGGTGCAAATCAAGTCGGGTTGCAAAAAGAATTTAGTCGAACTCCCGCTCTGCTCCGATACAATCCGCGCCCGAAGGCATGTAGTCGAGTGCCCAAAACTCTCCCCCCGACATGAGGACGAGACCATTGGCCCGCCGTAGTAGAAGACCGATCCAAGAGGGATCCGCCGCCGGAACCCTCGACGAAATCGAATCCGCAGGCGACCGCTTGGTCGTCTGGCTCGCTAAAAACCAACGCTTGTTGCTGGCCATCGCCGCGGGGATCCTGCTCGCGGCCGGCGGATGGGGCTACGCATCCACGACCAGCCAGGAAACATCCTCGGCCGCCGATGCAGCCCTGGCCGCCGCCCAGAATGAATACCGCACCGCAATGGGCGGCCAGCCCGGGGAGATGACCATCCCGGAACCGGCGAACCCCGAAGCCGCCCGGCAGATCCGCGAAGAATTCGCCGCACGCTTCGCCCAAGTAGGCCAGGATCACCTAGGCACCGGGCCAGGCGCCGTGGCTTTTCTCGAAACGGGCAAGATCCAGCAAGCCTTGGGGAACGCCCCGGCAGCGATTGCTTCGTATACCACCGGGCTCGATTCACTGCCCGAGGCCGATGCCCTCCGGGGATTCCTGTGGACCCGCCTGGGATCGGTCTACGAGGCCGACGGCCAATGGGCGGAGGCCGCCGAAGTCTATGCCAAAGCCGGAGCCCTCAAGGGCTACGCGATTCGCGCGGGCGCGTCGGCATCCGCGATCCGCAGCTACATCCACGCGGGCCAGCCGAGCGCGGCGCTCGGACTGGCGGATCAGTTGCAGGCGTCGGCACCCGGTTTTGTTCTCGCCGAATCGCTCCAGGCCGAGGTGGCCGAGCTCCGTTACGCCGCCGCTCAGGCGGATTAGGAACCCGGCCCGATCTCTTGGGGCCTCGCACGGGCGATCTGTCCCGTTTGAGGCCCTCAGGTCCGGCTCGGATTGCGGCCCTGCATAGGACCCGTTTCAGGGCCTTTCAGGGGTCAATTGCGGGCGAAGATCGGACGGCAGGCGCCGGGATCGGGCAATCTGTCCTCTCGTGAATCAATTATAATAACGTCCGATAAGATAGATTATGTTAAATAGGAAATTATGCTCTCAGGGAAGTCCCCAGCGCACCGCCCCCCCAGGAGCCCCGCTTCCCGGCCCCGAGGCCACCGCTTGGGGGCCCGCCCGCCGAATCGAGCCCCGACTTCTTTCGCCGCCCCCCGGGCCTGTGCTATTAGCGCCTCAACCCGAGAGGAGAGCTAGAACGCCCGTGGCGATTTCCCAGGATGCCGAAATGAATGCTCTTCGCGTGGGCTTCGCGATTCACGAACAGGAGCACGTTTTCGACCATTGGGCGGAACTCGGCGAGCCCGAGCGCTCCGTCCTGCTCCGCCAGGCCCGGCGTATCGGAGCGAGCCTGGACGAGTTCGTCGATGCCCACCGCCGCGCCCTTGCCGAACTGGAGGCCGGCCTCGAGCCCGCTTCGATCCAGCCTCCCGAAACCGTCTGTCTCCCCGAGCACGGAGGCGACACCCAGCGGCTCGAGAGCGCCCGGGAACGCGGCCTTGAGCTCCTGACTGCCGGGCGCGTCGCCGCTCTGGTGGTGGCCGGCGGCCAGGGAACACGGTTGGGCTACCCGGGCCCCAAGGGGGCCTTTCCCGTCGGTCCCGTTTCCGACCGCAGCCTCTTCCGACTCCAGGCCCAGAAAATTCGCGGGCTGGCGCGACGAACGAGCCGAAGTATTCCCTGGTACGTGATGACGAGTCCGGCCACCGACGCCGCAACTCGGGCCCTCTTCGAAGCCGAGGACAATTTTGGCCTCGCCGCCGAAGATGTCCGCATATTCAGCCAGGGCATGTTGCCCGCCTGGGATTTCGAAGGTCGGCTCATTCTCGAGGCCCCTGGACGGATCGCCGAGAGCCCCAACGGGCATGGGGGCTCGCTGACCGCCCTCGCCGAGGCGGGAATTCTCGAGGATATGCGGAAACGGGGGATCGACCGCCTGTTCTACTATCAGGTCGACAACCCCCTCGTCCGCATGGCGGACCCCGTCTTCCTGGGCCTGCACGAGGCCGCCGAGGCCGAAATGTCGTGCAAGGTCGTCCGCAAACAAGACCCCATGGAGAAGGTCGGCGTGGTCGCGGAGATCGCCGGTGAGCCCGCGGTGATCGAGTACACCGAACTTTCCGAGGAGCTCCGCTACGCCCAGGACGCCCGGGGCCAGCTGCTCTACTGGGCCGGAAATATCGCGATTCACATCTTCAATCTGGACTTTTTGCACCGGATTGCGGAGGAAAGCACCACCCTGTTGCCCGTCCATGCTTCGGCAAAGAGGATCGAGAGCGTAAATTCCGCGGCCGAAGGCCGTGCATCTCGCGATCCAAATGGCTACAAGCTGGAACGCTTTGTGTTCGACGCCCTGCCCCAGGCGGCGAGAACTTGCGTGATGGAGGTGCGAGCCAGCGAGGAGTTTTCACCGATCAAGAACGCCGAGGGGAAGGAATCGCCCGATTCTTCTCGAGCGGCTCTTATCGCTTGCTACCGAAATTGGTTAAGAGGGGTCCAAATCCCCACATCAGGGGAAGCGCCGTTCATCGAAATCGATCATTCGATCATCGATTCTGAAGAGGAAGCCATCAGCACTGGCATTACCGGGTTGGCGGATGCCGGAAAGGCCATTCTCGTTTCTACAGGAATTAGCCCATGAGCCCGACTAAGAAGAGCGCGAAGAAAAAACCCGCCCAGGCCAATAAGAAGGCGGCCGCGAAGCAAAAGGCAGCGGCCAAGAAGAAGGCTGCCGCCGTAGCGACTTCGCGAAAGAAGGTCGCCGCGGTCAAGAAGAAGGCAGCGGCCGCGAAGAAAAAAACGGCCGCAATCAAGAAAAAAGCGGCCGCAATCAAGAAAAAAGAGGCTGCGAAGAAAACTGCAGCGGCCGCGAAGAAGAAGGCCGAAATCGACGCCGCGCGCAAGAAGGTCGTTGAGGCCAAAAAAGCCGCGGCTCTCGAGGCCAAGAAGAAGGCCGAAGCCGAAAAGCGCGCCAAGGCCGCTGAAACCGCCCGAAAGAAAGAGGAGCAGGCGCAACTCGCCGCCCAGAAGAAGCTCGACAAGGCCCGGGCCAAGGTTCCGCCCCCGACGGGGCCCCAGCACCCCACCCGGGGCTACAAATACGAGTGCTTCGGCTGCGGTCTCAAGTTCTACGACATGAATCGCCCTGAACCGACCTGCCCGACTTGTAACGAGGATCAGCGCGACCGCCCCGTCAACGCCCGGACACCGACGCCAGCGGCCCGCAAGGCCCGAGCCGTGCGCCCCATGGCACCCCTGCTCGACGAGGACGAGACGGAACTCCGGCCCGGTACAGGCGAGGAAGGCGACGAGGGACCCGCGGCCGACGAACGCACCCCGGACCCCGCGGGCGCGATCTTCGACGACGTCGGAACCGCCACGGAAACCGACGAGACCTAGACCGCCTGACCGGGGGCGGGCTCAGCGCCAGTCGACGAGGCGTCGGATCTCGACGCGCAGCGCGGGGAATGCGGCCTGCCGGCGGGCGAGTTCGGTGTCGACCTCGGCGAGGCGAGCGGCGCTCTGAGCCCAATCGGCCCGGGCGGCGCGGAGTGCGTCCGCCCTCGCCTGGCTGGCCTCGAATCTTTGGATGCGCGGCCGAAGGCCGTCTTCGTTAGGCCCGGCCGACGCGCCCGCCAAGCCCCCGCGGCCCCCGGACTCGGCCCGACGCGCCGACTCGACTTCCGCCGCATACGCCTCGCGAAGCGCATCGAGGTCCGCTGTGGCATAGCCAGCAAAAGGCAGGCTTCGCGGGTTGTCGCGATCGGCTCGGGCATTGCGGCTGTAGTTCCATGCCCCAAGAGCGAGAGCAGCCACCAGGAGCAGGACTAGGGGGCTCACCCTTCCGAGGTGCGCCCGGGAGCTTGCGCCCGCCGCCCTCATCCCGGTCGACCTGGGGGGATACGCTCGCCCCGGCGCAGGAGGCCCTCGAGTTCGACGAAATCCGGCAAGCCCGTCTGGGCGCCCAAGGCCGTGCAGGCCAGACCGGCCACGGCGTTCGCCGCCGCCAGAGCCCGGTGCTCGCCGAGCCTCTGGAGGATCCCCCAGATCAGGCCCGCGTGAAACGCGTCGCCCGCACCGGTGGTGTCGCGAACGTCGACCTTCCAGGCGGGGCTGTGAGTCTCCCCCTGGCTCGAAATCGCCCAGGCTCCGCGGTCTCCGCAGGTCGCCACCGCCAAGCGGCAAACGCCCCCGGCCAAGCGCCTGAGGCCATCCAGGATCTCTCCAGTCCCGCCCCAATCCCGGGCAAAGGCTTCCGAGACCACGGGGAAATGGATCCGCGCGAGCAATTTTTCCAACCCTTCCCCGGTCTGGTCGGCATCGAGCATTACCGGCCGGCCCGCTTCCTCCGCGACCGAAGCTGCCCAGAGACTCGCCTCGGGATCGCTGGCATCGAGGTGCAGCAACCCCGCACCCTCGACACGACGACGATCGAGCTGGCTATGGTCGATTCTCAGGGTAGGATCGCGCCGGGCCAGAACGCTCCTGCCCCCATCCCGGGCGCGAACCAGGATCAGCGCGCTTCGGGTGCGGGCCCCGGGCACGGACTGGACGCCCGAAAGGTCGATGCCGGCCGCGCGCAACGGGGCCAGCACCGCCTCGGCCTCAGGATCGGCGCCCACGGCGCCGATATACCCAGCGCTCAGCCCCAGACGAGTACAGGCCAGCAGCGCACTCGCAACCTGCCCCCCGGCCGCGGTCGACGAATCCAGGGCCTCCTGTTTGCCGCCGGCCACGGGCCAATCGAGCACGCCCACCAGCCGATCCAGGGAGTTTTCTCCCAGACCGAGGACGTCGACCTCGCGGGGTCGGCCCTCGAACGACCACAGCGGACGCTCCGAGGAGCCCCCGTTCTCCGGACGCGGCCCGCTCGGTCCTGTGCCCATCAGTAGAGCACCTGGTAGGCGTTCAGGCTTCGCAACACGCGCTTGACGTAGCTCCGGGTCTGGCTGTAGGGGATCCCTTCCACCCACTCGTCGTCCTCGATGGTCGGCCCCACCCGCCAGCTCGAGACCGCCTGGGGCCCGGCGTTATAACTCGCCACCGAGGCCGAAAGCCTTCCCGCGAAACGATCTTCGAGATCTGCCAAATAACTCGCTCCCAACTCGATATTGACCTGGGGATCGAAGAGATCCTCGCCGTCGAAGTCTTCCACGCCATGCCGGTCGGCGAGTTGATGACCGGTTTCGACCATGATCTGGAGCAGGCCCCGGGCCCCCACAGGAGAGACGACTTCGGCGCGAAATCCGCTCTCCTCCCGCATGATCGAATAGACCAGCGCCGGCGGAACGCTGCCCGGGCGGTCTGTGGCGCGGTCAACCAGGGGCAGGTAGGCCGAGGGCCAGGCGTACCACCAGAGATCTTCGAAATAGGGCACCGGGCCTCGGGCCAGAGGTTCCGAGTACCCCTCCACCACGATCCGGTGGGCGAGATGGAAATCCCCGCTGTCGCTCGCCAGGTGTGCCAGATCCAGGCGATCGTGGAGCCCCCTGACCCGCCGTCCGAGTCTCCGGATTTCGCTTTGAGCCTCGGCATTCATCCCGGCCTCAAGCAGAATCCGGGCTCGCTCCAGATCGCTGGATGCGAGGCGGTTCCGGCCCTTCGCCGGCGGCGAACTCGGCGCTCGGGGAACTCGGGCCGCGCCCACTCGCTGGCCGGCGCGCCAGCCGTAGTACGAGAGCGGAAACTCGCTGGCCATGGCCGCGAACTCCGCCGGAGCATCGCCCAGGTCTCCCCTCTCGAGCGCCCTCGCCCGCCAATAACGCGGTTTGAGTTGCTCCACCGGATCGTTTTCCAGGGTCGCGATAAGACGGTCGAAATAACCGATCGCCTCGGCGTAATGCCCCTGACCGTACGCCGACCAGCCCAGGCGCCAGCCGGCCGCCTGGTTCAACCCAGCGCTCCTATGAGAGGCCTCAACCGCACGAAAATGCGTATCAGCTCGGTCAGTTAGGGCTCGCCCTTCGAGTAAAATACCCGCTAGGTAGCGCGCCCGCATCGCCTGGGCCGAGGGCTTGCCGCTCCCAATTCTCTCGAACTCGGCGATGGATTCCGGAACCCGATCGGCTCGGGCCAGCGAGCGGGCATACCAGATCGGCTGATCGCCCTGCACCGTAAGCGCCCCGAAAGCCGCTACCGCCGCGTCATAGCGGCGCAGCCGAAAAAGGGTGCGCGCGCGCTGTTTTCGGGCCCTTTCGGCCTCCCGACCCACAAGGCCCAGGGCCAGCGCCCGGTCGTAGGCGGCGAGCGCGCCCTCGTTGTCCAGCTGGCGATAGAGCCGGTCGGCCCGGCGACGCCAGTCCGTGGCCGACCGAACGCCATCGCCCAGCAACTCCTCGAGCAGTTCGAGGCGGTGAGCGGCCACTTGGGCCTCTGCCGTCGTCGGGTGGGCGTACCAGATGAGCGTGTAGGTGATCGCGGCCTCGGCATCCCGGCCCGCGCGCTCCTCGAGACTCGCAATGGAGAGCAGCACGTTGGCCCTGAGATCGCCGTCCCGGCTCTCGGAGAGCGCCGCCCGCCAGGCTGCCAGGGCCGCCTCGGATCTCTGCTGGTCGGCCCTCGCGTCGCCCAGGAGGACGTTGAGTTCAGCGCGCACAGGGGAGTTCAGGAATCGGCCCAGGGCCTGGGTAGCGACCCTGGCCGCCCGCTCGACGCGCCCGTCCTCAAGCAGGATGCGCGCCTGGAGGAGCGAGGCATAGTCGCCGACCACGGGGTGCCGCTCGATCAACTGCTCCAAGAGCCAAACCGCATGGCTCCGATCCCGCTCTTCCAGGGCCGCCTGGGCCGACTTCAGCGTGGCCGCCGGATCGTGCAGGATCGTTTGGCTCCGGGCGCGAAGAATGCGGTCGGCCGCCGGGCCCTCCACGGCGCTCCGGGTACCCGTGTCCATCGCGCCGTCCGGCCGGGGGCTCGCCCCCGCCGATGTGGCCAAGACCAGAGCAAGCCCCGCGAGCCCTGCCCCACTCGCCAACACCCGCGCTTGCCCAAGCCAACCTCGTCCAGGCCCGCGCGCTGCTTCGCTCGCCTCACGATTCAAGTTCGGTCTCCCTCACTCAGGCCCGGAGTCATTGCCCCGGAACCGAGCTCGTCTTCGAAGATTATCCGGGCTGGGGCGCGACCGCCCATCCGCCCTCACCGGCACCTTTCATTGTCCAGGATCTTTCCCTTGGGTAGGGTTCCACCCGCTTTGTCTTCCTTACTCTTCATCGCCCTTTCGCGCCGCTACTTGAGCCCCCTTCTCGTGCTCTGCAGCTTGCTTGCCCTGGGCTTGCCGGCCTGCGGCCCGGGGGCGGCGCCGGAGCCCGCTCGCGGGTCCGATTCCCCGGCCACCGTTCGCGATCCGGCCCCAACCGAAACCGTCCCGGAAACCCCGGCCCGGGCCCGGGGCCTCTGGGTTCTGGCCGAGGGCTCCCAACGCGTCCTCGAGGACCCGAGCCGCCTGGCCCCGCTGCTCGCCACCGCCGAGACCTTGGGCGCCAGCGATCTCTTCGTCCAGGTCTACCGGGGCGGGCGGAGCTGGTACGCCTCGGATCTCGCCGACGCCACGCCCTACCGCGAACAACTCGAACGCAGCGGCGTCGACACCCTGGCGCGCCTGATCACCGAGGCCCACGCTCGGGGCCTGCGCGTCCACGCCTGGGTGAATGTCCTCTCCCTGAGCTCTCGGCGTTCGCCGCCGATCCTCGAGCGACTCGGGCCCCAGGCCGTTCTCGTGGACCGGGCCGGCCGCTCGATTCTCGACTACCCGAACCTCGAGGTCCCACCCCCCGACGGGGACTGGTACCGCATGGGAACACGCGGGGTCTATTTGGACGCCGGCTTTCCCGGGGTGGCCGAGGAACTCGCCGCAACCTTTGCCGAGTTGCTGACCCGGTACCCCGACCTCGATGGCCTGCATCTTGACTACGTGCGCTACCCGGGCGTTCTGCCCTTCATTCCCGGCTCCCGCTTCGGGGTCGGCCTCGACTTCGGCTACGGAGCCGAAACCCGCCAGCGATTCAAGGACGAAACCGCCCTCACCGGCCCCTACCGCGACCCCGCTCAGCCCGAGTCCTCGGCGATCATCAACAGCAATGCCTGGGACGCGTGGCGCCGGGACAAGGTGAGCGGGGTGGTCGCCGCCATCGCCCACCGCGCCCGGGCCGTACGCCCGGGCGTGGTGCTCTCGGCGGCGGTCATTAGCTACGTCGACCGGGCTTATCTCAGCCTCTTCCAGGACTGGCCGCGCTGGCTCGAAGACGGACTCATCGACCTTGCGATCCCCATGGTCTACACCCTCGACGAGCGGCTACTCCGCTACCAACTCGAGCACTTCGGCCGGGGCCTCCAACGCGACCGAATCTGGTCCGGCCTCGGCGTGTGGCTCTTCGCGCGTTCGCCCGAACGGGCCCGGGCTCAGGTCGAGATCGCGCGCAGCTCCGGCTTGGTGGGCGAAGTGCTCTTCTCGTACGATGCCATTGCCGAGTCCCCGGAACTCGAAGCGAGCCTTGCTCAAGCCCTGGCCGGCGACGAGGTTTCCGCCGCGCCGTGAGCAGCCCCTTCGACCTCGATGCGTTCGCCTTCGATCTGCCCCCGGAGCGAATCGCCCAGCAGCCCCTGGCCCAACGCGACCAAGCGCGTCTGATGCTCCTGGACCGGGCCAGTGGCCAGATCGGCGGCGGCCGCAGGGTCTGCGACCTCCCGGACTTGCTCGCCCCCGAAGATCTCTTGGTGATCAATACCACTCGGGTCCTCGCCGCTCGCTTACGCGGCCAAAAAGTCACGGGGGGCCGCGCGGAGGCCCTCCTCATCGGAGCCGAAGGCGACCCCGCCCAGCGCCGCTTCCGCGCCCTCGTCCAGAGCCGGGGCCGGCTTCGGGTCGGCCTCGGGCTGCGGTTCAGCCAGCCCAGCCAGGATATTTCGTTGGCGGCCGAAGTCGTTGCCCTGCACCCTGGTGGCGAGGTCAGTCTCGTCTTCGAGCCCGGCCCATCCCCCTATTCCATCGGTGAAGCGCCCCTGCCCCCCTATATCCGTCGGCCACCGGGCGACGCCGAATCGCCCGAATCCGAGGGCCAGCGGGCCCACGACTTCGAGCGCTATCAGACGGTCTTCGCCCGGGTTCCCGGGGCCGTCGCGGCGCCTACGGCCGGGCTCCATCTCACGCCAGAGTTGCTCCAACGCCTCGGCGGAATCGGGGTGGAGATCGCCGAGGTGGTTCTGCACGTGGGCCCCGGAACCTTTCGGCCGCTGCGAGACGAGGATTTCGAGCGCGGAAAACTGCATCGCGAACAATACGTCCTGCCCCAGGCCACCGTGGACGCGGTCGCCCAGGCCCGCTCGCGCGGCGGACGAATCGTCGCCGTGGGCACGACCTCCACCCGGGTTCTCGAGAGCTGCACCGATGAAGCCGGTCGTCTGGTGGCCGGTGAGGGCGAGACCGAACTTTTCATCCGACCCGGCCAGCCCTTCAGAACCGTCGACGGCCTGTTGACCAATTTTCACTTGCCCCGGTCCTCGCTGCTCCTCCTCGTCGCCGCCTTCGCGGGCGTGGATTCGATTTTGAAGGCCTATCGCCAGGCGGTGGCGGACGAATACCGTTTTTACTCCTACGGCGACGCGATGCTAATCCTTTGACCCCTGCCCACCGCTTCGGCCGATCCAGCGCCGGGCGGGGACAGCCCCGAAGACTCAACCCACACCGAAAGAGGACTCCTTGAACGCCGAAGGCTACGCGATGGAAATCGAGGCCCGCGACGGGGCGGCCCGGGCGGGACGGCTGATCACGCCCCACGGCGCGATCAACACGCCGACATTCATGCCCGTCGCCACCTACGGTGCGGTGCGGGGGATCCCGGCGCATGAACTCGCGGGCATCGGAGCCCAAATTCTTCTCGCCAATACCTACCACCTCCACGAGCGACCCGGGGACGAATTGATCGGTGATCTCGGCGGCCTTCACGGCTTCACCGGCTGGCGCGGCCCCTGGCTGACCGATAGTGGGGGCTACCAGGTGACCTCCCTCGCCCACCGCATGACTCTCGACGAGGAGGGCGTGACCTTTGCCTCGCCCCT
Source organism: Myxococcota bacterium (assembly GCA_028823175.1). GTDB lineage: Bacteria > Myxococcota_A > UBA9160 > UBA9160 > UBA4427 > JAZXM01. The sequence continues at coordinate 12,186 of JAPKBZ010000030.1, forward strand.
CGATGGCAAACGCCGGCAACTGACCCCGGAGAATGTGATCGGGATCCAGGAGCGCCTCGGCAGCGATATCGCCATGATCCTCGATCAATGCCTGCCGCCGGATCCTGACGCGGGCTTGGCCCTCGAGCAGGCCATGGAGCGCACCCTGCGCTGGGCGGAGCGCGCCGCCTCCGCCCGCAAGCGCCCGGACCAGGCGGTCTTTGCCATCGTCCAGGGCGGGGTCAACGAGGGCCTGCGCACGCGGTCGGCCCGGGCCAGCGCTGCCCTGGGCTTCGACGGCTACGCCCACGGCGGGCTCGGTCTCGGCGAGAGCCGCGAAGCGCGCCAGGATGCCGTGTCGGCGGCCCACGAAGGGCTCCCCTCCCCTGCCCCCCGCTACCTCATGGGCCTCGGCCGCCCGGTGGATCTGCTCGATGGCGTCGCCTGCGGAGTCGATCTCTTCGACTGTGTCGTGCCCACTCGAAACGGTCGCCACGGACTGCTCTTTACCCATCAGGGCGTTTTGCACATCAAGAACGCGCGCTACAAGACCGACGACAGCCCGGTGGATCCCGCCTGCGATTGCATCACCTGCCGATCCCATAGCCGCGCCTACCTAAATCACTTGATTCGCTGCGGCGAAGCCCTCGGCTCGCAACTCGCGGCGCTGCATAACCTGCGCTTCTACCTCGGACTGCTCGAACGCGCCCGCCGGGCCATTGTCGAGGGAGGCTTTGCCGCCTTGAGGACCGAGGTCGAGGCGGCGTCCAGCGAGCGCGCCGCCTAAGGCCTGGGCGGAGGCCCTAGGCCCCCGCCTCCTCGGCCTCTAGGCCGACGCACACCCCGGCATACTCCGCGAGTTCGTCGCCGAGGGCCGCCGGCAGAATTTTCATACCGGGGGCCTGATGGGGCCAAGTGCTCTCGGCTACCCGGGCCCGCACCGGTGCAAAACAGAGCGCCTCCCCAGCCGCCGCGGCGATGGTGCCGAGGACGATCACCTCGGGCGCCAAGGCGAAGGCCAGGTGGACGATGGCCTGGCTCAGGTACCCGTTGAAGCGATCCATTTCCGCCAGGGCCCAGGCATCTCCGGCCCGGGCGGCCTCCACCAGGTGCACCGCGCTCAGGCGCTCCCGGGCGCCCGCCAAGCCCATGACCCGAGAGTCCTGGGGCGCGTGTTCCCGCATGCGTCGGGCCAGGGCCGCACCGCCGATATAGGCTTCGAGGCATCCGGTCAGGCCGCAGGAACAGATGTCACCCGGCCACTCCACCGGCGTGTGTCCCAATTCACCGGCATTGCCGCTCCGCCCCCGGTGCAGACGGCCCCCGAGAATCAACCCGCCGCCGACCCCGGTGGACATGCTGAGATAGACGAGATCGCTCACGCCCTGCCCCGCTCCGAATCGGTGCTCGGCCAGAGCCCCCGCGTTGGCATCGTTTTCCAAGCTCACTGGGCAGCCGAATTCCCGGGCCAGGCGCTCGGCCACGGGAACCGTCTCCCAACCCGGTAGGTTGGGGGGATCAATCACCCGCCGGCGTTCAGCATCCAAGGGACCCGGTACCGCGACCCCCACACGCACCAGTTCCGAGGCCGGAATCCCGGCCTCGGCGAGGACGGCTCGGGCCCCACTGGCGATCCGTGCCAGATCCGTTTCGGGATCGCCCGAGCATTCCGTCGCCCGGCGCCCGCGCCCGCGAAGCTCGCCCGAAGAATCAGCCAGCCCATAGGCGATTTTCGTTCCGCCGATATCGATGCCAAGAATCAAGGACTCGCTTACCCTCCCCCCGGTCGGCCCTGCGCCGGGTCTACTTCTTCCCCATGATACGGTCCCGGTCAGACCTGCGCAGGCGCGACTCAATAACCCGACGAGAAGACCGAGAACAGGACCAAAAACAAGACCAAGAAGAAGGCCGAAACGTGATTTGCGAAGGAGGATATACCATGCGCCAAAGCCGACGCTTCGACCCCCGTTTACCGCTCGCCGCCCTGGCACTCTTCGGATTGGCCTGCGGCGCCGGCGCTTATCGGCCCGACGACCCCACGAGTAAGGCCAATAGCCTCGAGGAGAGTCATCGCGCCTACACGAGTTACGTGCGTTGGTCAAAATTCGATGAGGCCGCGTCCTACGTCGTCAAGGGGAAACAAGGGCCTTTTCTGGCCGAGATGCCCGATTTCGATTCCGGCCGATTTACCGACTGGAAAGCCAATGCCTGGGAGTTACAGGAACTCCAGGATCCCATGAGCGCGGTCATCGAGGTCACCTACGAAGCGTACTCCCTCGGCAGCCCGATCCTCTTCAAGGTTCGGGAAAAGCAGAACTGGAGTCGCGAGGGACCCAAGGAGCCATGGCGAGTCGATCCCGATTTTTCTGGCCTCAAGGGCTTCCATATTCCCTGACCCCCAGCCGATCCTCCATCGCACCCACTGTCCGGGGCGGCGTGCGCCTCCGGGGCCGGCGTTGACAAGGCCGCCCACGACGCCTATCAATTGCCCCCGATTCTGTTGCGGGGTAGAGCAGTCCGGTAGCTCGTCGGGCTCATAACCCGGAGGTCGTGGGTTCGAATCCCACCCCCGCTACCAAAGCTGCCGCCCGGCTCCCTCGTGGAGCCGGGCGGTTTGTTTTTGCCGGGCGCTCGCACGCCCCAGCCTGCTACGCTGGACCGAGAGGAAACGAACTTTTCCACTCCAGCGGACGGGGTCAAAACATGAACTACGAAGGCGCGGTCGTTCTCGAGAGTTTTTCCGACAAGGCCTTCGCCGAGGCGACGGTCTCGCTCCTCGCCTCCGAGGGCATCGAAGCGTTCATCCATGCCGACGACGCCGGCGGGGAACTCCCGAATCTGGATTTCGCGCGGGGGGTTCGGGTTCTGGTCAGCGCCGAAGACAAGACCCGAGCCAACGAGATCCTCAATGCCGGAGCCAGCGAGGACTGAGCCTTCTCTCAGGTCTTCTCTCAGGCCCTCCCTCAGGTCTTCTCTCAGGTCTTCTCTCAGGCCCTCCCTCAGGCCTTCTCTCAGGCCTTCTCCCAAGCTTCTCTCGGCCTCCCCTCGCCTCCCCCTCGCCTCCCCTGAGCCTCCCCTGAGCCTCCTCCGAGCCTCCTCTCAGCCTCCCCCTGAGCGAGTCTTCTCCGAGCCTGCGGAATCCGCCGAGCTCAGGGGCGATAGGAAAATGTCGTGGGCCCAGGCCGCAGGGCGCGCCGAGCCAGCTGGGCCCAGCCGCAGAGCCGGGAACGCGTCTCCCGAGGGTCGATAATCTCCTCGATCTCGAAATGCTCGGCCGAGCGAAACGGCGAGCGCACGCGATTCAGGCGCTGCCGGATCGCTTCGAGTTCCGCATCGTAATCCTCGGCCGCAGCGAGTTCGGCGCGGTAGGCCACCTCGATGCCGCCCTCGATGGGGAGAGACCCCCAATCGCCCGAGGGCCAGGCGTAACGGAAATGCTGGCTACCCGGCTTCTTGTTACCCGCCCCGGCCACGCCGAAGGCCTTGCGAATGACCACCGAACAGAACGGGCTCGGGGATTGCCCGAGAGCCGCCAGAGCTTCGGAGCCAAATCGGATCGTGGCCTCCTCCTCGGATTGCTTGCCGATCAGGAAGCCCGGGCAATCCTCGAGATGAACCAGAGGCAGATGAAAGGTTGAAGCCAGGTCGATCAATCGGCGGAGCTTGCGCGCGGCGTCCGCGGTCCAAGCGCCGCCGTAGACATAGGGATCCTCGGCAAAGAGAGCCACGGGCACTCCACCGAGATGACCGAGTCCGGTGATGATCGATTTTCCCCATCGGCGACCGATCTCGAAGAACGAATCGCGATCCAACACCGCATCGATCAGCCGACGCATCTTGTAGACCTTGCGTGGATCTCGGGGCACGAGGCCGGCAAGACTCTGCTCCGCACGCTCGGGATCGTCGTCGCACTCGGCAAGGGGAGGCAACTCGTCGCGATTGCTGGGCAGGTACGAGAGAAAGCGGCGCGCCCGCGCGAAGGCCTCCTCCTCGCTCTCCACCTCGTCGTCGATCGCGCCATTCCGAGTATGAATCTCGGCATGCCCCAATTCCTCCTTCGAAACCTCTCCGAGGCTCGCCTGGTCGACCAGAGCGGGACCGGCGATCATCATCTGGGCGGAGCCGCGGACGATGAGCGAGTAATGGCTGGTCGCCACCCGGGCTGCACCGATGCCCGCCACCGAACCCAAGGCCAGAGAGACCGAGGGGGCGATCCCGAGGTGTTGAACGATCACCTCCCACCCCCGCAACTCCGGGAGATAGGTCCGGCCGGCGCTCTCGATGGTTTTCACCGAGCCACCGCCGCCCATGCCGTCCACGAGGCGGATATGGGGGAGGCCCAGCTCAGCCGCCAATCCCTCGGCTTGCGCCCGCTTGGCGGGGAACGCCAACTCCGCCGAGCCTCCGCGAACCGTGAAATCATCGCCTGAGATCACTACCGGGCGACCCTCAATTTCCGCGGTCCCGAACACGAAACTGGCCGGAATAAACGATTTCATCGCACCGTTCTCATCGTACTCCGCCGCGCCCGCCAGTTTTCCGATTTCACGGAAGGAGCCCACGTCGGCGATCCGGGGCAAGCGCTCGCGAATCGTGAGCTTGCCTGCCCGGTGCTGGCGCTCGACCTTGTCGGCGCCCCCCATCGCTTCGGCGAGGTCGCCGCGTCGCCTGAGTTCTTCCAGCTCTTCATCCCAGCCCATATTCTCTCCATCCCGCCGCCGCGCCTCCGGGGCATAGAGGCGGACGGTACCCGAGTTATTCGCCCGGCCGCCGGTGGCGGGCCGCGTGCGCCTCAGGCGCTCTCGACGCCACCGCTTTCCAGCCACTCGGCCCGCGCCAGCGCCTGAATCCCCTCGGCGCCGAGAAGCGAGGCGTCGACAAGGCAGGCCTCTACGATCGGAGCACCGGCGGTCTGAATCAGGCGCAGACTGAAAACACCTGCCGCGTGCTCGAAGGTGTCCAACCAGTTGCCCCCGACCCCTGGGTCACGATCAGCAAGAAGCGCCAGGATGCTCCCATCGGCCTCGGCTCGGGCGGTAAATTTCGTGAGGTAGCCCTGGCCGTCCTCGTACACATCGAGGTTTTCCTGCCAGCGATTGCAAACCTGGAGGATCCAGTGTTCGCACTCCGGCGGGGTAAAGCGAATCGCGAGCACCTGGCCCGCGGGCTTATTCCAACTGCCGAAGCCGTGCAAACGGTCGAGGACCCCGCCGTTACTCAGGTACGTGGCCTCGGAGAAGTCCACCGTATTCGGCCTCTGGGCGAGCCGATCGAACCACCAGGCCCGCACGAGTTCGGCGTAGCCCAGCACGATCTGGCCCGCCTTCGCGAGTCCCTCGGCCATCTCGGCGGGCTCGATGGGGCGCGGCTGTGCGCCGTCGAGCCGGGCGATTTCGAAGCGGGGCGGGTCGGTGGCCGTTCGGTCGCGAAATACGGTGCGGATCAAAACCCCCGTCGTCCTCGGTTCCAGGGCAATCCCGTTGCGAGCGGGCGGGGATTGACTGAGGACGACTTCGAAATTTCCCTGGGCATCGAAGTCAATCTCGCGACTCGAAAGGAAGGCGGTGGTGGTGAGATCTGTGGGGTTGAAGGCCGCCAGCCCGGCGACACCCTCCGAGGCCCAGTCGCGCCGGGCCAGGTCTTCGGGTTGCGGCGCCGTCCATGTCGCCATCACGAAATAGGGAAGCGTGCCCCGATTGCCCGTGATGCGATATTCGTGGGAGCCGTCGACAAACTCGCACATCAGGTGGTCCTGGTCTGGACTTTGGACATTGATGCTCTGGCGCCAGGGAGCATCACGCAGGCGGGGCCGGTCGACCTCGCAATTCTCCACCATGCGTTCGAGGCCGTTGCGAATCATGCGCGTCAGGTAGCGATACCATTCGGCGCGCTCTTGGTCACTGGGCTCATCGCCGAAGCCCTCGATCACCCGGCCCGCCACCTTCAGGGTTTCACAAAAATCGTCCCAGGCCTCGCCCTTGACGAGCCTCTCGTGTGCACTTCCCTGCATGGAACCTCCCGGAGAGCCAAAGATGACCCACGCGGGAGTTTTCCGCATTTTTCCGGGTCCGTCCGCTCTCCGGCCTCACCCCTTGCAAAGGGGGCGGGAAGCCCCTGTGAAGCCACGCCGGGATCCCGGGCGCGAATTCCGAGCCAACCGCTCGAGAACGAGAACTCGGCCGAGATCAAACGCGTTCGATGATCACCGCGGGAGCCATTCCACCCCCGGTGCACATGGTGATCAGCGCCTTCGAATCGCCTCGCCTTTCGAGTTCGTCGAGGGCGGTTCCGATCAGCATCGAGCCGGTCGCCGCGATGGGATGGCCCAGCGCGATGGCTCCGCCGTTGACGTTGCAGATGGCCGGGTCGATATCGAGGTCTCGCATGAATTTGTAGGCAACCACAGCGAAGGCCTCGTTGACCTCGAAGAGGTCGATATCGCCCAGGGTCATCCCAGCCTTCTGGCAGACCTTTCTCGCCGCGGGGCCCGGCTCATTGAGCATCAGGGTCGGGCTCCCGGCCGTCGTGGCCATCGCGACGATTTTCGCCCGGGGCTTGAGGCCCTTGAGTTCGACATACTCCTCTGAAGCGAGTAGCAATCCGGCCGCTCCGTCAACCACACCCGAACTGTTCCCGGCATGATGGATATGTTCGAGGCGAAGGTCGGGATAGGCGCGAGCCACGAGTTGGCTAAAGGTTTCACCGGTTTCATCCACGGGCATTTCCATGAACTGGTCGAACACAGTCGGAAGCTGGCCGAGTGTCTCGAGTGTCGTCCCGGGGCGAGGGAACTCGTCCTTCTCCAGAGCTATTTCGCCATGATCATTGCGAACCGGAACCAGACTGCCATCGAAGCGACCCTCGTCGATGGCGATCTTCGCCCTGCGTTGGCTTTCGCAAGCGAGCTCATCGACCTGATCACGCCCAACTCCTTCCAATGAGGCGATCAGATCGGCACAGATTCCCTGGTGGGGCTGGGGATGCATCTCCCGAAGATGAAGGTTGCCCATGTCCATGGTGGCCACTGGGACCGCCGGAGTCAGCGTGCCGGTATAGGACATCATCTCGACTCCGCCGGCCACGACGAGATCGGTCATCCCGCTCATGATATTCGCCGCCGCGAGATTGACCGCCGTAATCCCCGAGCCGCAGAATCGGTCCAGGGTAAACGCGGGGGCCGCCGTATCCCACCCAGCATCGAGAACGCCCATGCGACCGATACACGCCCCCTGCTTGCCCACCTGGGTGCTGCAGCCAATCACCACATCTTCAACATCGGCCGTCTCGAGATCGTTTCGATCGCGCAGCGAGCCCAGTAGGCTCCCGAGCAGCCGCTGGGGATGAATATCGGACAGGGCTCCCCGGCCGGGCTTGCCTACGCCTCGAGGCGTGCGGGCGGCATCGATGATATAAGCGGTCGACATAGCGGCCTCCATTCAGTTGTATTCGGGGAGCCGCTCGCCGTTCCGCTCGCCAGCTCTCTCGCTGTTCAAAAGGATTTTCCGAATCGAGCCCGGGCCACGGAAACCGAGTGCGACCCCTTCACGCGATTTTCGGGGAAGGCGAAACATAGCGCGGAATCCTGGGGCTCGATGACGCAGTTCTCGGCATACGCCCGGACTCCGGCGGCCTTCCCTGGCGCTCGGAAGAGGCTCAAAGACCCCCTTCACGCTAGAGTTACGGGCATGCGGGAACAGATTGAATGGCTCTTGGCACGCAGCGCTTTCCCTCTGGCCATCGTGGCGTCTATTGGCGGCGCGATCGTGTTAATCGATGGGGGAAGCTCACCCGAATTCGTCACCGGGGTGATCATCCTGGTCTCCTATGGGTGGCTGGCCCTGCTCGAGCGACTTTTTCCACTTCATTCGGAATGGGGGCGTTCACACGGTGACCTCAAGGCCGATGTCGGCTTGGCCTTCACCAACGCGGTGGTCAACCTGGGGGCCCAACCGCTGATCCTCGCCCTCGCCGTCGGCATCGGAGCCTGGATGTCCCAGACCTACGGAGCCGCACTCTGGCCGACGAACTGGCCCTTGCTTGCCCAACTCGTTCCCGCTTTGATCCTGGGGGAACTCGTCGAGTACAGTTGCCATCGCGCGATGCACGAGATCCCCTGGCTCTGGCGTTTTCATGCACCCCACCACAGCGCCAACCGACTTTATTGGTTCAATGCCCTGCGTTTTCACCCCCTGGACATTCTCTTGATCGGCCCCGGCAAATTGCTGCCCCTCGTCGCGCTGGGCGCGGACGGTCGCGTGCTGGCCCTGGTCCTCATCTTCTCGGCAGTGCACGGCACCTACCAACACGCCAACCTCCCCTGTCGCCTGGGGCCCCTCAACTGGATCTTCAGCATGGCCGAACTGCACCGTTGGCATCACTCTCCGATCACCGCCGAGTCGAATCACAACTACGGGGGGAACCTCATCTTCTGGGACATCCTCTTCGGAACCCGTTGGCTGCCCAGCGATCGCGAACCCCCGGTGCGAACCGGGATCGAAGACCTGCCCCATTTCCCGCTGGGCTTCGCTTCGATCCTCGCCTCCCCCTTCCGCTGGCGCAAAGTCGTGCAGGAATCGGGGCCCGAGGCTGGCTTCGGGCCCCAGGGCGACGTCCACTGACCCAGGACGGCTAGGCACTCGCCGAGCTCAACCCAGGCCGCCGCCACATGGAGTACGTGAGCGAGCGGGGAAGCTTTGACGACCTGCCCTTCGAAGCGATGCTCGAGGTCTTCGATACGGCGTACGGGGATTTTCTCGTCACCGAGGGCTCCGAGGAGCCGGACGAAGCCTTCAGCGCCTAGGCGGCGATTTTGACGCTGAAAATCCGGGAATCCGGCCCAGGCTGCGCCCCGTCGCTTGCCTCGCTCGATCGCCAGCCTTCCCCGCCACGCCTTTTTAGGCGTCCGAACTGACCCATTCTCCGAGCATTCTCCGACTCTTCCTCTGTGGCCATAGGAAACCGCCAATCAGGGCAGAATCCAGATCGGCCCAGGGAGCAGAACATGGAACTCGTCGACATCCTCAGGTGCTCAATTGCGATCCTCGGAATGCTCTCCCTCAGCTTTGCTGAACCGGAGAACCGATCGCCCTTCCTCTGAGCCAAGCTCGAGAGCCCAAGCTCCGATCCCCAAGCGCTCCTCGGACTCCCGCTCCGAATTCGAACTCGATTTGGATTCGAACTGTAGCCACGAGTCGCAGAGCTGCCCCCCGAAAGCCCGAGACCGGATTGGTTGACGACGCTCGGGCTCGCTGGGCAATCGCCTATGCTGCCCCTCGTCATACGCCGACCCCGAACCCAACGCCTCAGCCGCCTCCACTTCACACCGGCGCATTCGGCGGATCCAAGGAGAACCACGCCCATGCGCGAATGGAAGCAGCAGGTCGCCGTCATCACCGGTGGCGGAAGCGGAATCGGCGAGGCCCTCGCCCATGCCTGCGCCGACCGGGGAATGCGCGTGGCGCTGGCCGACGTGGAATCCGAGGCCGCCCACCGGGTGGCTGAAGCCATCCGATCTCGGGGCGGCGAAGCTCTGGCCTGGGCAGTCGACGTCGGGAATCGCGAAGCGGTGACGGATTTTGCCGCCGGGGTTCGGGAGAGCTTTGGAGCCTGTCACCTGCTCTGCAACAACGCCGGCGTTCTGGTCACGCGCCCGCTGCTCGAAATCGAAGCAAAGGACTGGGAGTGGTGCCTCTCGGTCAACCTATGGGGCGCGATTCACTCGGTCTCTGCCTTTGTCCCCGGCATGCTCGAGAGCGGTGCACCCGGACACGTGGTCAACACGGCGTCGATCGTTGGGCTCGTCCCCATCGCCCAGGGCAACCTCGGCGCCTACACCACCACCAAATTTGCCCTCGTGGGGTTCTCCGAGTCGCTTCGCGCCGAACTCCAAGCCCTCGGTGCTCCCATCGGGGTCTCGGTTGTGTGCCCAGGAGCCGTGACCACCCGCATCGCCGAGAGCGAGCGCAACCGGCCCAGCCAGCTTAAAACGGGGCCCGCCCAGGTTCCTCCCGAAGCCGATCCCCACGCCTCCCCCACCCCGGGTAAGCAGTCCTCCGAGGCGGTGGCCGCCGCGATTCTGGCCGGGGTGGAGAACGACGAGACCTGGATCCTGACCCACCCGGAGATGAAACCCCTGGTGGCCGGGCGCGCGACCGCCCTCCTCGAGGCGTTCGATCGTGCCGCGCTCCGGCGACCCGACTGAGGGACACCCGCCTGCTCCCCAGCCGGAGAGAAGAGCACCCAGAGAGGTGCTGAGGGAGGAGACCGGAGTTGACGCGCTCTTCCGAGGCCTCTATAATTACGATACGCAACGGATCGTATCTTACTGACAGGGATCGGGGCCCCGCCCCGCCCCCCAAGGAGCCGGCGATGGATTTTGACTTCACGAAGGAAGAGCAGAAATTTTCCGAGGAGGTCGAGCAGTGGCTCGTCGACAACCACGACCCCGAGGTCATGGACCTGACCCGGGAAAATTTCAGCCAACTCGCCGATACCCCCGCGCGCCGCGCCTTCATGCAAAAGCTCGCCAAGCAGGGCTGGCTCGGCATGTCGTGGCCCAAGGAATACGGCGGCCAGGAAATCGAGGGCGTCTACGAGTTCATCCTCAATGAAGCCCTTGCCCGGCACGGCGCGCCCCAGATCGGCAAGGGCGTGGGAATCATCGGCAAGACCCTGATCCGCCACGGGAGCGCAAAGCTCAAGCAGGAATTTCTGCCCCAGATCCTGAGCGCCGAGGTCGAATTTGCGGTGGGCTATAGCGAGCCCCAGGCGGGTTCCGACTCCGCCAACATGCAGCTCAAGGCCGAGAAGGTGGACGGCGGCTGGATGCTCAATGGCCAGAAGATGTGGACCACATCGGCGCATTTCGCGGACTGGTATTGGGTGGGTGCTCGGACCGACCCCGACAAGCCCAAGCACGATGGTCTGAGCCTCTTCATGATCCCCATGGATCACCCGAATCTTGAGATTCAGAGCCTGCCCACCATCGGCAAGGACACCACCAATCAGGTCTTCTTCGAAGATGTCTTTGTTCCCGAAGATTATATGGTCGGCGAACAGGGGCGCGGGTTCCGCTACATCGCCGAAGCCCTGGATCTCGAACGCTTCACCCTGTTTACGCTGTCACCGATCGAAGATCGCTCGAAGCTTCTGGTGCAGTGGGCAAAGGAAGCCACCCGGGACGACAAGCCCCTGCGCGAAGATCCCAACGTGCGCCGGACCATCGCCCATATCGTGACCGATACCCAAGTGGCCAGGGGGTTGAGCAAGCGTTTCCTCTCGGCCGCCATGAAGGGGGACAAGCCCCCGAGCATCGAGTCCTCGGAGTACAAGCTCTTCACCACAACCCTCTCCCAACGCGTCTGCAAGGACGCCCTCGACCTAACCGGGGCGGCGGGACAAATACGAGAGGGCCAAGAGGATGCTCCTCTCGCCGGGCGCTTCGAGGGCGCTTATCGCGCCACCCTGAACGAAACCGTGGGCGGCGGGTCCTCCGAGATCCAGAAAAACATCATCGCCCGGCGAAAACTGGGACTGCCCAAGAACTTCTAACCCGGGGCTGCCCGATATAGCCGTCCAAAAACCGACTCGCGGCCGCTTTCACGGCCGCCTGATCCGAGGAGATCCAAGATGGACCTCGCATTGAGCGAAGAACAGCAGATGATCGTGGACATGACCCACGGCATTCTCGAAGAACACTGCACCATCGACGTCGTCCGGCAGATGGAGGACGACCCCAAGGGCTACCCCGAAGCTCTCTGGAAGCAGCTCGCCGAGTCGGGATTGACGGGATTATTGATTCCCGAGGCCAACGGAGGCGGGGGCCAAACCCTCGCCGAAGCCGCTCTCGTCTACGAGAAGTTCGGCGAGTTCCTCGCCCCTGTGCCGCATTTTGTGAGTTCGGTGATCAGCGCCCGGCTGCTCCTGACGGCGGGCAATGACGCCCAACAGGCCGAGTGGCTCCCCAAGATCGCCGGGGGGGATGCCGTGCTGACCCCCGCATGGCTCGAGCCCAACCGCGGCTACGGCGAGGTGGGCGTCCAATTGGAGGCGAAGGCCGACGGGGATAATTTCCTGCTCTCCGGGGTTAAGCGTCACGTCTACTTCGCGAGCGCCGCTGACCGCCTCATCGTACTGGCCCGCGGTCCCCAGGGCGTAGACCTCTTCCTGGTCGATCCCTCCGCCGACGGCGTCACCCTTACCCAACAGCTTTCACAATCCGGCGACGCCCAGTACCGCGTGGACCTACAGGATGTGCGGGTCAGCGCCGAGGAAAGGTTGGGTGCCCCGGGGACGGGATGGCAAGCATTCAACGCAGTACTCCACGAGGGCATCATCCTGATCGCCGCCCAGGCGATCGGCGGAGCCCAGAAGGTGCTGGACATCACGGTCGAATACTCAAAGGAGCGCGTCCAGTTCGACAAGCCCCTGGGCGCCTTTCAGGCCCTTGCCCACTACATGGCCGACTCAGCCACCCATATCGACGGCGGCCGGGTGCTGGTCTACGAAGCCGCCTGGAATGCTTCCAAGGACCGCTCAATCAGCCGCTTCGCACCGATGGCGAAGCTCTTCGCCTGCGAAACCTATCGAGAAGTCACCCGGGTCTGCGCGCAGATCTGGGGCGGGGTTGCCTTCACCATCGAATACGATTGCCAACTCTACTTCCGATGGGCCAAGCAGTTGCAACTCTCCTGGTGGGATACCCCCTACCTGGAGGAACTGGTGGCCGAGGACGTACTCAAAGACGGTTGAGACCACTTCATTCGGGATTCGGGCCGGACTTCAGCGGCCGTGCCCGGCTCAGGGCACCGGAAATCGTTGGCCCGATCCCGCCCCTCCCGAGGCGATCAGCTCGCCTTTTTTTCAGCGCGCTCGGTGAAGGCCGCCAACATTTCGCTGACGTGCTCGGGTATTTCAATCTTGGCGGGGTCGTAGCGCGGCGACAAGGTGCGAAGGAAGAGGCGCACCGCCCGGCGTTCGACCGGGGTTCGCGGCCTCCCCACATCTCTGCCCAGGTCCTCGGCCATGCAGCGTGCGAAGCGTCCGATATAAGACAAATAGTGGTGCTGGGCGCGGGAGCCGAAGAGTAGGCGATACAGATAGCTCCCCACCAATTCCTGGAAGACGCCGAAGGCCACGGTCCGGTGCTCGATCTCTTCGGCCAAATGCCAGCCCCAGATCTCGCCCCCAGGATTCCGATAGGGGTCGTCAAACGTCTTGAACTCCGCCATGGCCAGAGCACCGGAGCACGTCATGGCCTCGAAACCCTCCGCGTAGGCGAGGTTCCAACGCAGGGGTTTCTCCCGGGAAAAGCGCCGATAGTCCACGTCGAGAGCCGACTCTATTTGGCCCAGGGCATCCGCCCCCCGGGCCGAGAAGCTGGCACGAATCCGCCGATTGAGATTCGCATGGTTCCGGTAATGGTGGGCTTCCTGACGCGAAAAGTCACGGGTATCCTCCGCGAGCTTCGGGTTCTTGAGTTTGGGGATCGCCACCCCCATGGTCCGAATCAGGTAGGGCTCGAGGTAGGGCATGGTCATGGACAGGGCCATGCTCGAAAGCATCAAGCTCAGGCTCTCGTCGGGAACATCCAGATCAAATTTTTCCTCGAAGGGAAAACGCAGATCGCGCACGGTAATATCGCTCATGATTAGGCCCCCGAGTTCTACTCTCCCGAAGCGGGAATGAGGGTGCCAAGTTCTGGCGAAATAACAACAACGCGCAAAAAAAAAGAGAGGGCGCCGTGCCCGAAACAATGGCCTGGATTGATCCCCAACCCGCCAGACCCCAGGGAACAAAGGGCGGGACGCTGAGTCCGGAACAGCAGGCGAGTTGGCGGCAGGCGGGCTACGCCCTGGCCGATGGGATCCTCCCGGCGGAATGTCTCGACCCCGCGCTGCAGCTGATTCAGCGCGAGTTCAGGACCCTCTCCGGCGAAGAGCAGGCCAAGGTGACCGACTTCGGCAGCGACGGCCGAATGGTCTTTCCCACGGGCCACGAGGCGCTCGATACGCTTTCTCTCCACCCCCGGATCCTCGCCGCAGTCGCGCAATTGCTGGAAACACCCATCCGTGACGTGCGCCTCACCCAGGCCGACCTCTGGTCGAAATTTGGCCGCTCGGACAGCCAGGGGGGTCTCTATGACAACACCGACCAGCGCATCCACGTCGACTACCCCAACCACACCCTGACCCATCCGCCGGCCTGGGAGACCCCCGAGGCGGTCGAAATCATCGTCTACTTCGACGCGGTGGAAGAGTGCGGCGGAGCCACGGCCGTCATCCCCCGAGAGGGCCCCGAAGACCCCGCGTACGCCTGGCCCATGATGGCGACTCCGGGCCTGGGGACGCTGCCCTGGATCAACGACCGAGAGTCTGCGGAGCGGGATCTCGCCGAACGGGCTCCTGAAATCCATGATTTTCGAGCCGAACACCTCTACCCCCGGGAGAGGCGTGCGCGCTTCGGTCCAGGCAGCCTGCTTTTTTACCGCCACGACACCTGGCATCGCGGGACCCCCCTAACTCCGGGAAAGCAGCGCGTCGTCCAGAACCTGACCTTTCGCAAGGCAGAGAGCGAGTGGATCAGCACGCTCCATCCGGGCTGGGCTTGGAAGATGTACCGCCGGGATCTCTCCGTCGAATCCCTGATCGCCCGGGCCTCGGTGGATCAACGCTGTGTGCTGGGCTTTCCGGCCCCTGGGCATCCCTACTGGACCGCCGCCACCGTCGCCGCGGTCGAGGCGCGCTACGGAGCGCTGGGAATGGATATCTCTCCCTACCGCCGCGCACTCTCTGGAGCCTAACGCCGCCCGGGCGCCTTCCTTGCCCGCCGGGCACCCAGGGCGGCGAGGATCAGGGAACCGACCCCCACGAAGCCGGGCCCGAGTCCCGGCACCCTGACCGCCGATGGCTGAACCCGGATCGGCGCGGTGACCTCTTCGGCCAGCGGCGGCACGCCCGAATCCGAGACCCGCAGAACGACCTCACCCTCTCCTTCGTCCCCGGGCTGGGGAACGCCCTCCAGGGTCCAACTCCCGTCGCCGTTCGCCCCCGACAGCGCGAGCCAGCCCGGCCCGGCGACAAGCTCGAGGGTCAGCCACTGTCCTACATCGCTGTCGGTCGGGACGAGCTGGACCGCATACGCATCGCCCACCCTCGCCTCCTCGAGCGTCTGAAGCCCAAGGCTCGGGGGTTGGTTCGCCTGGGCGACAGAGAGAGTCAATATCTCTTCGGCGAGTTCGCCGCCCTGCCCGTCGCTCAGAACAAGACCAAAGGCATCCCCGTCGCCTGCTTCCCCGGCGTGGGTGTAGACCAGGCTCCCGGCATCGACCTGAGCCTGGGTAAAGCCCGGCATAAGACTCAGGCTCCCCGCCCCCGGCGGCGTCGTGACGGTCAACGTCAGCGTGTCTCCGAGGTCGGGATCCATCGCCTGCAGGTGTTCAGGGCCGATGACGACGCTGCCCCCCCGGACGACGATGATCGGCTCCGGGGTCAGCAGGATCGGCGGATTCTGGGCCTCTCCGGGCTGGATCGGTGTCGCGAGGGTCACCTGCTCGGTGGTGCCTCCCACACTCGCCCCGGCGCCCTCGAGGTTCACCTCCCGCTCAATCAAGACATCGTCAACCCACCAGCCCGTGCGACCGACGTTCGTATCGGAAACCATTCGGAATCGAACCCGAACGGCCAGACCGTCCAGGGAACTCAAGTCCGCGACGGTTTCGAGAAAACCGTGGCTGTTGCCGGTGAACGCGTCACGGTTGGCGATGGCGCTTTCAAAATTTCCCGAAATCGGCCAGTTGTAGCCATTCTGTACGATCAGCGGGCCCAGGTCTTGCCATGTCGCTCCGGCATCGCTCGAGTACTCGATGACCCCGCCGTCGTAGCGCAGTTCGGTCAGGTAGCTGTGGACGAAACTCAGGCGAGTTCCCTGGGTCACCGCGATCGTCTCTGCGAGTTCGAGCCGCTGGTCCGACGGGGTATCGGGGTCCGCCGCGAACCAGGCATGGGGTGAAGTCGCCGAACTCCCGACGCTGGCGCCGAGCCCCCAATCCAGGGCTCCCGAACTGTGCGTCGTTCCCCACTGAGCGGTCCCCGACTCGGCATCGTCGAAGAAGAGGAGTTCCGAGGCCGGGCCCGAGTTCACCAGCACCTCGAAGCTTCGACTCACTTGCTCCCCGGGCGCGAGCGTGATCTCGGGCCAAGTGAGCACGCCCACGGCCTCGCTTCCCAAGTCACTGACCGAGCCCGGGACATAGCGCGCGCCCCCGGGCACACCCGCCGTCAGCCCGATCCCCGACAGCAACTGGTCCGAGACGTTCTCGGCGCTCAGGGTATAGGTCGCCCGCTGGCCCGCGCGCAGAGGAATCGGAGCCAGGCTCAGTCCCAGATTCAGTTCAGAGGGCAGAGCGCACTCCGCACCGGCAAGGATCCCCCGGGCGCAGAAGCTGGTCCGAATCGCTGGGGCGTGGGCCCCGGCGTTCAGGTTGCTGTCCGCCTGCAGCAGTTCCTCGGCGGCATCGCTCATCGTCGCACTGCACGGCAGAGTGAAATGGTGCTCGAGGATCAATCGGTCGGCGGCGACTCCCCCGATGGCAGCCCGTAGATCCCAGAGTGCCCGGGACCAGATCTCGCCATCCGCATGCACCTCGCCCACTAGATCGGCGGGGTAGACTTTAACCCCGTCCACTCGGCGCAGACACGACGGGAACCCGCCCCCCGAATCGCTGGCATCCCACTCGCCCACGCACGCCGCGTGAGAGGCTTGATAAGCGGCGTCTCCGTCGGCTTCGTGAAAGCTGGCCGCCAGATAATCGCCGAAGCCCTCACCCATGGCGCCCATCTCCCCGCTCCCCCAACAGACATTCTGATCGTGCTGAACCGCGTGGGCGTATTCGTGCGCCACGATATCCGCGTCCTCGGCATCGTCGATCCCGCCATCCCCAAAATGAATCGCGTCGTCCGCGGTCGAATAGAAAGATCGATCGGCGTTGTCCCAGTGGGCATGCGCCCGAGTCGGAAAATCCCGGATGCCATTAAGAACGCCCACATCGTCGTCGAAGCCCAGGGCATGGAAATAGCGCTGAATGGAATCCACCGTGTCGTAGACCACCACCTGTTCGAAGCGATCGTCGGAACGGTCGTAGGCGTAAGCCCGGCTGATCTCGTCGGCGTCGCCGACGTCGAGGCCTCCCTCGAGGGCAACGAGGTCGACGAACTCGCCTCGCAGCGCCCCGGTCCCCGGGTCGAGGCCTAACAAGAAAACCTCCACCCGGGCGGCATCCAGGGCTGCCGAGGAAACGTCGCCTCCATCCACAAGGCCGGGGCTGCCCACGGTCTGGACGGGATTCGGCCGAAAGGTCAGCCCGGTGCCAGTCTCAAACGCGATCCGGTTTTCCTGTAAGAGGATTTCCCCGGTCTGGGCATCGACGAGGGTCAAGAAATCACCCAGCGGCCGCCGGGCATAGAGAGTCATGCGCCAGGCCAGGCGTGCGCGATCCCCAGGGACGGGGAACCAGGCCAACTCGCTCTCCACGGGCATGCGCAACTCTTCGATGCCCGCTGCCGCCTGGGCCCCGGCTTCCGCCGCAGGGCTTCCGATCCCGGGGACGGCCCGGCCCGGCGAGAGCCGGCGATACCGGCTGTAGAGCGCCTGGACTTGGCCCTCCGGGGATTGGTTGACCGAAATTTCTGAATCGTGGACAGGAATTCCCAGGAGAAGTTGGCGGTAAAGCGTACGGGTCGCGGCCAAGCCCCTCCTCTCCTCGAGCCACTCAAGGTCCCCAAGGTCGGTGGCCAGACCGAGCCCGGCCGCGTGCTCGGCGAGAAAAGCCCGGGCACCTACCCGACCCGGACGCACTCGCTGGGCCGCCTGACCCGCCTGGGAACAGTGGCGCAGAACCAAACCCGGGCCCCTGGGAAGGCGCTGCCGGCAGTTGGGCTCAGGGCCCGCTGCCCGGCCCAGATCCGGCGCGGTTCCGATCAAAAGCAGGGCCAAGGCCAGGGCCACCCCCAGCCCTCGGACTCGCCACCTCCGCAGCATGCGGGGCGCTAGCCTGTCCGCCGGCTCGCCTCCGGCCCACCTCAACGCCACTGATCAACCGCTCTCTGGTCTTCGAGGAAGGGGGGTAACCGGCAGACTCCATAGGTCCGATCTGGAATTGAGAATACCAAAATCACAAGAAAATGGGTTAAAAAACACACACCCCTGGCACTAAGGTCTACTCAACGGTCTAATCCGCCATCATATCATCTGCGCGATCGAATCAGGACCCCGCGCCCGACACCGTTGAATCTGCAAGAATGCCCAGGCACCGCGCCCGCACTTCTAACCCGGAGAGTGCCATGATTCTGCTGGATCCCAAAAGACCTACGCGTACCTACCCCGACGAAAAATCGCGCGAGTTGATGCTGAAGGTCGTCGAATTTTTCGAGGATAAGGGCAAACAGGCCCTCAAGCGCGACGACCGGGAGCAGACCTGGTACGGCGACTTCCTCGACTTCGTCAAGCGCGAAAAACTCTTCGCCACCACCCTGACCCCGGCGGGCTACGGGGCCGCAGACTCGCGTTGGGATACCTGGCGCAACTGTGAACTCGCCGAAATCCTGGGTTTTTACGGGCTGGCCTACTGGTATACCTGGCAGGTCTCGATCCTAGGGCTCGGCCCGATTTGGATGAGCGAGAACGAAGAGGTCAAGCAGAAAACGGCTCGTCTCTTGGAGGAAGGCGGGATCTTTGCCTTCGGTCTCTCCGAAAGAGCCCACGGCGCTGACGTCTACTCCACAGAAATGGAATTGATTCCCCAGGAGGGTGGAGGCTACCTGGCCCGGGGAGAGAAGTATTATATCGGGAACGGCAACAAGGCGGCCCTGGTTTCTACCTTCGGAAAGATCCGGGGCACCGACGACTACGTGTTCTTTGTGGTCGACTCCCAAGATGAGCACTACGAGTGCAAACGGAGTGTCGTCAACTCCCAGTCCTACGTCTCGAATTATGCCCTGCACGATTACCCGATTTCCGACTCGGATATCCTCTCGCGAGGTCGGGAGGCCTGGAATGCCGCGCTGAACACGGTGAACGTCGGAAAGTTCAACCTCGGTTGGGCTTCGATAGGGATTAGCACCCACGCGCTCTACGAAGCCGTCAGCCATGCGGCCAATCGAAAACTCTATGGGCAATCGGTCACCGATTTCCCCCACGTCAAGCAACTCTTCTCGGATGCTTACGCCCGCCTGATCGCGATGAAATTGGTGGCTCTGCGTGCTGCGGATTATATGCGCTCGGCCAATGCCGAGGATCGCCGGTACCTGCTCTACAACCCCGTCGTCAAAATGAAGGTCACCACCCAGGGAGAGGACGTCATCAACCATCTCTGGGACGTAATTGCCGCCAAGGGCTTCGAACGGGACATGTACTTCGAAATGGCCGCTCGGGATATCCGAGCCCTTCCCAAACTCGAAGGGACAGTTCATGTCAACATCGCGCTGATCGTCAAATTCATGCCCAACTACTTCTTCGACCCCCAGGAATGTCCGCCAGTAGAACGCCGAGACGATGCGGCAGACGACACATTCCTTTTCCACCAGGGCCCAACGCGAGGGCTCGGGGAGATCCGCTTCCACGACTACCAGAGCACTTTCGCAGCCTCATCGTCCCCGAACGTCGCGGTCTTTGGCAGGCAGATCGAAGCCTTCCGGCGGATGCTCGAGAAGGCCCCACCCGGGCAGGCACAGGCAAATGACGTGGACTTCCTGCTCGCCGTCGGCGAACTCTTCACCCTAGTGGTCTACGGCCAACTCTTCCTCGAAAACGCCGAGATCTACGGCGTCGAGGACGATCTGGTGGATCAGGTCTTCGACGTTTTCGTGCGAGATTTTTCGCGCTACGCGATCCAACTGCACGGAAAACCGAGCAGCACCGAGATCCAGATGGAGCAGTGCCTCGAAATGATCGCCAAGCCCGCACCTGGCGCTGACCGATACACGCGAGTCTGGGAGCAGCACGTTCTGCCTCTCGCTGACCGCTACGCCATGAATCCCTGAAAGTTCGGTTCTGGCGGCCCCGCCGCCTTTGGCGTTGAGCGCCAGAGCCGGGGGCCTTTGCCCTTTTCGCGGACTACTCACCGGGCAGCCGCCCGCTAGAGCTGAGTGTCCGGTGTGCGGGGACACCCGTCACTCCCCCGTGGGCGCACCTCTATGGGGAGCCTGCCCGCCGCCTAGCTAACTCCCCTGACTCCCTGCGTGCTCCAAAGATTTTTCCGCCTCCCTGCCTAAAAGAATTGCCATAAGCACCCGCTCGCCACCACTCACTTGCGAGCCCGTAGCCCGTTGGCGAAAGCATCTTGAAAGGCGGAAACCTCTTTGGCAGCGTTGATACCGACGAACCGAGTCCATAAGAATCGAAGACGGCACTCCCTGGCCTGGCCTACGTCGATCCGGCCCTCCCTCCTCTTCCTCTCCCTCATCCTCTCTCTGGGCATGGTCAGCAGCGCCTCGGCTACGCCTGTCACCCTCGCCGACCTAGTCAACAGCCAGGGCGAGATAGAGTCCCTCGATGGCAACATCGAGTTCGAAGATTTTTCGGCGGGCCTGGAAGGCGCGCCCCAATCTGCTCTCCAGCTCTTTAGCGTGGTCCCGATCGCCAGCGGCTTCCGGCTCGAACTCGCTCCGGGGCACGGACTCGCCAGCGGAACCGAACTCATCCTCGCCTACGAGGTCGAGTCCGAAGACGCTCATGCCAGCGACCTTATCCGCTCCATGGCTGTCGAAGTCGTCGGGACCTCCTTCTTTTCCGCGGGCATGATCGCCTTCGGCGAAGACGACGACTACCGACCCTACCTGGGTCTTGTCGATGCCTCACTCGAGTCCGGCGAGCCGACCTTCGACGAAGTCAACCTCGCCATGCCGGCCCACGAAATCTTCATCATCGCCCGGCTCGTCATCGGCGATGACGCCGGCGGGGGGACGGAGATGAATTTTTCCTCCCAGCCCATCCCGGAACCGTCGACCGCCCTACTCCTGAGTCTTGGGCTCTCGGGCTTCGCTGTCTTTCAACGCTCCAAGCGAGTTCAGCGGTCCAAGCGAGCACAGCCTTAACGGGAAGACTTCGCCGATCCATGGATGGCGGAATCGAGTATCAGCGCACACCCGTGGGCTTGTCGGTGCCCTTCGAAATGATTCGGGCACTCGAAACGTAGAGGCTCTGAGAGACGAAGCTGGTGGCCTCTTCCGCCAGCTTCATGCAGAGCACGCCTTTCAATCGTCGTGCGCGCTCGACGTCGGAGTCATCGGGCGAACCGAGAGCCAGCAGATCGACGACGTGGAGGGCCAGTTGTGTCTCCCCTCCTTCGGCCAGACTTTCGGCGCGGGCAAGAATCGCGTCTCTGTCGGTAAGGGCCGAAAGGACAGCCTCCCCCGAGGCCCCGGGATCCGCTGGGTGCAATTGGGTGGGATTGCGATCCCACCAGCCGGTCTCCGCCCGAAAGATGTCGCGGACGATATAGTCCGCACACCCGTAGAGCGGTTTCATCCAGGGAACCTCGAAGAGCTCCTCCGGGTAGTCCAGGTCGTGGAGAATCTCTAGTACACCCATTCCCCGATTGGCTCTCGCAACGACTTCTGAGCGAAGCCAACGTAGCGCGACCGCGGTCTGCCCGAGAACCCGCTGAATCTTCTCTGCCCCCTCCAAGGGCGGGCCAAATTCCATCACAACAATCTCGGGATTCAGTCGAGCGAGGCGATCCAGAGTATCCGCCCAACGAATTGGATCCCTGAGACTCCTCAGCGGCGTTCCGACATTGGGAATACTCGGGGTAATGGCGGCTCCACCGTAGAGGAGTTTCTCCTTCGGCATCCACGCCACCAGGGCGTCATCTGTCTCGGAGGGAGCCCAAAGGATCTGGATCTGGCGGCGAGCATCCCCGAGCCGAACAGAGCGGTGAAAAACCTCGTTCGGCATATTCAGATCGAGGGGATGGGTCATCGCGCCCACGGGCAGGCGAAATTGCAACTCGACAAAGAATTGCTGAAGCCCCTCCGTCTCGCCGTAGCGGTTCCAGCGCTTCACCAAGTTCTCGTGCGCGATCACTCGAGGCTCGGGCTCGCCCCGCCTGTCCGAGTCCTCCAACCAGGTATTGACGGCATTATTATAACCGAGGTGCCCATGGCTATAGACAATGGCATGTACAGGAGCCGAGCTCAGCTCACGAAGATTTTTGAGCATTTGCTGAGCCTGCTTGGCTGAGGCTCCCGTATCGATCTGAACTATCCCGGCGCCGGTCTCGATCGAAAGCGCGTTCCCCATGCCGCCAACGACGTGCACGCCTTCCGCGAGGGTCCCGGTGAAGGAGGGGATCGTCGCGGGATTGGCCTGGGCCGCGGCTGTCTGCTCGATCCTCTTGTTTGGGGGCATGCGAATACTCTCCCGCCTAATCGCTGGAGACCAAGAGCAATCGCTCAACCGTCGTCAGCAACACATCAAGATTAAAAGGTTTATAGAGGAACTCGCTCCGCTCGCCATCGATATCAGATGCGTCGAGCTCATTGGCAGAATGACCCGAGATGTAGACCACCTTCAGCTCGGGAGCCGAAAGTCTGAGGCGTCGAATCATCTCGGCTCCCCCCAATCTGGGCATGACAACATCTGAGACCACAATATCGATCGAAGACAAATACCTGATTCCGAGTTCATAGCCCCGGATTCCATCGACCGCTTCGATAACGTGGTAACCCCGTCGAGAGAGCGTTCGAACCACTAAACTTCGCACCGATGCTTCATCTTCCACCACCAAGACCGTCGCGCTCTTGGGAGAATAACTGGGTTCGACGGACTCCGGCTCCGTGTAGTACTCCTCCACATCCGCAGCCCTGGGAAGGTAGATCCGAAATGTCGACCCCTCTCCAACCTGGCTCTCGATACCGATCGCGCCCCCACTCTGCCGGACAATTCCATGGGTGGTCGAGAGACCCAAGCCCGTCCCACTTCCGAGAGGCTTTGTCGTAAAGAATGGGTCGAAGATGTTTTCGATGACCTCCGCCGTCATTCCCGTGCCTTCATCCCTGACTTCCACACAACCGTATTCGCCGGGAGGCAAATCCTTGACCCCAGCCGCAGCCTCTTCGTCGACTCGGGCATTGAATGTTCGAAGCCAGATCCTGCCCCCATCTGGCATCGCGGCCGAGGCATTCAGAACGAGATTCATGATGGCCTGTTCAAGCCGCGCCGCTTCGCTCTGAATAGGCCACGGTTCATCCTCGAGTTCTAGTCTTATCTCACTCGAGTCCGGCAATACTTTTTCAAGCATCCCTACCAGGCTGTCAATCAATCGAGAGAGATTGATGGCCTCCACATCTAGGCTATCGCGGCGGCTGAAGGCCAGCAGTTGTTTGGTAATCGAGTTAGCCCGATCGCCTGCATGGGCGACCTCACGCAGGCTCTCCACGGCCTCATCGGGCAGGTCGTCGCGCAGAAGCAGCAACTCGGTATATCCATTGATCGCCATGAGGAGGTTGTTGAAATCGTGGGCCACGCCTCCCGAAATCCGACCAATGGCCTCCAATCGACGCTTGAGGCCGATCTCCTTCTCCTTTTGGGCAAGTTCCTCGCGCAATCGGTTTCGTTCGGTGAGATCTTGGATATACGCGATGAACCGACTGTCCGGCTTCCCCTTCAGTTCCTGAATCGTCAACTCAACAGGGAACTCCGAACCGTCGCTTCGCAGCGAGAAAGTCTCAAGCCTCACGCCCATGATATTTGCAATTCCGGTCTTGATATAGCGCCCGAAGCCCGCGTAGTGGTCCGCCCGCAGCCGCTCCGGGATCAGCACCTCTGGCATGGCTAGGCCGATGACCTCAGATGCACTCAGGCCATAGATCGCCTCCGCAGCGGGATTGAAGAACTCGATCCGATCTCCAACCCCAATGATCACGATCGCATCCCGCGCCACGTTCAAGCTTCCCCGAAAGTGCTCGTTGCTCTCTATGAGTTCCTGATTTTTCTTGATCTCGGCATTGCGAGACGACATGAGCTGCTTGGAGGAACGGCTCATCATTGTCGAAATAATCGCAGCTATCCCCGTGCAGAAAATGATGGCCAGGGTTTGATTCATGGCCAACATCGCCGTGTTGTCGCCGCCCGCGTTCGGCATGGGCAGAGATTCTGAAAACCACGCCAGGGCCAGCATGGAGATCACCCCGACCGCCCCTGACAGGTACGCGATGCCAGGCCCAAGAAGGAGCCCACCCAGGAGGGGAACAATCAAGAACCAGACGCTGTAGGGAGAGGCGACCCCTCCCTCGAAATACGCAGGCACAAGCGTGATCGCCACACCCGCTACAACCATCACGCCCGCGCCCAGCCGAGCTGAATTCGTCATGCGAACGACCACAGACGACAGAACGAAGCCGATCAGACCAAAGACAAACGCAATACGGCGGATCGCATCGAGTTCGACCTGCATCGCCGAGTATAGGTACCCGACACACAAGGACAGGGTCGCCGACCACGCGACAATATGAACGAAGCGGCGCTGAAGATCGGGCCGGAAGATCCCGTCTCTTAGCTCACTCGTATTAGTTGAAACTGGCTCATTTAAATCCGGCACGACAATCTCCGGGGCAACCAGGCTGGGGTTGCCTCACACTTCCGAAGGATACTCAATCTTCCCGCTGCTGGACCTCAAAGATCGTGCGGACACGAGAAGGGCCCACCTGGCAGGGCCTGGGATCGTGGCGGGCCCATCGGGCGGCATGCCCCCGGACCAATGTGTCTCCTCGGGGGCTCTTCTTCACGAGATCCGTGTAGGTGAAGGCGTCAGCAGCCGCATAGGTCTGAAGGAGAAGGCGCCGATTCCGATCCGAGGAGTTTTGCGACGATCCATGGACAGTACGACAATTGTGCACCGTCACGGTACCGGCGGGGCCCTCGGGATAAACGGCGCTTTGAGTGTCGAGTTGCGCGCAGTCCGCGTCCTTCAGGCAGCCAACCCAGCGCTCTCCGTCGTACTGGTCATAGAGAGGCCCATCGTGGCTGCCCGGGATGAAGCCCACATTCCCCATATCAGTAGTTACATCGTCGAGGAAAACACCCACTGTCAACGGACTGTAGTTCGTATGGGGCCAGAACTGGATATCCTGGTGCCACTTGACTTCCTCCCCACCGCCCGGAGCCTTGAAATTCAGCTTGCTGTGGTGAAATTTCAGATCGGGACCGATCAAGTCGTCCGCGATATCTGCCACGACGGACTCACTCACGAATTCCCAGAAAGTTGGGTGCAGGTCAGCGGGGGAAACCAACCGTCTCAGCCGGGGCCGAGCGGCGCAATGCCCCTCCTCAAGGTCGAAGAGCGGCGTGGACTCTGAGAGCAATCGACTCTTCTCGACAAATTCATCGGTGATCTCCCGAAGTCGGGCGAGCCAATCCTCGCCCACCCTGCCTGGAAGCACGACAAATCCGTCGCGAATATAGGCGAGGCGTTGCTCCGGGTTCAGCACCCCAAGAGGTCGCTCCTGGTCGTTTACAATCCGGGTTAGCGAGGCCAATCGAACCTCGGCAGCCCTGATCGGATCACCCTAAACATCGTGCGCTCCTCGAGCCCCAGAGGTGGCCCGTTTTTGAAAGTCTGCCCCCAGCGGCAACGGCCCTACCCCACAGTGGCCGCAATGCTGGGCCTGTCGGCGATTCTCGCATACCACGCGCCCAGCTTTTCAAGGCTGGGGTCGAGGGGCTGACCCACTGCGCCACCGAACTCAAGGAACGCGAATAGCATTATATCCGCGAGGCTGAATCGCCCCCCGCAGATAAAATCACCCTCGCCCAGCAACCCTTCAAGCCAGGCCAGCCGTTCCTGAACGTGCAGTTTGAAATCCGCTGCGGCTTGAGGGAAGAGCCTAATGCGATCCTTAAAGAGGCTATGGCCCTCAGCTGACCGGAATCCGTTGGCCAGGGGCTCGCAAATATTCAGATCGATTCGCCGAACCCACATCCGGGTTTCGCCCCGATCCTCCGCCGACTCGCCTAAAAGGCTCGGGCCCGGGGTCGCCTCCTCGAGGTATTCACAGATCGCGGTAATCTCGGAAATGCAGCGACCATTATCCAACTCGAGGGTCGGAAGTTGGCCGGCGGGGTTGCGCCCAACATGCGTGCCCTCCCTGTTTTCGCCGCCTATCAGATCCACCTCCACCAGGGGGATCTCGACCCCCTTTTCCTCCATGAAGATGCGAACAACCCTCGGATTCGGGCCCGGGCCGGTATACAATTTCACCTCGATCTCCTCTCGAATGCCCCGGTAGCAACTCGCCCCAGGCGGCTTAGCTTGCCTGCAAAATTCGCGCAGCTTTACGAGAACCGCAAAGAGTATGAGGGAAGCCAACAGATCGACACCCCCTCGGAGCCGATCAGTCGGAGTCTACGGAGATCGACGGATAGAAGAGGTCCAGAACGGAATCAACATGGGCTTCGATCATTTCGGGATCGAAAGGGTCGAGCTTGGTGAGGAGCTGGAATTCCGGACCCACGACATAGGGCAGCCCCGCCGCGCCGACCATCATATAATAAATATGTTCAAGGCGTCCCGAACGCCCATAGCCGTTCCGCACCGCCCGGCGAGTCTCGCTCTTCACGTACTCGAAGTTCGGGCGCAGGTGTTTTTCGACGAGCCATTCAGACCGTTCGTTGCCTGCCGTACCTTCTTGCATAACGATCCGAAGGAGTTCCGGGGACTCCGCCGAGAAAGAAACATAGGCAGCCAGCATTCGGCGAGTCTGCTCTCGTTCCTCGAGATCACCGATTCCCGAGCGCGCGCTGGCCATCGTTTCGGTGAAACGGCCAAAAATATCGTCGACCACCGCCTTCCAAAGGGCTTCCTTGGTCTTGAAGTGATACGGAAGCGATGCAAGAGCCACCCCGGCACGCAGGGCGATCGCACGGGTAGTCGCCCCCTCGAAGCCCCTGGCAGAGAAGATTTCAACGCCGGCTTCGATCAATTTAGCCCGCGTCTCTGCGCTGCGCTTCTGGTGGGTTCGTTCCACTTACAGCCCTCCGCTCGATTCTCTGCCGGATAGCTTGTAACCAGCGGCCCTCGACTCTATCAAAAACCGAGGTCCACCGGGGCCTCCCATGCAGCCTTTCGAAATGTGCCAAGGCGCGCTTACATTGGTTGGCAGCTTTGTTATTGCAGCGGTCCCGGAAATTTCACAAAACCGGTCACCGCAGCGTTCCCCCGCTCCATGGAGATCCAAAATATGTACCCCGGAACACTCGCTCAGCGCATTCCTGAAAAAGCGGCTTTCATCATGGCCTCAAGCGGTCAGACCGTGACCTACGGGCAACTCGACGAACGTTCGAACCGGGCGGCCCAGCTCTTCTGGTCCCTCGGACTTAGGCCGGGAGAGCACATCGCATTCTGCCTCGAAAACCACCCCCGATTCTTTGAAATTTGCTGGGCCGCACAGCGCTCGGGACTCTACTTCACGGCCATCAGCTCGCGACTCACCGCCGCTGAAACCGAATATATCCTCAACGACTCCGGTGCCAAAGTCTTCATCACCTCGGCGGCCAAAGCCGATCTGGCCGGCTCGCTCGCGGATCTCTGTCCAGGAGTCGCGGCTCGTTTCATGATCGATGCAACGGCCCCGGGCTATGAATCCTGGGAGGAAGCCCTCGCGGCCCAGCCCAGCGAACCCCTCGAAGCCGAGCTCGAGGGCGGGCAAATGCTCTACTCCTCGGGCACCACCGGCCAGCCCAAGGGGGTAAAACATCCCCTGCCGGGCGAAATCGCCGGGACCCCGCCCCCCCTCATGGCCCTCGTCCAGCACTTCTACGCGGGAACCGAGGACTCCGTATATCTCTCCCCAGCGCCGCTCTATCACGCCGCGCCCCTCGCGTACAACATGGCGTTTCAACGACTCGGAGCGACCTGCATCATCATGGAGCAATTTGACGCCCTCGAGGCCCTACGCCTGATCGAAGTCCATCAGGTCACGCATAGCCAGTGGGTCCCGACCATGTTCGTCCGTATGCTGAAAATGCCCGAGGAACTGCGCCAACGACACGACCTCTCAAGTCTTCAGGTGGCTGTCCATGCCGCAGCCCCCTGCCCCGTCCCGATCAAGGAGTCGATGATCGCCTGGTGGGGCGAAGTCATCCACGAATACTATGCCGGGACCGAGGGCAACGGATTCGTCATGATCAATAGCCAGGACTGGCTCGAACATAAGGGCAGTGTCGGGAAGAGCCCCAACGCCGTCGTGCATATCCTGGACGACGAGGGGAACGAACTCCCAGCGGGCGAGATCGGGACGATCTACTTCGAGAGCAATGTCGAGTTCGAGTACCACAACGCCCCGGAAAAGACCGAAGGCGCCCGCAGCAGACAGGGCTGGTCTACCCTGGGCGACGTGGGTTACCTCGACCCCGACGGATGGCTTTTCCTCACGGACCGCAAGGCACACATGATCATCTCCGGCGGCGTCAATATCTACCCCCAGGAGGCCGAGAACCGACTCATCACCCACCCCAAGGTGCAAGACGTTGCCGTTATTGGGGTCCCCAATACGGACTTCGGAGAAGAGGTCAAAGCGGTGGTCCAGCCCATCGATCTGGCCCAGGCCGGTCCGGAACTCGCTCAGGAGTTGATCGACTATTGCCGAGCAGAACTCGCGAGCATCAAGTGCCCACGCACCATCGACTTCGAAGCCGAACTTCCCCGACACCCCACCGGCAAGCTCTACAAGCGACTGCTAAAGGACCGCTACTGGGAAGGCCACGAGAGCCGCATCGTCTGAGCGCCACCGGCGGCCCACCCCAGGACCCAAGGAGAAGAGCATGACCTCGACCATCCGAGACGCCAACGGCGCCGTTCAGTGGCACGAGGAAGTGGACGTGCTTGTCCTCGGACTGGGGGCGGCGGGCGCGGCTGCGGCGCTCGAGGCGTCGGCTTTGGGCGCCGAGACTCTGGTTCTGGAGCGGGCAAGCGGCGGAGGGGGCACCTCGGCCATGTCCGGTGGGGTCATCTACCTAGGGGGCGGAACGGCGCTCCAGAAGGCCTGCGGCTTCGAAGACTCCGAGGAGGATATGTACCGCTACCTCATGGCCTCCACCGGGCTCGCCCCCGACCAGACGAAGATCAGCCTCTACTGCGAAGGCTCTGTCGACCATTATGACTGGCTCTGTGCCCAGGGAGTGCCTTTCAAACAGACTTTCTACCACGGCACCAGCGGCGAACCCCCGACCGACGACGGCCTCGTCTGGTCCGGAGCCGAGAACGCCCATCCCTTCAAGGATATCGCGCGCCCCGCGCCCCGGGGTCATGTCCCTCAGGTCGAACACCAGGGCGGCCCGCTCTTGATGCAGAAGCTCTGTGCGGCCGTGGAGGCAAGTCCCGCCCGGATCGCAACCGACCACCGCTGCACGGCGCTCTACCAGGACCATCAGGGCCGGATCCACGGCGTCGCGGCCGAGTCCTTCGGCGAAGAACGTCGTATCCGCGCCCGCCAGGGCGTCGTCATCACTACAGGCGGCTTCGTGCTCAATGACGACATGCTCCTCAAACACGCCCCGCTCGCCCTTCGCTGCGGCATGCGCGTCGCGGCCACCGGGGACGACGGAAGCGGCATCCGTCTGGGGATCGCCGCCGGGGGAGCCACCATCCACATGGACTCGGTCTCGGTTTCCCTACCCATCACCCAGCCCTGGGGCCTCAAGCGGGGCATTCTCGTCAACCAGCAGGGACAGCGCTTCGTCAACGAAGACACGTATTACGGCCGGCTCGGGGAAGCTGCCCTTCTTCATAACGACGGGCGGTCGTATATGGTGGTCGACCACGGGATCTTTGAGAAGCCCGAATACATGGAGGAAATCGCCGGCGTAGGGGAGACGCCCGAGGAACTCGAACGCGCCCTCGCACTGCCCGAGGGCAGCCTTCGCGCGACTCTGGAACTCTACAACCACCATGCCGCCCAGGGCAGCGACCCGGTCTTCCACAAAACCGCCGAATACCTCGAACCCCTGGACCGCCCCCCCTACGGCGCTTTCGATTGCACCACGGACAAGGCCCTCTACGCCGTCTTTACTCTGGGCGGACTCCACACCGATAGCGATGGGCGGGTTCTCGATCCCGAGGGCGATCCGATCCCCGGGCTCTACGCCGCCGGTCGCTCGACCTCCGGCATCGCGGTCGGGGGCTATAGCAGCGGACTCTCCCTGGGCGATGGTACGTTCTTCGGTCGCCGAGCGGCCCGCGCAGCGACCCGGGCCTGAACTCGGGAAACCCCACCCGCCGCCCGGTGCGGCCCCAACTACCCCTTCGGAGGAACCATGCAAGATCTCGAGAGCCGCCAGGCCTTTTCAGAACTTATTGACCTCCTGGGCGAGGTCGATTCACGCTATCTCGGCCCCGAGTGGGGACTCGCCAGCCCCGACGACGTGGCCGGGGGCTTTCGCTCGGTCATGCATATCCTCCAAGGAGCGCTCTTCAGCCATTTCGAGGAAGACGCCGCAACCCCCTACTTTCAGAGAATTGTTTCACCCACTCGGAAGTTCACCGGCGACAACGCGGACGCGATCTACTACGAGGCCGCCATCGATCCCCAGCAGACCTACCGCGTCCGGGGCCACGCCGGCGGGGCGGTCTACACCTCGTTGACCCTCGAGGCCGGCGCCCAACAGGGAGCCTTCGGCACCCACACAGCTGGAGTTCTGAACGACGAGGACTTCGACCTCGATCCGAGCGGCGATTTCGAGATCTTCCTGGGCGGGCCCGCCCGGGAGAGAAACTGGCTCGCGCTGCCCCCCGAGGCCGACCGGATCACCACGCGCCACTATTTCGAAAACATCGCCCCAGCCGCCTCGGATCCCTCCATCAGTATTCGACTCGAGATCGAATCCACAGAGCCTCAACCCCCGCCGCCTCCGCCGGACGATGCCTCCATCGCCGCGGGAATCCGCCGTGTCAGCAAT
Organism: Myxococcota bacterium; assembly: GCA_028823175.1. Lineage (GTDB taxonomy): Bacteria > Myxococcota_A > UBA9160 > UBA9160 > UBA4427 > JAZXM01. The sequence goes on from JAPKBZ010000030.1 coordinate 43,113, forward strand.
TTTCTTCGGAGTCGAACCCTGGGTATGCCCCCGCCCGGGCAGCGAGAGCAGCCGCCTTTCGTCTCGCTCACGCCCAACGAGTTCCCGCAACCGATCAAGCCCGGGAATTTCACTCTTGCCGCCGCCGATGCCGCGTACTCAATGGCGCCCTATGTACTCGGTCCCGATCAGGCCCTGGTCATCCGGGGCCGCTGGCCCACCTCGCGTTGCGCCAATGTCTCCCTCTGGAATCGCCACATGCAGACCTACGATTTCAGGACGCGCCAGGTTTCCCTCAACCGGCGCCAGACCCAGTTGGAGGCCGATGGAAGTTTTCGTATGATCCTCGCTCACCGCGACCCGGGCCTTCCCAACTGGCTGGACACGGAGGGCAGAGCTTTCGGAATGGTTTTCTGGCGATTCATGTTGCCCGAGGGCGAAATCACCAAGCCCGAAGGCGAGGTCGTGGATTTCGCCACCTTCGCCTAATGGAAGCCGCACACGGGTTCGACAGGAACCCGCACTTGGCAGGACCCCAAATTCCAGGACGCCCCAAGCCATGAACCTCGCAACCCTTGCCCCCCTCCTCGCCCTGTTGCTGGCGTGCAACGCGCTCGCCGCAGAAGAACCCGCCCCCGCCCGCTCGGTCCTGCTGGCCACCACCACGAGCGTCCGCGACTCGGGACTGCTCGACCGCCTGCTCCCGATCTTTAGCGCGCAGACCGGCATCGCGGTTCAGGCCGTCGCAGTCGGAACCGGGGCCGCCTTGCGCATGGGCCGAGAGGGCAACGCCGACATTCTCCTGACCCACGCTCCCGCTGCTGAAAAGGAGATGTTGGCCGACGGGAGCCTGTCGAGTCGAATCGAAATCATGGAAAACTATTTTGTGATCGCCGGTCCCGCAGAGGATCCAGCCGGAGTCGCCCAGGCGCCTACTGCCCAGGACGCCCTCGCGCGGATTTATCGCCTCGGGCTCCCTTTCGTGAGTCGGGGAGACGACTCGGGCACCCACAAACGCGAGAGAGCGCTACTCGCCGATGCGGGCATCGACCCCGACGCGAAGTGGCCCGGGCTGACGCGAACCGGCTCGGGCATGGGCATTTCGCTTCAGGTCGCCGGTCAGCGCCAGGCCTATATTTTGTCGGATGTCGGGACCTACCTCGCCTTTCGCCAGCGAATCGACCTGACGGTCCTGAGTCGGCCCGAGCCGGGCTTACGCAATATCTACTCGGTGCTCCTCGTCAATCCCGAAAAGTTCCCACGCGTTCGCGGAGAAGAAGCCTCACGTCTGGCCGACTTTCTCCAGGGTGAAGAGGCCCAGTCGATCATGCTGGCATTCGGCACCAAGAAAGTCGGCCGCCCCCTCTTTACACCCTTGAACCCCACAACCGGCGGGCCCCCCTGATCCCATGGCCGAACTCGACGGCCCCGCGCTGCTCTCCATCACGCTTCGCACCCTCGCGATTTGCGGGAGCTCTCTGGTCATGGCCCTCGGCCTGGGCGTGCCCATTGGAATCTGGCTGGGCAGCCGCCAGTTCCCGGGCCGCCGGACCTTGCTCGGTCTCGTCAACTCGGGCATGGGCGCGCCTCCGGTGGTGGTGGGGTTGCTCGTCGCGCAACTCTTCTACCGCAGCGGCCCCCTGGGCCATCTCGAATTGTGGTACTCGACCCAGGCAATGGTCACCGCTCAGATCCTCATCGCCCTGCCCCTGGTGATCGCCTTGGTCGTCGCCGCAGTCGCCTCCCTCGACGAGGATTGGGCGCTTCAAGTGCGCGCCCTGGGCATTCCCCCAATCTGGCGCCAGTGGCTGCTCCTGCGCGAAATCCGACTCGGGCTTCTGGCCGCCGTGATCGCCGCCCTCGGCGGAATTCTCTCTGAAGTGGGCGCCGTGATGCAGACCGGGGGCAATCTCGAGGGCGAAACTCGTGTGCTCACCACCGCCATCTTGATGTACACGCGAATGGGACTCTTCGAATCGGCCTACGCCCTGGCCGCAGTCCTGCTCGGCCTGATGCTTGTCCTGGCCGGTCTGTTGACCTGGGTCCAGTACGGAGAGCGAAAATGAGCGCAGTCCTCGTGGCCCGCGACCTGCGAATGATTCGCCGATCCGTGGCCAGCTGTTTTGAGCTCAAGATTTCGCACCTTGAGATGCGCTCTTCCGAGGTGCTCGCTGTATTGGGCTCGAATGGCGCCGGCAAGAGCACTCTCCTGCGCGCCTTCGCCGGACTCGAGGAACCTACGGCGGGCGAGATCGTTCGCCAAGGCCAGGGACCCGTCACAATGGTCTTCCAAAGGCCGATTGCCCTGGCGGGAAGCGTCCTCCACAACGTGAGTATCGCGCTCCGGGCCCAGGGCCTGCCGAGCCCCGAGATCCGCCGACGCTCGAACGAAGCCCTGGAACATTTCGGAATTTCCAAGTTGGCAGCCCGCCCCGCGACCGCCCTCTCGGGCGGAGAGCTGCGGCGCCTCGCCTTGGCCCGAGCTTTCGCTCTCGAGCCGGCGGTCCTCCTTCTCGATGAGCCCTTCGATGACCTCGACGCCGGCGGCCAGGAAACTCTCTCTCGGGATTTACGCCAGGCGGTGGCGCAGACCGGGGTGGCGGTGGGCGTGGTCACTCACGACCTGCGCCGAGCTGTCCTCGTCAGCGACCGCATCGCGGTGCTGATCGACGGCCAACTGCGCCAGGTCGGGGAACGCAACGCAGTGCTCAATCACCCGGCCGATCTCAAGGTTGCTCGCCTGGTGGGCATGAGCAACCTGATCCCCGCCGAGTTCGACGCTCAAGGCCTCGGGACCATCGACGCCCTGCACTCGATTCCCACAGGCCAACCCGGCACACCCGGGCCGGGCTGGATCGGAATCCGCCCGGAGCATCTCAAAGTGGACGTCGGGCGCGGCGAGGGAACGGCCATCGGCGAGGGGGAACTCGTCGAGTTTTCCTCGGATGGGCTTCTGGCCACCCTCACCATCGCCTGGGCGGGACAGACCCTGAGAACCCACCTGGTCGCCGGTCGGGGGCTCGCTCGGGACCTGCGGACAGGCGACCGAGTCTCTCTGGCCCTGCGCCTCGAGGACGTCCATGTCCTTCGAGATAGCCCCCAAGGGGAGGGTGAACTCCTCCCAATGGCTTGAACTGCCCGGGGATCCGACGCGCGGTCGAGTTTCATGGCAAACTGCCGGCACCCGCCGATACTCCTAGAGGGCCGGGGCCCCGACACCGCCCACGCCGAATCCGCCCCGGAACCGAACTTTTCGATTTTCCCGCGAAGGGCCCAAGCATGGCTGAAACCAGGCGAGTTCCACACCCGACGCCCGTTCCCGCGAACGGCGAGGAGACCTTTCGCCCGCCCCTCTCCCTCGACGAACTCCTCGAGATCCTGACCCGGACCGGCGCGCTCGACCCGGCCCACGCCGCCGACCTCGCCGGGCGCAGAAGAACCCTCCGCAGCCAAGTCCTCAAGGAAAAGGTGGGCTCGGTCCGTTCCCAGGCCGCCGCACGCTACGACGTCTCCCCCTCCGAGATCGTGGCCGCCGTCGGCTATGCCCACGCGAAGGAACCCCGCCGTACGCTGAATGAAGAAACCATCGCCCAATGCATCGCCGAGGCGGCTCTCTACCCCTATCACAAACCCGATCCACTGGGCCTCGACAACGACCTCGTCACCCGCAGTTTCTCCCGGGCCTACGCCCACCGCAACGTCGTAGTCCCCGTGGGCCGCGATGGGGATCACCTCGAACTGGCCATCGCCGATCCCTTCGACAGCGCGCTTCGTGAATCCATCGAGACGACTCTTGGACGTCCGGTTCAGTATGTCATCTCGAGCAAGCGGGATATTCTGGCGATCATCGAGCGAGTCCATGGATTTCGCTCCAAGGTCGACCTGGCCAGTGAAGAACTCGAGGCCGGTCGGACCTCCACGGCCCTGGTGGAACTGGTCGAACTCCAGAGCAATGCCCAACTCTCAGCCTCCACCGAAGCCCACGTGGTGGCGGCCGTCGACTACCTCCTCAAGTATGCATTCGATCAGCGCGCCTCGGATATCCACCTCGACCCCAAGCAGGATGTGGCGGGGATTCGCTTCCGGATCGACGGCATCCTTCACAATATCGAGCAACTGCCGCTGAGCGTCCACGCCGCGATCGCCTCGCGCATCAAGGTACTCGCGCGCATGGACGTCGCCGAGCGTCGACGCCCCCAGGACGGACGCATAAAAACCCAGAACGGCGATCAGGAAGTGGAGCTCCGCGTCTCGAGTATGCCCACCGCCTACGGGGAAAAAATCGTGATCCGGGTCTTCGACCCGAATGTGCTGATGGCAGAGCTCCACGAGCTCGGGTTTACCCACGCGGAACGCGAGCGTTTCGAGTCCTGGATCACCTCCCCCAGCGGACTCGTTCTCGTCACGGGTCCAACGGGTTCGGGGAAGACCACGACGCTCTACTCGACCCTGCGCTACCTGGCCGGGCCGGAGATCAATATCACCAGCGTCGAAGATCCCATCGAGCTGATCGATCCCCGCTTCAGTCAGGTTCAGGTTCAGCCCCAAATCGATGTCACCTTTGCGAGCGCCCTCCGAACCATCCTCCGCCAGGATCCCGACATCATCATGGTGGGCGAGATCCGCGATGCCGAAACCGCCAGCATGGCGGTGCAAGCGGCCCTGACTGGCCACCTAGTCTTCTCCACCGTGCACACCCGAGACGCGGCGGGCGCCGTCACGCGCCTGGTCGAACTCGGTGTCGAACCCTTCCTGCTTTCCAGCGTGCTGCGGGGCGTCGTCGCCCAGAGGCTTGTTCGCCGGATTTGTCCCCATTGCGGAGTCGAGGGACACCTCAGCGCGGCCCAGGTGGAGGCACTCGGGATCAAGATCCCCGTGGAGCGACGCGATCAACTGCAGGTTCGCTTCGGCCAGGGCTGTGCCGATTGCCGAACGACGGGCCTCTACGGACGGATCGGAATCTTCGAATTGCTGGATGTCGGAAAGCGCGTGCAGGGCCTGATCCGTTCGGGTCGAGATGCCAATGAGATCGCCGAAGCAGGCCGTATAGAGGGAATGGAGAGCCTCCGGGAGAGTGCCATCCGCTGCCTCGCCGATGGGGTGACCACCTTCGAAGAAGTCATCCGCATCACGGCGGATCGCGCATGAACTCCCCCCTCGGAGAAGAGATTTCGAGCCTCATCAGCTCGGGCTGGCAACTGGTGGCCTTCGAGAGCTTCGAGGAAGACCGGGCCCTCCGCATCCTCGAACGCGTCGCCCAGCACCATCAGCGGGCCCTCATCCCCTGGAGCCTGGCCGCCGGACTCGCCCCGGACAGCCGAGGGGCCGGCAGCCTGGAAGCCGGACTCGATGCCCTCGAGCAGGTCGAAGAACCCGCCGTTTTCGTTCTGCTCGATGTTCATCTCGAGGCGAATGCCGCCCTGCCCGTCCGCCATCTTCGCGACCTGCTTGCGCGCCTCGCGCGCAAGCAGCAATGCGTCGTACTCCTCGGGCCCCGGGTTGATTTGCCTCTGGAATTGAGCCGGGAGGCGGGCCGGGTTTCGCTGCCTCTGCCCCGAGGCGACGAACTCCATGCCCTCTTCCGAAAGGCGCTGAACGGGGTCGATGCCGCCGAAAATTCCGAGGCGTTGAAGGACTGCGTGCAGGGAGCTCTGGGGCTGACCGCCGCCGAATCGCTTCGCGTTTTTCGCCGTTCCATCGCCCTTTCGGGCGGGCTCAACGCCTCCACCGTCGACCGGGTCGTCGCCGCCAAACGCGAAGCCCTGCAACGCACCCCCGCCCTCAGCTTTCAGGATGCCCAACAGGACCTCGACGATGTCGGCGGCCTCGGAGAACTCAAGCACTGGCTGAGAGAACGTCAGAAAGCCTTCGGGGAAGAGGCGCGCAGCTTCAATCTGCCGCCACCGCGGGGGCTGCTCATCCTCGGGGTCCAGGGCTGTGGCAAGTCCCTCTCCGCCAAGGCCGTGGCCCGGGAGTGGCATTTCCCCCTGCTCAGGCTCGACCTAGCCGCCATTTTCTCCGGCAACCAGTCGAGTCCCGAGGCCGCGATTCGCGAGGCTGTAGCCGTGGCGGAATCGATTGCGCCCGCGGTCCTCTGGATTGACGAGATCGAAAAGGGGTTCGCCACCAGCGAGGCCGATCCCCACGGCGTCCGAGTGCTGGGCTCCTTCCTCACGTGGATGGCCGAGAAGACGGCCCCGGTCTTCGTCGTCGCCACTGCGAATGATGTGGCGAACCTGCCGCCGGAGCTCCTGCGCCGGGGGCGCTTCGACGAGCTCTTCTTCGTCGATCTGCCCACCGCCGAGGAACGTCGCGAGATCCTCAAAATTCATATCGAGGCGCGTGGCCGCGACCCTAAGCAATTCGACCTCGAGGCGCTGGCGATGGCCTCCGAACGTCTTTCCGGGGCCGAACTCGAGCAGGCAGTCGGCGCCGCCCTATACGCGGCCTTCGGGGCGGAGCGAGAACTCGAGGACAACGACCTCGCCAATGCGATCTCGGAATCCGTCCCCCTCTACGACACCTACGAAGATCGGGTCAAGGAATTGCGGGACTGGGCCCAGACCCGCACGCGTCCGGCCAGCGTCGATGGAAAGATGGCCGAACTCTTCGACTCGTCCACGACCGCCCCTCCGGCACCGGACAAATAAGTCCAGGTACTGGCCAAATAAGTCCAGGTACTGGCCAGGTAAGTCCAGGTACTGGCCAGG
>JAPKBZ010000193.1 GCA_028823175.1 Myxococcota bacterium
ACTTAGTGCCTAAAATGACGCACGCCCGTGAACATCATCGGAATACCGAGGCGATCGGCGGCCTCGATCACCTGCTCGTCGCGATTCGATCCCCCGGGCTGGATGACCGCCCGAGCGCCCGCCTCCACGGCCGCTTCGAGGCCGTCGGGGAAGGGGAAGAAAGCGTCGCTGGCGAGCACCGAATTCTCGAGGGAAACCCCGACTCGGGCCGCCTTGGCCACCGCATTGTGGACCGCGTCCACCCGGGAAGTTGCCCCGCCGCCCACACCGAGAGTGCGATCGGCGGCGGCGAAGAGAATCGCGTTGCTCTTGACGTGCTTGACCACCCGCCAGGCAAAGGCCAGGGCGGTCCGCTGCTCCTCGCTGGGCTGCGCTTGGGTCACTACCTTCGCGCCCTGGAGCTCTTCCACCGAGGCGTCCGGCTGCTGGAGCAGCACGCCACCGTAAACCCGCCGCCACTCGTGCTCCGCCCGGTCGATGCGAGCCGCGTCGAAGGAGAGGAGCCGCCGGTTCTTCTTCTGGCGCAGCAACTCGAGGGCATCGGCCTCGAAGCTCGGCGCCACCAGAACCTCGGTGAAGATCTGGTCGACCTCCTCCGCCAGAGCGAGATCGAAGGGTCGGTTGCTGATGATGATGCCGCCAAAGGGCGAATCCGGATCGGTCTCGAACGCCCGGCGGTAGGCGTCCAGGGGCGATGCGCCCGCCCCGACCCCACAGGGCGTGTTGTGCTTGAGAATCCCGACCGTTGTCCGATCCCCGGGATCGAAATCGAGGATCATGCCCAGGGCCGCCTGCACATCGATCAGATTATTGTAGGAGAGTGCTTTGCCGTGGAGCTGTTGGACGGCGTCCATGAAGCCACCGTAGAGCGCCGCGGCCTGGTGAGGGTTCTCCCCGTAACGGAGGTCGGCGACCTTCGACAATCCGGTGATGAAGGCGGGGGGAAAGATCTCTCCGCCCTCCTCGGCGAGCTGCTCCCCGAGCCATTGCTGGATCGCGGCGTCGTAGCTCGCGGTACTTCGAAAGGCCTGGAGCGCCAGTCGCCGGCGCGTCGCCCGGGAGATCCCCCCGCAATCGCGCAGCTCAGCGAGCACCGCGTCGTAATCTGCCGGATCGGAGAGAACGGTCACGTACTCGTGGTTCTTCGCCGCCGAACGCACCATCGAGGGACCGCCGATATCGATCTTCTCAATCGCCTCGGCATATTCGACGCCGGGCTTCGCGACGGTTTCCTCGAAGGGGTAGAGGTTCACGACCACGAGATCGATGGTCCCGATGGCGTTGGCCTCGAGATCTTCGCGGTCAGCGGCCAAATCGCGCCGAGCCAGAATTCCGCCATGCACCTTGGGGTGCAGAGTTTTGACCCGGCCACCGAGCATCTCGGGGCTCTGGGTCAGGTCGGCGACGTCCGCCACCGTCAGGCCAGCTTCCCGCAGGGCCGTGGCGGTTCCTCCTGAAGCGACGAGCTCGATCTCGAGGGCGGCCAAGCCGCGGCCAAGGTCAACCAGACCGGTTTTGTCAGAAACCGAGAGCAACGCACGCGCCACCGGGCGCAGCGTATCCGTGGGGGGCATCAGATCCTCCTGGGGAGTATTTTTGAGGAAAGCGGGAGGGGGTCGCGTGGTGTGTAACCGCACCCCGGCCCCAAGTCAATCGAGGAAACGCCCTCGCCTAGCCCGCCCCGACGAATGTCCTCGGAACGCGCCCCCCCACGCGAATCAGAAGCTCGTAGGCCAGGGTTCCGGCGGCCTCCGCTTGCTCCTCGACCCGGATGCCCGCACCGCCTTCGGGGGGCTTTCCGAAGAAAGTCGCGAGGTCGCCCACGGCGATCTCTGGCGAGGGTTCCGTCACCGCCACGGCCATCGAATCCATCGAGACCCTCCCGACCACGGGGCGGCGGGCGCCGGCGAGCCAGGCCTCACCCCGGTTGGAGAGCGAGCGCATCACCCCGTCCGCGTAGCCTAGGGCCAGGATCGCCACCCGAACGGGGCCTTCGGCACGCCAGGTCGACCCATAGCCCACGGCGTCCCCGGCGCGCAGGCGACGAACCGCCACCACCCGGGTCTGGACGCACATGACCGGTTGAAGCCGCCGCTCTAGATCCTCGTGAGGCGCCGAGCAGGCGCCGTAGAGCATCAAGCCCGGGCGAACCGCCGCGGCCTCGGGGAGCGCTTCGAGGAGCTCACCCCCGGCGAGGAGCGCCGACGAGTTCGCCGCATGGACCAGCCCGGGGTCGAGCCCGCGCTCGCGCATCTGCTTGAGAACCCCGCGAAAGAGCCGAATCTGCTCGAGGGAGGCCGAGGTATCGGCGGAATCCGCCGAGGCAAAATGGGTGTAGGTCCCTGTCCACCGGAGTTCCCGGGTCCCGGCGATCTCGCCAGCGAGTTCCGCGGCCCTCTCGTGCTCGATACCCATTCGGCGCATCCCGGTATCGACTTCGAGATGAACCTCAAGGGGTTCTTCCCGGCTCGCACTCGCCTCGCGCGCCCAGGCGAGACTCTCCGGGTGATGGATGACCGGGCACAGGCCATGGACGGCGGCCAGCCGAGATTCCCGAGCATCCCCGAGGCCACCCATCACTAGGATCTGGCCCTGGATGCCCGCCTCCCGCAGGGCGGCCCCCTCCTCGGCGGTCACCACCGCCTGGCGGCGGCACCCCTCGGATTCGAGGCAACGCGCCACGGCCACGGCGCCGTGGCCGTACGCATCGGCCTTGACCACGGGAATGACCTCCCGGCCCCCGGCCCGCTCCCGGGCCAGTCCGAGATTGGCTCGCAGCCCGGCGAGATCGATGGTGGCCCGACAGGCACCCTCGGTCACGGCGTTTGCCCTCCTCCCTCTTCCCTCTTCCTTCGTCCTTCTTCC
>JAPKBZ010000089.1 GCA_028823175.1 Myxococcota bacterium
TGTCCGTAGTATCGCAGGAGTTCTTCCTTTATCCAACATTTGGCGGGTGTTTCCAGATTCCTTACCGGTCCATCTGGGCGAGTAGTTTTGCGGTCACAGGAGCGATGATCTGGCCGCAACCGATGCCATTGGCCAGTCGATCGAGATCCTCGGGACGATCGACATCGAACCATTCAGGGAGGCCGTGAACCGCCAGATCGTGGTGCTCAAATCGTTGGAGCAGAACTTCCAGGGTATTGCTCTGGCTCCAGGGCAGTCCTCTCAGTAGCCCTTCGGGACAGATCCGTAGTCCCAGTAGGTAGAATCCACCGTCGCAACCAGGCCCCACCACGGCGTCACAGGTTTTCAGGGCGGAACGAGCCTGCTCCAGCAACTGCAGCGGAAGACCCGGAGTATCGGCTCCGATCAGGATGACGAGAGACGCCCCTGCCAAGGCACGGTGGGCCATTCGCTCGATTCGATCGCCGAGATCACCGCCTCCCTGGATCCAGCGATGCATCGATGACAGGGGGCCTTCTAGCGGGCCGGTGGTCGCCACCACCGGCGGAGCCCAAGGAAGGGTTTCCAGCGACTGGTAGGTGTCGAGCAGGAACGCCTCCGCAAGCCTGGCCGCATCGACGGCGCCGATCCTGCTGGCGAGACGCGTCTTGACCTCACCTGGCACCGGCACCTTGGCAAAGATCACCGTCTGGATCGTATCCTCTGAAACTTCGCTCATCGAGTCGGCACCGCATCATCGCCCTTTTTCATGAGATGGCTCCCCCGCAGCTGGATCCGCCACCGGCACAACATCCGAGGCAATGCCCTCCGGTCATGATCGGGCGATCGATCACTCCATCGAAGTGATCCAAATCCTGGATCAACAGAGCAGTGGAATCTGCGGAAGCCAGCCCCAGTTCAAGCATCTGATTGAAATCGCAATCGTACAGAGCCCCGTCCCACCCCACACTGATGGTATTGCGACACATCAACCCGGCCACCGTCGAGGGATTGAACTGATCCTCGAGCAGATCGAGGTAATCGGGTAATTCACCACTTCGATAGAGACTATCTGCAAATCGTTTCACCGGTAAGTTGGTCATAGCCAGCAACCGATCAAATCGCAAACCAAATTGCTCCTGCAGATGCTTCTTGTAGTCTTGTTCGAGGACATCTTGTGGCGGTGGCAAGGTCGCTCCGAGAGGGTTGTAGACCAGATCCAGTTGCAGCCCACTTTGTTCATCTGCGTAGCCGAGGGTGTTGAGCCAGCGAATCGCACGAAGGCTCAGGGCAAAGGCCCCACCGCCGCGCTGAGCGTCGACGTTCTCTTCGGTATAGCAGGGCAAACTCGCCACGATGCGAACCTGGTGGCTCGCCAGAAACTCGGCGAGATCTTCCATATCAGGTTCGAACAAAACCGTGAGATTACAGCGATCGATCACTGAGCGACCCAACTCGCGAGACCGTTGCACAAGCCACCGGAAATGCGGATTCAATTCAGGTGCGCCGCCGGTCAGATCCACCACATCGATGGCTGGAGAGACCTCGAGTAAAGCCATCCCCGCCTCGGCAACTTCTCGGCTCATCTTCTCGGTTCGCTTCGGTCCCGCTTCCACGTGGCAATGTAGGCAGGCCTGGTTGCAGAACTTTCCCAGGTTGAGTTGGAGCGTGGAGATCGAGTCGCGCACCAACGGGGCCAGATGATGGCGTTTCAAGTGAGCGTTGAAATCGCGTTCCCCGACCAACTGCTCTGATCGACTCGCACCCATCATCGATCTCCTTGAACAGGGCCAACGCTTTGAGAGAGATCGTAGATCGACTCAACAGCGACGGCCACTCCGTTGTGAAGAGAAAAAGGCCTAGGCCTTGACTGGCGAGTGACCGGATAGAAGTTGCGGCAGGAGAAGGGGAGTAGGCACCTGTAAAGGACAGATCCAGAGAGCCTACCAGTTTCCTCGCCTTCGGATACAACAGAATTCTTCAGTTCGCCCCTATGTACTCTCGGGGTCCGATGTGATGCGACTTCGAACTGGAGGGAAAGTGCCAGGCCCCAATTCAGCTGCGAGTGCTTGCGAGCCTACTGAACAATGTTGTAGCCCCTATGGTCGAGCAAGAAGCGTTCGATCCCTTGGTGAAGCGAAGCGATCGAAGAAGCGAGATCGATGACGACACCACCGAACCCAGGTCAAAGCGCTTCGGGAGAAGAGACGCCTGCCGAAAAGCCGCGCAACAGCGATCAGCATTCGTCAGCGAGCCGACCGTAGACAGCACTCTCCCTACAACTGACACCTCCTTACCTTCTACGTCGCCGGCCAGCGATCCGGCAGAAACCGTCGAAGCGAAGGCTCCCGACACTTCCTTCCCCCCCGGCAAGTTGTTCGACGATGACGCTGGACGCGAGCCCGCTTCCAATCGCCAGGTGATGAAGAGACTCGAGACCCACGCCGCGTAGGAGTCGTGCGACGACTTCAAAGGTGAAGTCGCTCGCGGCGGCATGGGCGCCATTCTTCGAGTGTGGGATCGTGACCTTCGCCGGCACTTGCGATGAAGGTCGTGCTAGGAAAAGAGAACCCCGCCAAGCCCGGCGACACTCCGCCCGTCGATGACAAGTCGCTCGGCCGGTTCCTCGAGGAAGCGCAGATCACCGGGCAACTCGATCACCCGTGCGTGGTGCCGGGCCACGAACTCGGCATCGACGCAACCGGTCAGGTCTATTTCACGATGCGTCTCGTCGAAGGACGCGACCTGTCGAAGATCTTTGACTTCGTGCGCATCGGCGAAGATGGCTGGAGCCAAGCTCGAGCCGTCGGAGTCATCCTCCAGGTGTGCGAAGCGATGGCTGATGCGCACTCGAAGGGTGTCATCCAGTGCAACCTGAAGCCCGCAAACATCATGGTGGGACGCTTTGGCGAGGTGTACGTGATGGATCGGTGTCTCAGTAGCATTGTCAGGCGATGCAGTAATTGTTGGGGCGAACGGGAATGACGATCTCGGATCGTTGTCCGGATCGGCATACATCTATCGTCTCGATGATTCGACGTGGTTCGACGTGGTTCGAGGAAAAGAAGCGGCTCCCATCAGATGGGGCCGCAGGAAGCAACTTTGGCTTCTCGATATCGTTGGTCGAGAAGGTCGCCTTTCCTTACCAGCCCTCTATTCAATCAAACGGGCGAGAGACCCTGGTCACCGCCATCGGTGCAGGGCCCCACCACCTCACCCGCTCAGCTCAGTGGACGTGCGGCTTCAGAACGAACTCCTCAGACTCGAAAGCGTCTCCCCCTGAAGCGAAGCGAACGACCACAATCGACGAGAATTCCTTGCCCTGTAGCCAACTTGCATCCTCGCTCGGTTGCGAGGGGAACATGAAGTAGTTGGTTTGGCCGTCTCGGACGTTTGGATTTCCGTCCTCATCCTCGTTCATCGACTTGTTGCGAACGCGCAGTGCGATTTTACGACTCGAGACGTCGATAAAGATTTTACGACTCAAGACGTCGATGAACTCGATCTCGATCGTTGCATCGAGAGAAAGGTCAAGCGGCACGGAGATCTGTTTGTCTTTGGAGAGCCACAACTCCAAGTCGCCCTTGTCATGGTGGAGCTTGAGCTCCAGGAATCCCTTCGTTCCGGATTTGCTGAGTAGTGACGCCAGCACGCCGTGATGGGGTCCGTCGTCGTGTTCGTGACCATGACCACTGAGCGGCAGTCCGGATCTCTCGTCGACTCCATCGCCACGAATACGAAGCACGATTCGGTGAGGGTCGCCCTTGCCGGCTCTCGGCGTGACGTGAAAATGAAATCCCTCATCCTCGCGAGTGCCCTTGGCCGGCGCCGAGAGCTGCGCACCGTCCTCCGCTTCCACCCACAGATACAGATTGAGTTTGGCCAGTTCGGCCTCGGAGATTCCCACACCCTGCACTTCGAACGCGGCATCGATTCCTGCGACGACTTCCCCGTAGCCAACGACACTGAACTCGTGCGACGCGATGGTAACGGTTCCAAGTTCCGTTGACGTGCCATGGCCTGCCTCTTCGGAGGCCTCGGTTCCCTTCGCCGCAGCACCGCCGCTCGGGCCATGGTCTTTGCCCTTGTCGCAACCCAGCAGTCCTGTAAACAGGAGCACTAGGATGGGAACCGATCTCCGCAAGTCATGAATCCAGTAGGGGCGATCTTTCATTCTTCAATTCCTTCCGTAACGCCGGCTACTTTCAGCCGCTGTTCGACGACAGGCCGTGGTCCACCCCCAAAGATGGAAAAACCCACGGGTATCACTATTAGATTGAGCAGAGTGCTGGTGACCAGACCTCCCAAGATGACGACAGCGATCGGATGCTGGAGTTCACTGCCGATCTCACCCTTTGCGAACGCAAGAGGGACCAGAGCAAGCGCCGAACTCAATGCAGTCATCAAGATCGGCACCAATCGTTGCTCGGCGCCGAGATAGACTGCGTCGGCCTTCGCAACTCCCTCCTTCTCCATCAGATGGTAGTAGTGAGACACGAGCAGCAAGCCATTGCGACATGCCACTCCAGCAAGACCGATGAAGCCAACGAGCGAAGAAATCGACACCACCGGCGCCACATAGGCACCACCCGAAACGAGCCCGACAATGTTGCTCCACAAGTCCGGTGAGCCGGAGATGAAGAGAGCTACGACGCCACCCACCAGGGCCAACGGTAGGTTGATCAGAATCAAGAGCACCGGACGGAACGACGAGAACGCCGCGTACAAAACTGCACAGATCAGCGCGAGAACGCCCAAGGAAGCCCAGAGTATTCGCCGACTCGCCTGCTCCTGTGCCTCGAACTGTCCCCCGTACTCGACGAACGTACCTGGCCATCGGGCAATAATGGGATCCACACGGCTGCGGATCGTGTCGACAAGATCACCCAAGTTATGACCCTCTCCAACATTGCACGAGATCACTGCCTTTCGTCTCACGTTCTCACGAGTGATCAGGTTGGAGGCTGGCTCTTGTCGAATCTCCGCGACATCGCGCAACCGGACCAGCGCGCCGGATGGTGACCGCAACACGAATTGCTCCACGTCGTCGATCTGACGCCGCGAGTTCTCTTCGAGGCGAACCATGATGTCGATGCGCGACGTGCCCTCGTTCACCAACCCGACCGACCTGCCCAGGAACGCAGTCTCCACTTGGCTGGCCGCCTCCCCTGGCGTCAACCCGTAGTGCGCCAAGCGGGCGCGATCGAAGTAGATGGGCAGGGTATCGGAGAGCACCTCTCGGTTCGCGACGAGATCCTGCACTCCCGAGATGCTTTGCAGTTCGCCCTCGATCTCGCGGGCGATGGCGCGAAGCTCATCCAGGTCCTGGCCGAAAACCTTGATCGCTATCGCAGCCGGCGTTCCTGACAGAATGTGGGAAAGCCGGTGGGCAATCGGTCCGCCAAGCTGCGCCGTCACGCCGGGAGTCGCTTCGAGAACATCGAGTAGCGCCTGGCGAACCTCGGCGATCTCAGCGTCGGACTCGAGCCGAACGTCCAAATCGCTGACACTTACCGGTTCGGCGTGCTCATCTTTCTCTGCCCGCCCGGTGCGTCGTGTGACCGATGCCACGCCGGGAATCTTGCCGGCGCGACGCTCGATCTGAAGAGCGACTCGGTTCGATTCTTCGAGGGACGTTCCGGCCGGCATGCCCAAGAACACGGTGACGCTTCCCTCATTGAAATCTGGAAGAAACGTCGACCCGAAGGTTGACGCGAGGAGCAGAGCTGCCGTGACGAGAGCGATCGACCCTCCGAACACCCAGACCTTGAACCTCATGGCGGTCCGCAGCTGCGTAAGGTAGAACGTCTTCAGCCGACGAACGACCCAAGTGTCCCCTGCTTTCATTCGACTCTCATTGCGACCGAGCAAAAAGTAGCAAAGCACCGGCGTCACCGTCATCGCAACGACGAGGGAAGCGCCGAGACTGACCATGTAGGCGGCGCCGAGCGGACGAAAGAACCGTCCCTCGATCCCGGAGAGAAAGAACAGCGGAACGAAAGCGAGCACGATGACGATCGTCGCGAGAAAAATCGCCTGCCGAACCTCGATGCTAGCCTCGTAGACAACGCGAAGGACGGGTCGCGCGTCCTCGCCCTTGGCGAAGTTCTGACGAAGTCGCCGCAACACATTCTCTACGTCGACAATCGCGTCGTCCACGAGCGATCCCACCGCGACCGCGATTCCTCCGAGAGTCATGACGTTAATGGACACGCCCCACAACTCGAGGATGAGCAATGCAGAACCGAGGGACAACGGTAGGGCCATGAGCGTGATGAAGACGCTCCGGAGGTTGTAGAGAAACAACACCAAGATCAGCACGACAAAGATTCCCGCGTCTCGCAACGCATGCAGTACGTTCGTGATTGCGACCGTAATGAAGTTCGCCTGTCGAAAGATCTCACGTTCGAGTTCCGCGTCAAGCGGCAGCGTCTTCTGAAAGTCGTCGAGAACAGCGTCGATTCGGGACGTCAGCTCAAGAGTGTTGGCACTGGGATTCCTCTGCACCGTGAGAATCACGGCGGGCTTCCCATTCGCGGACCCCGCCCCCCGAGGAGGCGCCCCCGCCAAGGCAACGTCTGCGACTTGTCCGATGGTGACGGGCGCACCGCGCCACACTCCTACGACGCTCCCCTCGATGTCTGCCGCGCTCGAGGCTTGCGTTTGCGGCCGCAAGGGAAGTTCGCGGCCGGCGACGTTGGCAAGATAACCGGCGCCCCTCGGCGCGTGTGCCGCCCGTGCGGCGCTCTCCACGTCCGCCAGCGTGAGACCGTACCGGGTTAGGTCATCGGGTCGAACGTTCACCTGGTACTCGGGAAGTGCCCCCCCGAGCGCGGTCACTTGCGCGACTCCCACGACGGAGAGAAGTCTCGGGCGCAGATCGAACTCCGCGAGGCGACGAAGTTCCAACGGCGAAACTGCATCGGTCGGGCTCACGAGTCCGAGCAGCATGATTTCACCGGCGATGCTGGCGACTGGGGTCATCTCGGGCGGGTGGACGTTCTCCGGTAACTCTTCGCGGGTTCGATCCAGGCGCTCCGACACGAGCTGCCGGTTTCGATAGATATCGGCCCCGAACTCGAACTCGACCCACACGATGGACAAACCAAGGGCAGAGCTAGAACGTAGTCGACGCAAGCCTGGGATTCCATTGAGCGCGGTTTCTATCGGGAACGTGACTGCGCGTTCCACTTCTTCCGGAGCGTACCCCGGAGCTTCCGTCATGATGGTGACCGTCGGAGCGTTCAACTCAGGGAAGACTTCGATGGGCATGCGCGGGATCTGGCACGCACTGACGGCTAGGATCAACACGGTCGAAGCGATGATCAGACCGCGACGTTCGAGTGAGAACTTGATCAGAGTGTTGAGCATATCAGTCCTCCTCGTGCCAGGTACCATCGGCGTGGAGATGGCCACCCTCGGGGGGCTTCCCCAAACCGGTTTGCTTGAGTTGGTGTACGCCATCGCGCACGACTTCGTCGCCGTCTAGAACACCCGCGAGAACCTCTACCAATCCCGCGGAGCGTTCGCCAAGTTCCACCGGCGTCCTGACCGCGACATCTGGATCAGCGGAATCCCTCCGAAAGACGACGGCTTCGAGTCCGTCAAACACCACACACGCCTCCGGAACGAGAACCTCTTCCTTCTCGCTCTCCGATACCTGCACGTACGCGGTTGCTGAAGTCCCATCAGGAATTCCGAGACTCGGGTTCGCTACCCAGGCGCGGATGCGTAGCGTCCGGGATGCCTCGTCGAAGGTGGGCGGTGAGTCCCATAGCTTGGTCAAGACAGGCTTGCCACCCATCCCTGCTGACTCCAGTCTCACGAAAGCACCGGGACTCAAACGGTCGAGGTCCGACTCGGGAAGGAAACCCGTGAACGCAAGGGTCGACGCGTTCGAGACACTAACGATCGGCGTCGCTTCCGGTACGTGCTCACCGTCCGACACCGCGACCGCCATGACCATCCCCCCGCTCGGGGCCCGGAGTTCGAGCTCCGACAGGGTTTGCCACAGCGGCGCTCCGTCGACTACTGATCTGAGCCCCTCCAAGGACTGGCCCGTCAAGACTGAGAGCGAGGTCAGCTGCTGATCGAGTTCGATTCGAGCGTGGTCGATCTCGAGACGAAGACGGCGTGATCGTTTCTTCAAATCGTCTCGGAGCACAGCCGTCTCCAGTGATCGCGAGCGCGCGTCGACCAAGGTCTGCTCCGCGTCGATCAGTTCCTTGCTCGACAACATGGACCCGGAATCAGAACCCGTTGGCAGAAGTTCGACCATCCGGGTTCGTCGTTGCAAACACTTCGACTCGAACTCCACCGCGTGGGTGAGAAGAGATTCCGCTTCCGTCAACCGAGCCGCGGCCGCTTGCGCCTCGGCTTCCGCGTTTTTGACGGCATTCGCTGCGATCAGGATTTTTCTCCGTTCCTCGAGCAAGGCGGGAGACTCGAGTACCGCCAGTACCCTGCCTTTCTCAACGACGTCGCCGACTCGAACTCGAGGGTGAACTCGTCCGAGAGCCGGGGCGCGGACAGTCCAACGACGGTCGTGCGGAACTTCGAGTCGGCCCGGCACGCGTAACCAGCGACCGAGCTTCCCGCGCTCCGCCTTCTCGAACGTGATGCCGATGTTCGAAACGACTTCTAACGGAATAGGAATTCGATTCGTCACTTCCGCAGCTGTTGTAGACTCATTCGGTTCGATCTCATTCGGCTGGCACCCCGAAACGATCGGCAAGAGCACCGCCCAAAGAGCGAGCGATATGGTACGCATCATGGTTTCCTTTCTTCGGACGGTTTCGTTGGGGGCTCTTGAAACGCACTTCCACTCGCGACCGACGCGGAGAAGATGGCTTCGGAAAGTTCCGCTTCGAGGCGAATCTCCTGTAGGCGGGCTTCGGTCAATGCACGTTGTGTGGCGAGAACCTCGAGAACACTGGACACGCCCAATTCGAGACGCCCCTGCAGAGCACGAAGAGCTTCCTCAGCCTGTTGGGCGGGACCAGCTCGCAGTAGTTCGAGGAGATCGCTTGCTGTCGCGGCGGCGGCTCGAGCTCTGGCTTCCTCGTGCGAACTGGCAAGAAGTGCTGCTCGATAGTGCTCGCGCGCAGCATGACTCCGCTCTTCCGCTGCCCCGATTCCGCCACGGTTGCGGTCGAACAACGGGAGTTCGATCCCAAGGCCAAAGCCAATACTGGAATCGCTGGCGTCGTCCTCGAACTCCGGTCCGAGGCGAAAATCGGGATACTGCTTCGCGATCTCCAAGCGAAGCTCGGCTTGACTCACCTCGTAGAGTTCAGCAGCGATACGAATGGCTGGGTGTCGACGCCGTTCATCGAGACTGGTAGCGGAGAGTTCCGGCACCTGATCAACGCCCGCGACATTCGCTTCGAGATTGGCCGACGGCAAGAGGCCGAGTGCTTCGAACCACTGACCCACAAGACGGCGTCGCTCACCTTGCTTCTCGAGCTGAAGCATCTTGACCTGATTCTGCTCCCAAGACGCGAGCCATGCCGCTGTCTGGTCGATCTCACCGCTTCTCTGGAGACGCTTCGCCCATTCGGAGACCAGACCGGTCGTGCGATCCAAGGACTCGATGATCGCCAGCTCCCGGTCCACTCGCCGAATGCGGATGTAGACGTTGCGAATCTCGACGAGGACTTCGAGTTCGCGCGCCAGCAAGTTCAGCTGGGCCTGCCGGGACTCGGCCACAGCAACGTCTTCTCTCGCCTGCCGCTTGCCCCACAGTGGAAGCTCCCACGACAACGAAATGGGCACGATCACATCACTACTGAGCGTCGAGAGCCTGGGCCCGAAAAACAGTTCGGGGTTCTCGAGCACCCCCGCTTGAAGCGCCCAAGCGGTCGTCGCCCCCACTTCGTGACGAGACCGAACGACGCCCGGGTTGTAGAGAAGCGCGATGGCGTTGGCTTCGGCCAAGCTGACTCCGTCGCTGGTATCCACCTCCGTGGTCAGCGGGAACCACTGCCAATTTTCAGTAGCTCGATTGGGTGGTGGATCGACCGGGTCTGGCTTCTGACTCCGATTCAGAAGCACCGACCACTCCTCCCCGGGGTCAAGGGGCATCCGCTCGTACGTGCTGCAACCCGACGACAAAACAACCAATCCGAGAGCGAGCCAGGGAACAGCGGAGAATGCAGAGGCCCGGCGTAGCCTCTGAAACAGGGTGGCGGGAGAGAGTCCGGGCACGGACGGAACCTCCCTGCATTTGGCGCGGATGCTTAAGATGAACATTGAACTCCCGATGTTAGAAAGACCGACACACGCGTGCCACATCGACGTGGAACGCACCCAGCAACTCTAGCGACGCTAGCTGCGGGAGATCGGGGGAGCTCGGGTGAGATGGGAGCGATACTGGGGGGACGAGTCGAGGCAAGAAGGCTCGCAAACGTAAGTCGCGCCATCCCCGTCTGCCGTAACGGGGACCGACCCGACCGAAACGGCGACTTTGCCGAACTCCGGCTCGCAGCCACTCTTGGTTGCGTGGTCCGTTGCGAACTCTCCGGCAAAGTGATCGCAGATCGGGTGCGGGGGGTGTGCGCACCCACCGTATCGGTCGGCGCTCGACTCCACGAACGACGAGGAGTGATCATGGTGCGAATGGCCAGCGTGATCGGAAGGTGGATGCCAGTGGTCGCAGTTGTCATGCGGTTCAGAATTATGCGGTTCAGAATTGTGCGGTTCAGAATTGTGCGGTCCAGAATTATGCGGTCCGCTGGCGCTCGCCGTGTGCCCCCTGGAGTGATCCTCGAGAACAAGATGCAACGGCAACACAAACAACTGCGCCAGGAACCCCAACAGGGTGAACATGGCCAGGCGGCGTCTTACGTTACTTCTGTTCAGGAACTCAAGCATCTATTTCCTCCTAGCGGGATGCTACCAACTGTCGAATAGAAAAGCCAGATCTATTCAACTCCTCCTTATCGAGTCGAACCACGAGAATCCACCCTGCTCGTGCGATCCAAAATTTCGTCCGCTCGTTATTGATCGTCGACCGCGGAGCGAAGATGAAGGAAAAGGACGTTTTGGAAAGCACATCAGTCAACTTCGTCGCAAGTGATACTCGACCATCGGTCGGCTAGCACCGATCCAGACATCGTGCTGTCCATTAAACCGTAGCCGCGCTCAACGATCGCCCGTTCTCGCGATTGCGGGCCAAACGCTCAACGGCGCTTTGCTCGCCAGCTTCCGCTAGCATCGCTGACATGAACGAAATACTTACGCCACTGCAGTCGATCATTACGCCAACCGCAACCCTGCTCAAGTTGCAGCAAGCGGATGGCGTCGACGGACTTGGTCCGATCAACACAGCGACAGCCACGGTGATGTCGAGCGCACTGGGCGCGCCTTGGTGGGCTGCTCAAGCACTACCACCGCGTTGCGTAGCGAGCTCCGGGCGCATCTGCGCTACCGTTGTGCCTGCGCAGCGACGTCCAGCGTAGATCGCGCTCAATTCGACCGCTATATATCCAGCAACACGCACTTCCTTCTCATGGCCACTAACCCACTAACGCCCCATTCCACGTTGCGACGAATGGATGGCCATCACGCCCGAATGTCTTGGATGACAGCTCTGTGCAATGGTTTCGCACTCCTTAGAATTACACCAGTGGATGCGTGCGAGGCGAGTCGAAGCATCCCCAACGCCAACTACCTCAGCTTGGCCCCCCTGAGTCGAAGCGCGTTCAAGATGACCGAGACCGAACTCAGACTCATCGCTGCCGCGGCAACCATCGGGCTGAGAAGCCAGCCCGTAAACGGATAGAGAATCCCGGCTGCAAGAGGAACGCCAGCGGCATTATAGCCGAAGGCAAAAATGAGGTTCTGCTTGATGTTGCGCATCGTAAGTTCGCTGAGATGACGTGCGCTAGTAATGGCATCGAGGTGCCCACGCACAAGGGTGACGTCAGCGCTCTCCATGGCGATGTCCGTTCCCGTGCCCATGGCAATACCAACGTCAGCTCGCGCAAGAGCGGGAGAATCGTTCACCCCATCACCCGCCATCGCGACGATCCGCCCCTGGGACTGAAGTTCCTCGATCAGACGTAACTTATCCTCGGGCAGGGCGTCGGCCACGACATCTGAGATACCAAGCGTCCTTGCGACCGCGTTTGCTGTGCGCTCGCTATCGCCCGTCAACATCACGATGTGCAGCCCACTTGAACTCAACTGCTTGAGCGCAGCAGGAGTGGATTCCTTGATTGGATCGGCTACAGAAATAGCTCCCTGCAGTTGCCCATCGACGGCGAGATACATCACCGTGGCGCCGTTGTCCCGGAGACGTCCTGCTTCACCGACAATGGTATCGATGGATGCACCGACATCTGTCATCAGCTTGGCGTTGCCGAGGGTCACCTGCATTCCATCAAAACGCCCAATCACCCCCTTGCCCGTGACCGAATCGAAGTCGGAAACGCGCATCGGCTCAACGTCGTGCAGAATGGCTCCCTCGAGGATCGCGGCGGCTAGTGGGTGCTCACTGCCGATCTCTAGTCCAGCTGCCAAAGCAAGAACCCGGTTCTTCTCGCCGTCACCAACAACAATAACCTGATCGAATTTTGGAGAGCCAAGGGTAAGCGTGCCTGTCTTGTCGACCACCAGGGTGTCAACGCCGCGAAGAGCTTGGATGGCTTCAGCGTTCCGGAACAAGACTCCCACCTGGGCGCCCTTTCCCATGGCGACCATGATGGACATAGGTGTTGCTAGGCCCAATGCGCAAGGGCAGGCGATAATGAGGACAGACACAAAGGCAAGCAGACCATAGGCAAGCGCAGGGGCAGGACCGAACAAACTCCAAAGCACAAACGAGAGCCCTGCAGCAAGAACAACGCCGGGGACAAACCATGCAGAAACGCGATCAACGAGATTCTGCACGGGAGCCCGGCTGCGCTGTGCATTCGCCACCATCTGGACAATACGCGCAAGTAAGGTCTCATCACCTACTCGAGTTGCCTCCATCAGCAGCGTTCCCGTTCCATTGATCGTGCCGCCAATCACTGAGGCACCTTCACCCTTGCGGACCGGAACCGGTTCGCCGGAGACCATGGACTCATCGACATGACTTGCACCCTCGAGGACTCGCCCATCGATGGGCACAGCCTCACCGGGGCGCACCCGGAGGCGAGCTCCGACGCGCACGAAGTCGAGCGGAACATCCCTTTCCTGATCACCCTCGACAAGCCGCGCAGTCTTGGGAGACAAGTCGAGCAGAGCGCGTATCGCACTACCAGTCTTGGCCCTGGCGCGAAGTTCCATCACTTGCCCAAGGAGGACGAGTGTGATGATGACCGCTGCGGCTTCGAAATAGAGAGCGACGCTTCCGGATTGATCGCGAAAAGCGACGGGGAACAGCCCTGGGGCAAACACGGCCAGAGTGCTGTGTACCAGGGCCACTCCGACCCCCATGGCAATAAGGGTGAACATATTTGGCATGCGACGCCGGATGGACTCCGCACCACGCGCGAGCAATGGCCAGCCAGCGTAAAGGACTACGACAGAGGTAAGCGCGAACTCAAGATAGCGACCAAGCCCATCTCCTACTAGTTCATCGATTGGCTTGCCTGGCAAGACCATATCCCCCATTGCAAGCACTACAACGGGAATGCTTAGCGCAGCCGCGACGCGGAATCGCCAAGTCATGTCGCGAAGTTCGGTGTCATCTGGGGGAGAGCTAGCGGATTCGGGGTCAAGCGCCATGCCACAAATCGGACAGGAGCCGGATCCAACTTGGCGCACTTCTGGATGCATCGGACAAGTATATGTAGCGCCCTGTACTACAGCAGGCTTCTCAGTACGAGAGTGATCCAGGTACCTATCGGGAGATTCCTCAAACTTGCGCTCGCATGCTTTCGAGCAGAAGAAGTACTCGGTGCCACCGAGCATGGCCTTGAATGCAGCACGATCTACCGAGACCGACATGCCGCACACGGGGTCCTTTGAGGTGGTGTTCACAACTGGGTCCTTTGAGGCGATGTTCACAATCGTAAATCGTACTTTTCTTTGCTCTTCGGCTTCTCAACACGTCCGCAGCGCGCGAATAGCTTGCGGAGCTCCTCTAGGACACCTGTCCGCTGATTGACATCGTCGGACTCCACAGCACTTCGGACACACGTGTCGAGGTGCCG
>JAPKBZ010000090.1 GCA_028823175.1 Myxococcota bacterium
AGCGGCGAGTTCGCCAGGTCGATGAATCGTCGCTCGTCCTCGAGCAGCTCCGCGGTCGACTACAGCGCTCCGCTTTCTACCACCCCTCCGACTACGACAGCTCGCGGAACCAACTCATGCAGTCGGTTGATGTCGACCTCGAACGGATCGTCAGCCAGGACAACGAAGTCCGAGCGCTTGCCGGCCTCGAGGGACCCCAAGCGGCTCTCTTGCCCGAGTTGGCGCGCACCGCTGAGCGTATATGCCTCAATGGCACCCTGGAGATCCAGGGAGGCGGAGGCCGGACTCAATACTGGACCGGTCGGGTCGTCGTACTCGCGACGTGTCACGCTCATCTGCATGCCCAGGAAGGGAGCCGCGCGGTACGACTCCGCTTCGGAGACCACATCGCTCGAGAGGGTGATGTTGGCACCGGCTCGCAAGAACCCACCGACAACCTGCGAGCGAGATGACCGCTCCGGCCCGAGGTTGTAGGCGCCTGCGTTGCCGAACACCGACCCCCCGAACCAGTGAGGGGTGAAGTTCGCATGGACGTCGAGCTCGGCGAAACGCGGGATGTCTTCGGCGGTCACGTACTCCAGATGGGAGAGCGCCACCTCGATATCCAACTCGCCCAGCTTACGACGAGCCTGCTCCACGGCATCCAGCGCCTCTCGCGTCGCCCAAGCGCCCACGGTGTGCAGGTGCAAATTCAATCCCACTGGGTTCAGCTCCGCGATGAATCGCGCGAGTTTTTCGGCTTCGAAGAGCACACCTCCACGAACGTCGGGAGCCGTTGCGTACGGCTCCAACTCCCCACCCGTCAGAATTTCGTGCACGCCGTCGAAGTGGATCTTGATGGTCTCGAAGACGAGACGATCACTGCCGTACTTCTCCCGAAGAGCGAGCAGTTCCTCGATGGCGACGTCCAAGTGCTCCGGAGCCCACACGTGGAAGCTCCCGATGTAGCGGACGGGGAGGGCCCCATCGCGATCGAGTTCGGACAGGGCTGCGTACACCTCTTCGTGAGACGAGAAGTTCCCGGCATCCATGAGCGTGGTCACGCCTTGTTCGCTCAGGAAGTCGAGGTATTCCTTGATCCCTTCCTTCAACTCGGCCTTACTGGGGACCATGTACTTCTGGAGATATGGCATCGCGGCCCACTCCTTGACCCAGCCGGTCGGCTCCCCAAGCTCGTCGCGCACGAAGTACGAGATACCAGGGCTCAGGTCGGGAGTACTTTCGTCGATCCCCAGTAACCACAGCGCCATCGAGTTCATCCACATGCTGTGACCCGAGTTGTCGAACAGTAGGGCGGGCTTGTACTTGAAGTACCGATCCAGGTCTTCCTTGGTTGGACCGTCGGGCAAGAACATCTGAACGTCCCACTCCCCAAGCATCACGAGTGGCTGCCAGAAATGGCTCGCAGAGTACTCCTCGAGAAACGCGTAGAGTTCATCCTTCGATGTCGTGGGAAGCTTCTGGCCCGCTAGCGACTCATGCTCATGGACCTGAAGGATCCCCACCAAGCCTGGATGGGTGTGGGTATCGATGAATCCGGGTAGAACGAAGGCACCGTTCAGATCCACTTCGAGAGCGGTCTCGCCGGCGAGCGCTCGGGCGCGCTTCTCAGAGCCGACGAACTCGATTTCTGGCCCCTGGGTCACCATCGCCTGCGCCCAAGGACCGTCGAGGTTCAGTGTGTAGATGCGGGCGTTCGTGTAGAGCACGGTTCCTGTCGTTGTCTCGGCGACAGGGGGCGCTTCGACCGAACAGCTAGTGAACAACACGAGCGCGGAAAGAAGGATCTGTTTCATAGCAGCCAGGTTGGACGCTGATGCTCCCGAAGATTGAGCCCACGATGAACGCGGAGTTCGCGCACCGTGTGTAGCTCGCCATGGCATTCGTGGAGGGTATAGGACATGCAAGCTGTGTTCTGAGACAACGTCCGAGTATGGGCGTCATGTTAAATCCCTAGGGGAGCCCCTGGCGGGGCGTCCGGCCCAGTAGGGGCGTACTGTCGGCACTTGTTAGGTGCACACGGCGGGCTTTTCTTTTGATTATGATTTTTCATCTGGTGGCGCGCCTTCATTGCATTTCTTACAGCTTAGACGAAAACCAAGCTTTTCATGTCTTCCTTTTTTAGTCTCGACCCAGGGGCGGTTCTGCCACGGAGGATCGTGTCTTGTGTGTTGAAAATGACCGCAGGCTAGTTCTGCAACCCAATCATCATTCTTATCCTTATGGAATCCCGTGATCGGCTGATCCATGGCCACCTAACGCCTGCTGGCCGTACTTGTTATGCGTCTATTCAAGGAAAGCACCCATGCTAATACGCTCCTCTACACTGAAGCCTAAAGACTCGTAGAAAGCCCTCACTTCGTGATTGGATGCTCGAATTTGAAGATTAACCTTGATGCAGCCAATTTCTTGAAGGGCCTCCATTGCGCCTCTAATTAGTTTTTGACCAATTCCGCGACGGCGCTGATCTGAATACACTGCAACCGAGTAAAGCCAACCACGATGGCCGTCATAGCCCGCCATACATGCGCCGAGGATCTTTCCATTATCCTCGGCTACGAAGATCTGATCATCTACCTGGAGCTTCGCCTCAATCATCTTCGAAGGTTCATTGTGCGGTCGATGATCTGGAAAAGATTCAGACCAAAGCTGAATCAATCCGCTTCTGTCGTTTTCAATATATTTACGTATGATCATTGCACTCGCTCAGACGCATAACAGCTAAGTGTGCGGAACCGGTCTATATGACTCCGGTTCCGTATATGCAGAATTAAGTAAAGCTGAATCTAGGGTATAGGACATACAAGCTGTGTTCTGACACAACGTCCGAGTATGGGCGTTATGTTAAATCCCTAGGGGAGCCCCGTGACGGGCTGGTCATCGTGTCCACCCGGGTTTCGGGAAGCGAGGACATCGTCGAGGCGGCGGACGTGGGCATTCTGGTCCCGGCGGACGACTCCGCCGCCCTGGGCAACGCCCTGGCCGAACTTCTCGCGGATCCCGATCGCGCCAGCAGCCTGCGCGCCGCCGACTACGGCGCGCAGCACTTTTCCCTCGAGTCGGTCAGCCCGTCCGTCTAGCGCCTTTACGCCGCGCTGGTTGAAATAGGGCAGGGGATAGGACAAACAAGCTGTCTTCTGGCACAACGCCCATACTCGGACGTTGTGCCAGAACCCAGCTTGGATGTCCTATCCCCCCGCAATTTTCCGGGCACAACCGAGGGGGTCAATTCGTCCTAGCCGCCTAGACCCCCGGCTTGAGACTGGGCTTCACCTTCGCCACCGACAGAAGAGATTCCACACAGTCGCGTATAGAATCGTCTAGAGGACGGAATTCCATGCCAAGTGTCGACCGGATGAGGTCATTGCGCAGTTCGCAGCCTCCCCAGATGGCTCTGAATTCGGCTTCCCTTGCCTGAATCTTCGGAGGGAGGGGGTCGATGAGTTTCGCTCCGGCGAACCCCAGCTCTGGGAGAAGGCGGTCGATGCTGGCACACACCTCTTCCACTTTGGGTGTGTCTGTTGACCAAGAAATATAGCGCTGTCCGTTTTCGACTTTGGCGCTTTCGAGCAATAGCACGTGTGCCTGCGCAGTGTCACGCACATCAACGGTGAACCAGGGTCGATAGGCGCCCATAACGTTCTGCAAATACTCACCCAGCAGCATGGACTCAATGTGGTGTTGCCAGGGGCCGAAGTTCTTTTGATGTGGGGAAAGAATGGGACCTATATTGTCGCCGGGACAACAGGTGATGGCATCCCAGCGTCCGCTCGAGGCGGCCGCGCCGGAGAAAGTCCGCTCTGCCAGCACCTTGCCCATGGAATACCCCTGGCCACGATCCGCCCTACGTTTGGGGTTTTGTTCATCGGGATAGCGGTCTTCATCAAGGACGGGCCGCAGGACAAGTTCTTGCATGTCCTGTTCGGACATTACGGCAGCGACACTAGACGTCACAACGACGCGGCTTACGGTTTCCGACATGTTGACGCTGTTGATGACGTGATCACAGACCATCTTGACGTAGTCCTGGTCTTCGTAGGTGGATACATGCGACAGGTGGGCAACGCCCTGGCAGCCTTTGAAAATCTCGTCAAAGCAACCCGCCTCGTTGAGGTCTGCTGAATGAAGCGTCAAGCGGCCGGAGGTATGACCCGGCATGGCTTTGAGAAAGCCTGTTTTCCTTTCATCGTTTGCATCCCGTACGCATGCGCGCACCCGGTAGCCTTTATCCAAAAGAAGCCGCACGACCCAACCGCCGATAAATCCCGCACTTCCTGTCACAGCAACCGTTCCGCCTTTGGATAGGGGAGCCATCAATCTTCTCCTTGATTTATTTTCTCAATGTCGATCGAGTGTGGACGGAAAGACTTTGTTTTCAACGTTCATTGCCAGATTTTCTTCTTGGGTTCAGTTGCCTTGGTTCGATTCAAGCGATTTGGGTTCGGGCCAGTTCAGCGGTTCCGCCATATGGAAATCGATGAAGCCCCACTTTCCGAGTCTCTGGCTGACCTTCGCGAGGTCAGCCTCGCCCAATCTCTGCAGCTCGCTCTGTACATGGAGCCGAGCCTTGTTCAGACGCAACCAGGATCTCGCCCGCGTCGGTCCGAATCCGTAGTCATATTCAAATAATTTCTCGCCGCGAAGACCGTCGGAGATACTCGCCGGGGCGTACGACAGGTAGGGCGCGAGCTGCCGATCGTCTGCACCGAGAGCTTTCGAATGCGTCGCCGTCGATCACTGCTCCCAGGCCAGCCGATAGGGCGTCCGCTCGAGTCGATGGACCGGTTCGAGGCGGAGCAAGGGCTCCCAGCCCGTTCCCGCCAGGGCCGTATCGACCTGGCCGCGCTCCGACTCAGTCAAGGATCGGTACGCGTCGAGGCTTCGCTGCACCATCCACAGCGTATACGGTCGCACCGCGGAAGCGAACTCGACATCGCGGTAGCGCGCCACGAGCCCGGGGAATCCGCGCGGGATCGGCTCGCCCGTTTCGGCCTGCCCCGGTGCAAAGGCGTCGATTGCCTCGACGGCCGCCACGAGCATTGGGACGCCGTCGGCCATGGTGGCCAGGACAGGCCGGAGTGTTTCCGGCAAGGCATCGCCTGCCATCCACCCGGTTTGGTCTCGAGGCGGGCGGTTCATTCGTTCGATCCAGGCGCAGACGTGAAAGGCTGTGGTGTAGAGCAGCCTTTCCGGGACGGCGTCCCGGAAGAGATGGCCGTAAAGCGGACCCATCAGACCGCAGTCCGCAAGCGACATGGCATCTCCGAGCAGATACCGATGAGACGCGAAGTGATGGGACAGGCGGTCCAAGAGCTCGGCGGTGTGCGCCTCGATCGCAGGAATGGTTTCGGGCGTGATACCCAGGAAGGGAAGTGCGCCACGCATCTTCTCGGCGAAGCCGTGACCGCCTTCGGGATCGCCCGTCGGCGTGGAGAAGTCCACTGCGACCTTTTCGACGCTTTCGTCGAAGCTCCACCGATAGTGCATCGCGGGCAAACTTCCAATCTCGTCGCCGTAGAGTTCGACAAGGTAACTCACGACTCGCTGCACGGGCGTCGCGGGATAGAGGGGCGGCTCGGGGTGGAGCGCCTCCAGGCGATCCAGGATGTCGCTGGTGTCCTGCCAGAGCTCATCTTCGGGTGTCACCACGGCAGGGAACATGGCCATCCCGGTGCGCCGCTTGATCTCGCGGATGTCGGGCAGCACTTCCCGCACCCACAGGTTTTTCTGAGGAAACGCCGGCCGAATTTTTCCCGAGTAGTAGGACACGTCGTGACCGTGAAATATGTAGGGGGCCTTCTGCTTCATTCCGGATCACTCCATGCGGGCGGACACACAGTCTGGCCGCGATGCCTGTTAGTTTGGACTCTGCGCTCCGGGAAGCCGACGTGAAGGCTTCTTTGGGCTGCCTTATCCGAAAGCCAACTGAATCTCATCTGCATCCCTGTCATTCGGCATATCTTTTGAATGCGGCAGAGCCAGTTCGGTTTCCGCAGCAGGGGGCCTCGATGAAAAGGTCAGCTCCAAAGCCATAGGTAAGCCCTCGGGTGTCATTGGTGCATAATTATTAGCGTGCACGTGGACGAGGTGAAGCGGATAGCTCTGAATAAAAGCTTCGATCCGGTCCAGGTGTAGGTCGCAATCGTGAAATTCGATGGCGAGTGCAGTGGTAGTCTCGGAATTCTCAATGAGGTCATCCAAGATCCGGTACTCGAAGCCCTCGATATCGATCTTCAGAAAACACATGCCAGAGCATTGAGCCCGCATCATCTCGAAGACCCGACCCATCGAAAGATCAGAAGGCGGATTATCGATTCCGACAAACGACCTGACGTGCCGACGCTTGCCTTTGAAGAAGCGCTTGTAATCCAGATAGGTCGAAGCGTGTCTGAAGAACACAGGCAGAAAGAACAAGGGCAGGTAGCTGAGGGCACCTTTCAGGAACCGGCTCGCGCCGGTGGAGCCATCAAAAGCCAATACATCGACATCGTTCAGTCTGCAGAAGGCTTTCTCAAAGCTCCAATCGTCATTAATTCCTAGGCTGAGCAGGCATTCGGCCTGCTCTACGTCCTTTTCGTCCACCAGGTATCCGCCATCGCAATCTTGGCCCAGACGCACAAGTGAACTGGGCTGCTTGGGTCTCAAGAACTCGGGAAGTTTTGCGTAGGTCATCTTGTTTGCAGCCTTTGGCTCAAAATAGGAGAGAAAGAGGATTGCGACATTTCGAAGTCCTGTGACTTTGGCAAAACATGTCTTGGGTCTAGTCCGCTTGTGCGCGTGCAGCGAGTGCGTCAGCATGCGACAAAAGTTCATCGTCCAGGTGTTCGACAACGTCTGCAACTTCGAAAGGCCTGTCCTCAAAGAGGTAGAATTGCTGATGTGTGCCTTCCGAGCAAGGTTCCATCTTCATGTACTTCTCGATCTTTTTCTCTCGGGTCGGGGATAGGACATACAAGCTGGGTTCTGGCACAACGTCCGAGTATGGGCGTTATGTTAAATCCCTAGGGGAGCCCGTGGCGGGAAAACCTGCTGAAAATTCCAGGGAGTCTCACCACCAACGCATACGCGATCCGTGAATCGACTCGACATGACATTCTCCAATCGTGCTTCCCCATTCGCAAGGCTGCGGACATCTTCCTCAGAGACCTCGCTGCGGAAAGGAACCTCCAGGTCCTGGTCTCCCTGTCCCCCTAGTTCGACCAAGATCGCTCGTTTGTCGAATCCTCCATTGAATCCAATCGAGCGGTTTTGCCGTCTCGATGGAACCCCACACTGCCCCAGAAGCTGTTGTCGAGGGCTTTTCCCCTGGCAAAGAGAACCGGGGGCTTGGGTACGACGAAGGAATACACCGAATCGATCAATTCCGATCGGGAGAAATTCCGGAAGCAGAAAAGTCAAGCCGGCTTCTACGCACCTAGTCCATTCTGGCTCATCTCTTCCGAGAGGGATCACTTTAAGAGCCTAAGCGAACCCGGGTGATCTCAGACCCACTTCAGAATCACACTTCGGGCACACTGACCTTCGCGCTGGAGGCTACTCCTCCTGAGGAGAGATACGCGGTACGCCCACACGGTAAGACTCAGCCCCGACCAACCATCAGACACGGCATCGAAGCGCTCCACGACTTCAAGTCGAGACAGAAAGACCTCATCCTCATAACCGCCGCGGCGAGGATATCGGGCTTCATCGATCATGCGGTCGAAGTCCACGATGTAGCCGATGCCACGACTATCGATGTACTCTGGAAGTGTGCCCTCGAGAATCGCTGGCAGGAGATCATCGTTGACCAGACCGTCCAGATTCGTGACACCTCCACCCTGGTAATAGCCGATGATACCGGCATTCCAGCTGGCAGCATTATCAATCCCTCTCTCGGCGAGCAGTCGACCCGCCTCCAGCATGTACCGTTGATGTGGCCACTCGGGATTCGACAGGAAATTCAGCATCGTAAAACTCTGCAAGAAGAGCAAAGCAACAACCACACCGGCAAAAAGACGTCCATCCCGTGAAACCGGCGTACGGAAAGGCAGCGTAAGCAGGAGAAAGAGAGGGACAATCAGATGCGCCGAATACCAGTGCTGAAGAGCCTCCGAATTGAAAGAGTAGAAGATCACATAAGCCAGCACCGCTCCTGCACTTCCCACCCAGATGATCGCATCGAGGCCACCAGAGCCTTCTCGACGTAGCCAGCGCGATCCCGCACGAATGGACACGACCATGAGAACAAGAGCCCCGAGTTCGGTTGCGATATCCACCGATCCGAATAACGCTACGACCTTATCGAGAATGGGTTCGGGACTCGGGCCTGAAAAAGTCATCCAATGGGCCTTCACCACGGCACTCCCGTGGAGTATTTGACCGCTGATCATATAGTTTTTCACGAAATTGCTCAAAACACCGAGAATCGCTCCTATCAGACTCGCCGCAGCCGCGATACCGATCGCGGCCTGCGACGTCTCCCGGTGGCGCAGTCACGCGAATGCAGCCGCACCCGTCAGCGCGGCCGGCCACAGTCCGAAATCGAAGCGAGCCAAATTGCCAGCCCAGCCCAATGCGAAGGCCAGAACGACCCAACGCACTCCCCGATCTTCCGCCGAGCGCACTACCGCAACGAGCGCGGCCGAGATCGCGACCACCCAGGCCCACTCCATCCCGCTCCCGAGGTTGATCAGAACGTTTCGAGAGGCCAAAAACAAGGCTAGAAGCAACAACGCCATCACATCACCGCGCCGGTACGCGCTCACACCAACAAGGCTCGCTACCCCCAGCGCAAGTATCGCCATCCCGCCCACCGCGAACCGAACCAGTCCTTGCTCACCCAGCCCCATCGCAACCATGAGCGCAAGCACCGATCCATGAAGCGGGTGAAACCCAGTCGCCGGCGCGAAGCCATCGAACGATCAGATCCCATGGAGAACGCGGTGCCGAGCGACGGTCAAATAGTAGAACGTATCATCAGGAACGAAAGCAATGAGCGTCTCAGGCGAAACTGCGAGCAGGTAGCCGACCACGATGACGGCGTACACCAGCGCTATGCCGAACGATACAGAGGCGATCACCGGCAGGTGATCTAAACCCCGATCCAGGACACTACGGTCTCGACCAGACTCAGACATAGCTCCCCCTTCACCCACTGAACACCGGACCGGACCGGATAGGGCAACAAGGTGTCACACAGATACAGGGCATTTTCATAAATACCTCAAAGAGCTGACCGCTACCGGCCGGAGATCACCGACCGGACCCGGTGAGCGAATGCAGCCGCCCACTCCGCCACCTTGCCGGAGAAGCTGGATTTTGAGCTCCAGCTATGGTCCCAATGGTGCGCGGCGAATGTCCAGGGGGTCTGGCTGAAGTCCTCATGACGGCGCTTTTTCTTCTCTGTGTAGTGATAGGGGTAGAACGTACCCGGCGGCAGAAGAAGCCAATCGTCGCGCTCCCTCAACACCGTGTTGGTGACCCCAGGCCCGGTTCCCCACGCTCCATCGGTTCGGAAATCTCCAGAGTTCTCATCGATCCGTTTCAAAGCGAGCTTGAGGCAGGCGTCGATCGCCGGATGTCTGCATTCCGCGCCCAGGACAGCATCGGGCACGACATCGGCATCTTCGTAGACCGCAAAACCCCGAAGCTGAAGGAGCGGCACCAGGCTGCGATAGACCTGCACGTCGGAATCCAGATAGATCCCCCCGTGCAGCCACAATCCTTCCAATCGGATCAGTCCGGCCTTCTGAGCACCCGATTCACAACGCTCCCAATAGGGTGAAGTGATCGGAAACGCCGCAGGATCGACGGGCTCACGATAGGTAATGTGCTCGAAATCAGGATGCAGCGCCTTGGTCGACGCCCACCATTCCTCCACCGCCGCAGAGGTATGCACGGGAACGGTGCGAAAAATGAGCTTGGGGATAGGCATCAGGAGCCCTGCCCTTCGGTCCATCCGTGCATGTTTTTTGTGTCGTCCATCCCGTAGGGTATAGGACATACAAGCTGGCTTTTGGCACAACCTCCGAGTATGGGCGTTATGTTAAATTCCTAGGGGAGCCCGCGGCGGGAAGATTTGCCTGCACGCGAACCTCGGTTTGCTGAAGTACGAGCCCGCAGCGGAGTAACACTATGAAAACCATCCTGATCGCGTTCTTGGGCGCCCTGCTTGCCTTGCCGTGCCTCATCTGGCTGAGCGCCTGGATGACCCTCGATCGGTCTTTCGCACACACGCGCGCGTCCGAGGCGCTGCCTCCTCCGGGTCCGGGGACGAGCACGGGTCTCGTCCAGATCGAGGCTGGTGGGTTTCAATACCGCGCCCGGGTAGCGGGTCTCGACGGGGACGGGCCGGCCCTGATCCTGCTCCACGGATTTCCCGAGAGCTCAATCATGTGGACGCCGTTACTTGAGCGTGCTGCGGAGGCCGGCTTCCAGGTCGTGGCCTTCGATCAACGTGGCTACAGCCCGGGTGCGCGCCCGGTCGGCGTCGAGCAATATGCGATCGATTTTCTCGTCGACGATGTGTTCGCGGTCGCGGACGCGGTGGACTTCGACACCTTCCACCTAATCGGGCACGACTGGGGCTCGATAGTCGGCTGGGCTGCGACCTCGCGAGAGACGACGCGGATCCTGTCCTGGGCGTCGCTCGCGATTCCGCATCCTGGCGCGATCCCAGACCCCGATGCGCCGCCGTCGACGCCGACCTACGTCAAAGTCTTCCGTCGGCCCGGGGTCGCCGAGGCATTGCTCGGAACCGGCGGCCGTTGGTTTATGAAGACCCTCATGTACTCGTCGATGCCAGCTGCGCACGTCGCTGAATACGATGCTCTCTACGCAGAGCCCGGCGCGCTCACCGCAACCCTCAACTGGTATCGCGCGCTCGATCCTTCGAGCGGTACAGCCGGTAACAGCAGGCCCGTCAAACAGCCCGTCCTCTACATCTATGGTCGAAACGATATCGGGGCCTTTGTGAACGATGACGTGCAGTCACGCATGCCGGCCTTCGTCGAGGGACCGTTCGAGACCGTCGGCCTAGACGCCGGACATTGGCTGATCCAGGACGAGGGAGAGATCGTGCTCGACTACGCGATGAAGCACCTGGAGCGAAATCGCTAGGTGTTGGTCTTCAACCGGGTCCCGCCCGCGGCGGGGCCCACCGGCTCAGCGCGTTTCGGGAGCCTCCAGGTCTTCGCCGGAAACCGAGACCGCCCCGCGCGAGCGGGTCTCCAGTACTTGCAGATTCCGCGCCGGGGAATCACTGCGGCCCGAGAACTCGCTGGCCTTGAGGTAGGCCTCGCGCGCCTCTTCGAAACGGCCCAGACGGGCCAGCGCCACACCTTGGTTGTTCCAGGCAGCCCTCAAGCCGGGATCGATTCGCGCCGCCAGTCCGAAGTCCTCGAGCGCCTGCGTCCACAGGGGCGGGCTTCCCGACATCCGCAACTTGAGGATCTCCTCCGAGGCCCGGTTGTTGAGCAGGTGCGCGTAGGCCCGCACGTCATTGATCACGTGAATCTGGTAGTCCTTTACCGGTCCGCTGAAATCCACGACCGCGCGCACCGTCCGGGCGGAGATGACCACCACCATGTGCTCGGAACTCCAGGCGAGATCGTCCTCCACGTGCAGGGTGGGCTTCACCGCCCGCGCTTCTGCGAAGTAGATCGGCCAGCCAAGGCCACGACCGAGGCCCACCAGGACCGACGCGAAGGACAGGCAGTTGCCCGCCCCCAAGCCCAGGGTCTCCGAAGCAGTGCGCGTGGTACTCCAGTCGTAAATCAGGCCGAAGCCCTGGGGCGGAGGAGCCGAAAGCATGTCGACCAACGCGCGGATCCTGGGAAGCCCGTAGGGCTCCGATTCGATCACCTGCCGCGCGCGCTCGACATCTTCCCGGCGGACCTCGAAGGGTGCTCGAAAACCGGTCTCGACGACCTCCGGTAAGCGCCTCTCGAGATCGGCGCGTAGTTCCAGGGAGCTATAGGCGAGCCTATCGGGCGCCCGCGGCACCGTACACGCCACCAAGCCGAGCAGTAGCCCGAGGAGGCCGACCAGAGGGGTCGCGCTGCGCATACCCGATTATAGACCCTATTCACGCATTGGCGGTATCGTCGAGCCGCATCGCGCCGTGATGCGATCCCCAGGGAGCCTCATCGTGATCCAAGCCACCAGCCTCTGGCAACTCGTCGAACGCCGCGCCGAGGCCAGCCCGGACGTGCTCTTCGCCCTCGACGAAGCAGGCCGACAGCTCAGCTACGGGGGACTTCGGGAGAGCACGCTGCGGGCCGCCGCGGGCCTGCACGCGCTGGGCATCGGCTTGGACAGCCCCGTCTCCTGGCTGCTCCCCACGCGCATCCAGGCCTTCGGGCATAGGACATACAAGCTGTCTTCTGGCACAACGTCCGAGTATGTGCCTATTTCGCGTAAACGTAGACATTTCATAATAGTCTCTCCGCTACTGAACTCAGCTCTGAGCGTAACGTCAAGAGAGCAGCCCGTCACGGCGCTCCCCTAGGGATTTAACATAACGCACATTCTCGGACGTGGTGCTGGAAGGCAGCTTGAATGTCCTATCCCCAATCTTCAACTCCAGCAAATCATAACTTTGAGTCCAGTTGCTGTCGGGAGGCCAGTGAGGGAAGTATGGTTAATGATCACAACGACATGACGCACTCTCATGGCCCCGATCCCGACGCGCACTCGCTGGAATACGAGGCTGCTGCCTTGCTCGTCGATGCATTGGCAAAGCCGGATCGCTTGCACCTGCCGGGCGCGCGCGAGCGACATCGGCAGCGGATCGGGCGCGCAATCGATCTCGCGCAGGCTGCGCTCGAAGCAGGCGAGCGTGTGGGCGCAAAGCCGGAGACGATTGCCGGCGCGCGGGCCACATTCGTTAGGGCCCATGCCGCGCGGGCGCAGGACGCGCGCCACGGTGCCGGCCAATTGTCGCGAGGCTGTCAGCGCGCGCCGACCCGCGAAGCATGCGACGACGGCTGGCAGCGCGTCGAGTCGATTGTGGCGGTTGCCGAGAGCTCGTCAAGCGAAGCCGAGCGCGTCGCGCTCGAGCAGGGGGACGATGCTTTGCGAAGCGCTGCGGGTATTGCGAAAAGGGCTGCCCGGGAGGCAAGACGGATCGTCGACGAACGGAACCATGCGTACACATTCCATACGGACCCCGGTTTCTCGTTCGGCGAAGGCTGGTACCTGGCTGCCGCTGCGGTGCTCGCGGATGTCGCGATCCAGATCGAGCCTAACATGCTGCAGACCGCTCAGGCCGAGAAATTTCTTCGCGATGCGGGCCTGGGTGATAGGCTCACGTCTAATCGCCCGCGGCCACGCGCGAACAAGCAGCTTCCGGAGATCGTGGCCCAGGCCTTCCGCGCCAACGCATCCTCCACACAGCGTAGACTCAGAGCTGCATTCCTCGGTGCTGAGAAGATCCCGGAGACGATCGTTGATTGGGCCGATGAGAAGTTGTCTGGTTCCTCTGCGGCCAACAAGATCCTGCTGTGGGTTCGCACCGGAGCACACGATTCTTGGCGCAACACGCGGCGCGATGAACTCCTTGAATTGATCGAATGCGCGCTGGCCGAGCGCCTCGTCCCCGTCCTCGTTGGCGATGCCTTTTCTCGCAACTCGATTCCGGCCGGCGTTGTGGATATGACGCTCTTCTGGAAAGCGCCTTTGTTCCAGGGCATGGATATGCGCAGAGCGCAACTCCAGTTCTTCGAGTATCTGATGCAAGCACACGCTCTGGTCGGTCAGGTCGGCGTTACCACCGCAGGCATGGACGGCCCCGCGTTGATGGGCCTGCCGACCCTATACCTCACGGACGCGCCGAACGTCCGCTTGGGCGCCTGGGTCGGAGCAGTTCCGGGCTACCAAGAGCATGTGCGCGGCGAGACGGGCCTCGAGCGCATCGGAGGCAGCCTGAAACAATGGGCGCTCGTCGGGCGCAACTGACCGGCTCGTTGGCTGACAATTAGCCAAGCTTGCCAAGCCGCATTATTCAGTCAGACCTTTCAGGGTGGGCGAGCTACAAACGGGCAGAAATGGAATCTGAACGCGTGGAGGCAGCAAACCGATGGGGCGAACTACTTACGGAGGTGACTCGATGACCGGACCGGCTGAGATTGTCCGGAAG
>JAPKBZ010000194.1 GCA_028823175.1 Myxococcota bacterium
TCACCCCCACATTCCCATACCCCTCCCACGGGCGGCAGGGTCTGCCGCGCGATGAGTTGCAGGCGGGATGGGCGGCGGGAACGGTGCCGCCGGGATAGGCGCTGGCCGGGATCAGGGGCAACACGAGACTCGAGGGCTGGGCCAGGGAATGGGCGACCTGGTGCTCGACCTGGGCGTCCGGCGGGTACTCGAGCAGGGCGAAGCGCCAGAGTTCGCGGTTATCGCCGGGGGTGCTGATCTCGAGGCGCAGCCTCGAGCCGGCCCGGAAGGCGGCGGCAAAGGACATCACCTCCACCCGAACGGGCTCCCATTGGCCCGGAGGCAACGGGGCGGCGTCGGCCTCGAGGTGGGTCTTCTCCGGGCGCAGTTCGCTGGCGCCTGGGGCCAGCGCGCGTTGGCTGACGCGCAGCCAACCCGCCTGGACATAGATCTCATCGCCCGCCGGGCTGATCTCGCTAATCAACACCTCGATGTCGGCGTCGGTGGCGCTGGATTGCATCCAGAGATCCACGCTGGCGCTGCCCGCGAGCACATGGTCCACGGCCAGGGGAGCGGTCTCAAAGACCAGGGCCTTGCCCGCCG
This sequence comes from Myxococcota bacterium, assembly GCA_028823175.1. Taxonomy (GTDB): domain Bacteria; phylum Myxococcota_A; class UBA9160; order UBA9160; family UBA4427; genus JAZXM01. The sequence goes on from JAPKBZ010000194.1 coordinate 583, forward strand.
CCGGGTAGGCCCAGCCGCTTCCCTCGGGCGGGTCGGCCACGCAGCCCGGTTCGGCGACGTCATCGCAGGGCGGCCAATAATAATGGGGCTGGGGGCCCTCCAGGGTGCGTTGCCCCGCCTCGGGATCGTGCTCGAATTTGGAGGCCGACTCGCCGGCCGCCGAAGGGGAAGCCTCGGCTAGGCTGCCATCGGCGTGGAGGTAGAGACGCCACGGCGTGGCCTCCGCCGGCGGCCAGTCGCTGAAATGCATGGCAAAGCCATCGCTCGGCAGGCCCAGACGCTCGGGGTTGCTGCCCCGCTCGAAGATCACCTTCACCCGGGGCTGGGCCTCAAAGGCCGCCAGGGCCTGGGCCAGGGTTCCGGGGGCCGGCAGGCTCGCGGCCTTAAAGGGAATCTCGCTCGGGGGCAGCGCCCCCCCGAAGGCTTCCCCGAAGAGCAGAGGCGCAATCACTGCGTAGAGCGGCGGGTCGAAGGGAACGCGCTCGGCGACGTAGAGATCGTTGAAGGCTTTCCACTCGGCCAGGGTATCCGGGGAATAGCCGTCGGGATGCAGGCCATTGAAAACCGTGAAGCGCTGCACCGGGGCGCTCGAAAAATCGTCGAGGAGCGTCCCAAAATCCGGCCCGGTCTGCTCGTCCTGCCAGGCCCCGGTCAAGAAGACGGGCACGTCGATCTCGCCGGCGAAGGATGAAGGGCTCAGGGGGTCGACGATTTCTGAAATGTAGTAAGGGGTCTCGAGGGCGCGCTGAATCGGATCCACGGCTTGAAGGTGAAGGGTCTGGTTGTCGGCGCAGGTGGTCTCGCCTTCGGCGGCCTCCACCGAAACCTGGGTGGCCTCCCAGCCCTGGCCATATGGGGCGGCCTGGTTGAAGACCTGCTCGGCCCATTGAAAGGCGAAGCCATCGTTGAAGATCCCGCCCGGGGCCAAAACGGAGGTCGCCGTATTCGCGATCACCGAAAGGGGCGTGATGGCCACCAGCCCGGGCGGCCGGGTTCGGGCCGTAAAGAGCTGGCTGATCCCCGGGTACGAGATGCCCGCCATCCCCACGTGGTTATGGAGCACCCAATGCTGGGCGGCCACGGTCTCGATGAGGTCGTAGCCGTCAAGCACCTGGAGGGTCTCGAAATAATCATAGGCGCCCCCGGAGCAGCCCGTCCCCCGCATGTTGACCCCGACCGTCGCAAAACCGAAGAGGCCGCCGATCATGCCCGCCGGGTGGCTCGGGGCATCGCACACCGTCGGCAGAGACAGGCAAATGGCATCCCGAAAGATTTCGAGATCCTCGGGCAGGCCGATGGGCCCGCCGGGCTTTGAGGGCTGGTAGCCCGAGTAGCTCACCAGGGTGGGATATTCGATAAAGTCGCCGGCTTCGTCTTTGAGGGGCCCGGGCAGGGTGACATAGGCCGAGAGCGTCGTGCCATCGCGTGTGGTGATGTAGTTGTAGCCCGGGGTCAGCACCTGATTGCTGTAGAAGCTCGGGTCGGGGAGGCTCCCCTCAACGGAGAGCACGCTCTTTTCTGCGCTGGCCTCGAGGGCCTCGCGGTCGATCACGCGGTAGGTGTTGCGGGCCGGGTCAAGAGCCCGCGCGATGAAGGCCCGGCGAATATCCACCGGCCCCTCGGCCATCAATTCGCCCCGGTCGTCGCGCACCTCGAGGGTGCTGCCCGGCCGGGCGTCGGTGATATAGAGCTGCTCGACACTCTCTTGAACTTCGAAGGTCGCCAACCGGAAGACATCGACGGGATCGGTCTGCTCCCGGCGCGAGCCGCTGGTGACATTGACTCGGTAGCCCTGCCCCGGCGCCAACGTGCCCGCCCAAGCGCCCGTGGAATCCGTGGCGCCGCTCATCACCACCGCGCCCCGGCCGTCGACCACCTCGACCTCGGCCATGGGAAAGGCGCCCGAGATCCGGATCTCACCGACCCCTTCAATGACCTGAAACTGCGCCTCGTTATACGCGACGGTGCAACCGACGCTTGCCAGGGCGAGGCATAGCGCCGCCCAAATCGAAAGGGCCCACGGTTTGCCCGGCAGCCCAAGGCGCCGAGGCCGAATCCGGGCCGGGTTCACCCCCACTCGTCGAAGGAAGTTCTTGGGGCAGTCGGGCACGGGGGGTCTCTCCTTCGAGCGGGGCCTAGGCTCCGAGGGAGCCCCAAGTCTACCCGCCGCCGCCCGGGTCTTCAACGTGGCGGGCACCGGCTCGTGGGCCAGTTTGCCCCTCCGTTGCCCCCCTACTTCACCCCGCTACTCGCCTCTCT
>JAPKBZ010000091.1 GCA_028823175.1 Myxococcota bacterium
CTCCGCCGAGGGGCGACGCACTCCCGCAGACAACGACGCGTAGGCCATCCACGGGCTCTGCTCCCCGCCCCAGGAGGGCAGTCGCAACGCGCTTCGCCAGGGCATCCTGGACGGGGGGCGCGTTGAATAGCAGGGCAGCGGCTGCGCTGATCAGCACGACCAAGGCGACTACGACGTAGAAGAGTTTCTTCAAAACTTGGCCTTGCTCCAGCCCCCTTCTCCCCAGGGGCCTCATCGCATTTGTCATTATGATAGCAGGTGCTAGCATTATGTTAGTTAGGCTCAGCCAGTATGACGAATGGCGGGGTGATTCGCAAACCAAGCGGGTAAGGTGGCGAGGGAGTCGAGCGGATCGATGGCCACGAAGACAAAGCGAAATCGAGCCGAAACCGAGCGTCGACTCATCGACGTTGCCCTCGACCTCATCCGCCGCAACGGCGTGCTGGCCGGCCTTAATCTCCGCGAGGTCGCAGACGGTGCCGAGGTCAATCGCGGCAACATCTACCACTACTTCGGCTCGAGACGAGAACTGCTTCGCGCCGCGATCACCCGCCGCTTCGAAGCGGTCGTCGAATCTCTAACGGCCGACCGGCGGGGCGTCTCCTTCGTCGAGCGGAGGCTTCGGCCCTTCCGTTCGGCCGACACGATTCACGACAGCCAACTGCGCGCACTGCTCGTCATCGACGGGGACGACACCGTCGACCCGATGCCGCGATACGAGGCGGCACTGAGTCGCCTGCGCCAGGACGTCATCGACGGGGACATTGACAGTGCCCACGATCTCGAGGCGCTGCAGGTGGCGCTGTCATCGCTGCTCCGTGGCTACCGCATCTTCCGCGAACCGTACGCGAAGCGCATCGATACCGATGTCGACGACCTCGACAATCGCGTCGCCGCCATCGTACGCACCTGGCTCGAGGCGATGGCAAAGCCGCCGGAGACCTAACCGTAACTATCCCCAACCTCGAACAATCGTAGCCAGAGTGAGCACACCTATGATCAAGTTATATGGCGCCAATGCTTCTCCCTTTGTCCGCAAGGCCATGGCGGCCCTGCTCTTGGTCATCGCTCTTGCGCTTCTTCCCGGGGCTGCGCTCTCCGAAGCCGCTCCCGACGATGCTGGGAACGCCGGAGATGCGGACGCGCCTGGAGAAGTCGAGGCTACAACCGATGCGAACATTTGGGATGCCTCCTCCGAAGCCGATCCGAACCTGATTGAAGCCGGCACGCCGGCCGGCGAACCCCCGACCCCCGAGCACGGGGGGATCGAGGAAATGATGGTGACCGCCCAAAAGCGGTCGACGAATATCCAGGAAACCCCCGGGGCGATCACCGCACTGAGCGGCGCGCAACTCTTTGATCGCGGCATCTACGACGTCGAGTCCCTCGCCACCCAGATCCCGAACTTCCAATACGGGGAGAACTTCGGCATCGCGCGCATCACGATCCGTGGGATCGGAAACGAGGGCTTCACCGACCCCTCGACGGCCTTTCACATCGACGGCATCTACCAGAACAACCAGACCGCGGCGAGTTCATTGATCTTCTACGACATCGCCCAGATCGAAGTCCTCCGCGGTCCCCAGGGCACACTTTGGGGGCGCAACTCCACGGCTGGCGCGATGAATGTTTCGACCCGGGCGCCCGAGCACGAGTTGGAGGTCTTCGGAGACCTGCTGCGCGGATCCTACAACCAGTGGTCCGGTCGCGGCGTCGTCAATATCCCGATCCTTACCGACCGTGTGGCGATGCGAACAGCCTTCTACTTCGACAAACGCGATGGCTACCAGGACAATCTCTTTTACGAGGGAAACGAGCAGGACGCAGACGACGCAGACAATTGGGGGATCCGTCCCCAAGTGCTCTTCGAGATCACGGACGAAATCAGCCTCACCATGCGCGGCAACTACAACCACCAGGGCGGCGTGGGTTGGGCGAGCAAGATCGAGGGACCGTATCCGGGGAGGCGCTCTCTCTCCACGGAACGCTTCGATCTCTATTTCGACACTTACAACTCGACCCTGGCGGATGGGACCCTGATGCAGCCGAATCCCAGTGACCCGAGGCAGGTTCGGATGGACGCCCGCCAATTCCAGGATATCGATTCCTGGGATGTGAACGGCACGTTTGAATGGGATTTCTACACAGCCGGACTCGGCGATATGAGCTTCACAGTTGTTGGCTCCTACCGCGACGAAGTTCGCGCTCAGAACTTCGACGTGGACCTTTCAGAGCAGGACATGATGCTTTCCAACGTAACCGCATCAACCCGAGACCGCGTCATCGACGCCCACCTGCGGAGCGAGGGGGACACCTCGACGGAATGGCTGCTGGGTTTCTTCATGCTCGATGCCGATAGCCAGATCAATATCGACCTCCCGGGCGATGGAGGCTTCTCGACGATTTACGCGGGTCAAACAGGAATGATCTGCGCGCCAGGGGCCCCCCCGGGCAGCCTATTCACTTGCCCTGCGCTTCCTTTTTTTGGCGCCATCGGCGACTGGCAACTCAGTGGGTCAAGATCCGGCGGTTCGAATGACACGCTCTCGCTCGCGGGTTATGCCCACGTCCGGACAAAATTCTACGACGATCTGTTCCGAGTCGGTTTGGGGCTACGTTACTCCTATGACCGGTCCAGAGCGACGCGTTATAACGACACGGTCGCGCTGACCTCGGAGGGAACACTGTTTCCGTTTCAGACTGTACTCTTCCCACCTCCGGGTACGTGCCTGCGACTGGGGACCGAAACCCCCGACCCCCCGGCGCGCTACGAAGAAGCGAGCTGGGACGCTGTCACTGGAGACCTGAAACTTGAGTTTCTTCCGTCCGATGAACACATGGCCTATGTCTCGGTCTCACGGGGATACAAGCCGGGCTATATCAACGGTGATGCATCCCGCACCAACCTCTACTGCGACGATCCAACAGCGGTTTACGCAATGGCCAATGCCTCCCCCGAAAGCATTTGGGCGTACGAGATCGGCTCCAAGAATCGCTTCCTCGACAGCACCGTTCAGGCCAACTTCACGGCCTTCCTTTACCAGTACGACAACCTTCAAATTTTGGACCGGGCCGACAGCACCACGTTTGTTCAGAACGCGTCGAAAGCGCAGGTGCGCGGGATCGAGTTCGAGGGAATCTGGGAACCCATCGACGATCTGAGCTTGAGCGTGGTCTACGGCTATCTCAACTCGAAATACCTGGACTACAAAGGATTCGATTTTGCGACCGGACAGCCCGCTGATTTCTCGGGCAACCAGATGGTCCGAGCCCCCAAGCACACCGCCACCCTGGCCGCCGAGTACCTCTGGGACCTGGGTGAGAATGGAAGTGTCATTCCGCGCATCCAATACACCGTCTCCGATTACATCTACTTCAACGCCGCAAATAGCCCCGACAGTCGCGAGCCGGCCTTCGGCATTCTTCAACTTCGCGCGCGCTGGGAATCGCTAGACGACGGGATCTTTATCGAGAGCTTCATAGAGAACGTCACCGATGAAGACGTCCGATCGACGCGCGCCGTGGGCCCCGGGCTCCTGGGAAGACCCATCACCGTGGCCTACCAACCGCCACGAACCTGGGGCATTCGGGTGGGGGCGAGCTACTAGGGGGAATAGGGAATACAAGCTGCCTTACAGCACAACGTCCGAGTATGGGCTTCATGTTAAATCGCTATGGGGAGCCCCGTCGCGGGGAAGTCCGGAAGGTCGAATTCACGACTCAAGGTGTCTTTTGGGTAGCGCCTGAAATGTCCGGCGGCTCGGTCGTAGATGCTCATGCAGACCGGTAGGGCAGGCACGTTGAGTAGCAAGACGACGTTACTGGGGCTGGGTCATTCCACTGATATCGAGAACCTTGTCGAGAGTTTTGGCGTCCAGAATATTGTTCGCGAGACAATATTCTCGGATCGTCTGTCCGCTCTCGTGCGCATGGTGGGCGATCTCGGCGGCCCTATTGTAGCCAATCACCGGAACCAGAGCTGTGCCAAGCATCAGACTTTGCTCGACCGAGGCCGCTATCCGACGCTTGTCAGCCTTCAGGCCGGCGACACAATTGTCAGCAAAAACAGCACTGGCATTGGACAAAAGGCGGATGGTTTCGAGCATCCGCTCGGCCATGCATGGCATCGAGACGTTCAGTTCCATCAGGGATCCGATGCCACCCATCGCACCAACACCGATGGTGACATCATTGCCTTCGATCTGGGCACAGACCTGCATTACAGTCTCGACTAATACCGGGTTGACCTTGCCCGGCATGATCGAGGACCCCGGCTGTAGCTCGGGCAGAACCAACTCGCTCCAACTGCAGCGAGGGCCGGAGCCCATCAGGCGTATATCGCTGGCGATCTTGGAGAGGCTGATCGATATGGTCCGCAGCAATCCGTGCGCTTCCACCACGCAATCCCGAGTGGCTTGGGCTTCGAAATGATTCGCAGCCTCTTGGAAACGGACGCCTGTGGCCTTGGAGAGTCGCGCCGATACGGCTTTCCCAAAGCGGGGGTGTGTGTTGATTCCGGTCCCGACGGCGGTGCCGCCGATGGGTAGGTTGGTCGCCATCGCCGTGATGGCGCGTTCCGCTCGTGCAATGGCGTAATCGGCCTGAGCCGCGTAGCCGGAAAATTCCTGGCCGAGCCGGATCGGAGTTGCATCTTGCAGGTGGGTGCGACCAATTTTCACGATGCCGTCGAAGCTTTTGGCCTTGCGATGCAAGGTCCGGGAGAGTTTTTTCAGAGCGGGGATGAGGGTGCTGCGAATCTGAATACACGCGGCGACCTGCATGGCGGTGGGAAAAGTATCATTCGAGGACTGGCCAAGGTTGACGTGGTCGTTTGGGTGCACAGGGTCCTGCGCGCCAATTTTGGCGCCAGCGGCCAGGCACGCCATGTTGGAGATGACCTCATTGGCGTTCATGTTGCTGGAGGTGCCTGAACCGGTCTGGAAGACATCAACCGGGAAGTTGCGCATCATCGCTTCGCGCGAATCCTCCTCGCCGTCGAGGGTGGTGGCAATCTCCGTACAGGCCTTTACGATCAGTCGGCGTCGCTTCTGGGTGAGCCTGCCGAGCTCGTGGTTGGTCTCGGCAGCAGCTCGCTTGAGCAAGGCGAAGGCGTGAATGACCTCGTGGCCGACGGCTCGACCGGAGATGGGGAAGTTGAGAACCGCTCGTTGCGTGCTGGCTCCGTAGAGTACCTCGGCTGGCACGGTCATGGTGCCCATCGAGTCGTGTTCGGTGCGCGTCTTGATCTTGGTCATGGGTGGGAGACTCCTTGCTTCAGTTTCTACCAGTCGACCGGAGCTTCGGCCAGTCGGCCTAATCGTTGATGGAAGGCTCGCACCAGCTGCGCGCGCAGAGGGCCGCGGGCACAGGCGCGCTAGCGGATATTGGCCATGAACTCGTCGCGCCAGCCTTGCCATTGCGAATGGTCGCCCTTGAGGCCGAGGATCGCTTCTTTGAATTTGGAGATGCCGAATCCCCAGGCCTCATTGATCGTTAGGTGGGGAGGCATGGTGAGTTCGCCGGGGCTGACAATTGCGTCAATCAGGAACGGCCCGTCGCTCGCGATCGCGGCTTCGACGGCGGGGATAGTGTCGGCGGCATGTTCCACGCGAACACCCTCCGCTCCGCACGCCCGAGCATATGCCGCAAAATCGGGGTTCAGAAGGCCGGTGGCCTCGGGGTAAACCGGTAGGTCCGCCACTTCGGTTTCCATTTTGACAAAACCAAGTTCGCTATTGCTGAAGAGTAGAATCTTGACCGCACAATCATAGCGAACCGCGGTGATCAGATCCTGCATGGTCATGCCGAATCCAGCATCCCCATAAAACGCCCAGACCTGAGGCTTGGGGGCATAGAACATTCAAGCTGTCTTTTGGCACAACGTCCGGGTATGGGCGTTATGTTAAATCCCTAGGGGGAGCCCCGTGGCGGGGGGGGGCGGCGGTGCGCCACCTACTCTTGGAAGGGGACGATGACCCCTCGGATTGACGCGTACTTACGCTCAGCGCACTGCGGGGGACTGTATGGACCGCCAACAAGAGCGGGTCGATCCTTTACTGGAATCGACGACCCCGCCTCAGCCAACAAACATCGCCTGATTTTTCTGGATCCACTGTTCGACCGACATCGGACCTCGTCCAATCAGCTGTTCGACTGTGTCGGTGACGAGGCTGGCCCGGCCTTCTTTCCAGGCACGAAGATGACATATGACTTGGATCTCGACCTCTTCCGCTGTGGTGAAGCCCGCGTACTCCATCAGCATCTGGGCAAAAGCCTCCTCCGACATGTCCACGTAGTTGACCGGATGCGGCAGAACTCTAGTGAATGCCTCTGCGACTTCGCCCAACGTCACGGCCGCCGGGCCCGTCAACTCGTAGTTTGCGCTCTCGTGCCCCTCGCTGGTGGCAACTGCTGCCATGACAGAAGCCACGTCGTCTAAAGCAACCATCCCGATTCGGCCCTCGCCCGAGATACCGGACATCTGCCCCATGGCGATCTCCTCCTTAGAGGAGATCAGCGACGTCTCCATAACCGAGTTTGGTGACACCAGAGTCCAGGGAAGACCGGACGATTTCAGATGTTCGATGGCCGCGAGATGTAATGCATCCAAGTGATCGCCGTCATGGCGCACGGCGCCGTAGATGCTGATGACGTGCGGCATGCCGTTGACCTTACACGCGTCAACCACGGCAGTTTCGCGGGCGGTGATCTGCTCATCCATCGGCGACGTGACGAAGACATGGGTGATGTCCCGGGTAACCGGTTCTAGAGAAGCAGGATCGTCCATATTAGCCTCGACAACGCACAGATTGGTGCCGGTAAGCGTGAACTTGCTCCGATCACGGACCATGGCGCGCACTTCGATGTCGTCTCGGTCAAGGAGTTTCTCTATCAACGCATGACCAAACATGCCATTCCCGGTGGTTACTAGAATTCGATCCGGCAACGTAGCCCCTTCCTCAAATAGTTAATGCTGCCATCGGGCCATTTGGCGGGTTCTTTGTCAAGTATGGGAAAAGTAGAAGGGCACTAGAGTTCGATAAACAAGGAGCCGCTCCTCGCTTATTCCGCAATCGGATTCAACGCCTTCGCCAGCTCTTTTTTCGCCTCTTCGGTGCGTCCGAGGCGCATCAGGACCTGGGCCAGCTTTCGGTGGGCGGCAGGGCTGGGCTGGATCCGGAGCAGTTGACGATAGTCGGAGGCCGCTTCCTCAAGCTTTCCCTGGTCGGCCAGGATCGTCCCGAGTTGGTCGTAGGCAGCCGGTTGCTCCGGGTCTGTCTCGATCGCGTCGCGCAAAGAGCTGATGGCTTCGTCGACCCGACCTTGTTGCCCTAGGACGTACCCGAGTCCGGTGTACGTCTGCGCATCTGGATTTTCCTTGAGGGCGGCGCGGAAGTGGGCCTCGGCGGCTTCGTACTCACCGTCCCGCGCCAGGGACCCGGCCACGTTGTAGTGCCCGGACGCGGATTGGGGGTCGAGCTCCAGAGATTTGCGGAACATCTCGCTCGCTTCTTCGGTCAACCCCTGGCGCTGGAGTACGAATCCGAGGTCGCTATAGATTGCCGGCTGCGGCTCAATTGCGAGGGACTCTCGGTAATGAGCTTCGGCCAGCTCGAGCTCGCCAATGTCGATCGATGCGAGGGCCATGTTGTTATGGGCCTTCCAGTGCTTCGGATCTATGGTGACCGCCTTCTCCAACGCGACAACCGCTTCCCGGCTCTTACCCTGCTGGAACAACGCGAAGCCGAGGGAATTCAAGAGCTCTACGTCATCGGGGTGGAGGACGAGACCCCGCTGGTAGTCCCGGACGGCTCCCGAGTAGTTGCCAGTCCGTTCATTGGCCATGCCCGCTCGAAGAAACGAGTAGGCGTCAAGGAACTGCTCCTTGATCTTCGCGATCGCGTCGGCGGGCAGAGGGACGAATTCCGGGATGTTGGCGGCACGATCAGGTCCGGTGAAGCGCTCGAGCAGCACCGGAGGCGTGGATCGGCCGTCCGCATCGATGTGGGTCAGGAAGAGCTGGGTGTAGGGGGTATTGGCCTTGGAGGAGAAGACCAGCCATCGGCTGTTGGACGACCAGCTGTGCCACGAGTTCATGAGGGGCGTATTCGCTCGCAGGCGCCGAGCTTCGCCCCCTTCGGCCGGGATGATATAGAGCTCGCTATCCGGCATCAGCAACATGTAGTTCTCGGCCTTGGTGAACACGATCCACTTCCCGTCCGGGGAGAACTTCGCGAAGAAATTGCTCATTCCATTGTGTGAGGCGCCCTTAATCGGTTCGGCTTTCCCCCCTCGGCCATGGTTGAACGGAACTTGGTATAGATCGAATTTGAACGGCTGCTTACCTTCGACGAATTCGGGAACGTCCGTTTCATCCAAGAGAATGGTTTCGGAGTTCTCGATCGAACTCCCCCGGTAGACCTTCGACCGGGCGAAGACAATTGAGCTTCCGTCGGGGCTCCAAGTCGGGTTGCTCTGCACGTACTCGGGGTCATCGGCGCCGGGCAATGGCCGGTAGGTACCTGCTTCGGTGTCGTAGACGACGAGGATTCCCTTGATCGGGAAGAAGAGCTGGGAAAACGCGATTTCGGGCGTCGCCACGAACACTGCTCGGTCCTTGACCGTGCTGATCACGTAGCGACCATTGGGCGAGACCTGTGAGAGGAGCCCGAAGGTCGCCTTGCCGTCTTCTTTCTTGTAGTCGCTCCAAGAGATGATCTTCTCGTCGTTCATCACCATCTGCTGAGAGACGGGAAGGATCGCGTAGCCTCCCTTGTCGTTGCCGTAGTCCACATCGAGGCCGAGGACACCGCCGTTTCCGGAGAAGGAGTGGCAGTTTCCACAGACGGGAAGATTCTCGAGGACAATGGGCGGCGCGGTCTCGGAGTCGATCCCCCCAAATCGCCAGCGGATGCGCGAAGGGTCTTGGACGGCCTCGATGAACGGGAGCGGTACTTCGCGATAGAAGATCGAGTCCCCGACGGGGTCAGTGGACGTACGGATGCGGATGCTCGCCGAGGACGCAGTCTTCGCGCCCTGATCGATACCCACGACCGCAACCTCTACGTCGTGCGCCTGGCTTTGCCGCTTGATTTCGGCCCAATCCTCTTCCGATGGGCGCCAGTGCGGTTCCGCCACCTGGAACCGAAGCACCTCGCCTGTTGGGTCGAAGCGAAGTATGACCAACCACCGCGCAACGCCCTCCGTCTCGTCCTGCCAGATGAAGGTCGGGGCGACGATCTCGGGCGGGAAGAGCGTCTCGTTGTGGGGATAGCGGATTTCAAGGTGCCCGGATGGCCCGCTCGGAAACCCGGGGGGAGCCGCGGGGCCGCAGTGCAGCGCCGTAGCGGCGAGAGTCACCGCGGCGGCGAGCACGAGCCAAGCCTGCCTGGCGGCCGCCCAGGCCCGAGTACCTACGCCGATTTGAGCTGGATCTTGCCAATTCATCGCGTTTTCAGCCTGTTCCTGGAATCAAGGACAGCGGGGCGACCGCCGTGCGGTCCTCCCGGCTGTAGGTTTCTGGTGATTGTCAGTGATCGCACGATTCAATGCCAATTGAGGCCCACCAGGGTAGAAAGCCCGACGATCGCCGAGTGCGAATCTGAGCCATTCCCCCTTACGTTTATCATTGACAAGCGGGCGCGATCTGAGCGATAAAGGAAGGTGCAGGGAAGTTGCGACTTCGCTGCGAGTTCGCTGTTTTCGTTGTGGATCAAGTGTCTGGCCTGGAGAAATAGCCCGATGAAGCTGCGCCGAATCTCTACGTTGCTCGGAATTTCCCTTCTGGCGGTTGCGACAGCCGCCGATGCGGCCGTCCATCGTGTCCATGAGGGCGAGTCCATCCAGGCGGCCGTGGACAGCGCCTCGCCTGGTGACACGATCCTCGTCGATCCGGGGACGTATCAGGAAGACCCCGCCAGCCTGTACGGCCTTCACATCACCACCGCGAACATCCGGTTGATTGGCAAGGTGAGACGCGGCAAGGGCGAAGCCGGCAAGGTCCGCCTCCTCGTCAACGGCGACCAGCAGACGGGCATCTTTGCCGCTCCTCCGGGTTGCGGTTACACCGATTCCAACTGCGCAAGCGAAGATCTTCAGGACTTTTACGTTCGCGGCTTTACCGTGGAGGGCTTTCCGCAGAACGGGATCCAGACCCGCTGGGTGGACGGTTTCAAGTTCGTTCGCAACGAATCCGTCAACAACCTCAACAACGGAATCTATCCGACTCTTTCCGCAAACGGTCTGGTCAGGAACAACGTCTCCTACGGCTCGCTGGATACAGCGATGTGGGTGGCCGGCTCCGAGAATGTTCGCGTGATCGGAAACGAACTCTATGGGAGCCCGATCGGCTTCGAGATCACAGTTTCGAACGATGTCCAGGTGGAATGGAACTTCATCCACGACAACACCGTCGGTGTCGGCCTGTTCCACCCGAACGCGGCCGGAAACCCGCAGCTGCCCGTGATGGCCGACTGGGTGATCGAGAGAAACTTCATTTTCAACAATAACCTTCCGAATCCGGCGCCTCCCACCAGCTTTCAGGCCGGTTTGCCGCCCGGCGTTGGGATCCTACTCCTGGGCGTCAGCGACAACGTGATCGCGAAGAACTTCATCGCGAATAACGACTTCGCCGGGATCGGAGTCCTGGGTTGGTGTACAGCAACCAGCTTGGGCGATCCGAGTCGCGACTGCGTAAACGATCCGCCCCAGGCGGACCCCTCCGCGAACAACAATCTGATCTACAGGAATTGGTTGACGGGTAACGGCCAGAGCCCGCCTCCGTTTCTTCCACTGCCCGGCGTAGACATCCTCTATGTCCAGACGCCTCCCTTTGAGCCGGGGACTGGCAACTGCTTTGAGCAGAACCGCCCGAGCACGTTGACGTTCTTCTCCTCTGTAGGGGTGCTGCCCAGCGACGGATGCTAACGGCCCAGAGCCACTGCCCAGCGCTACTGCCCAGCGCCACTGAGTTCGAATCCCCGACTCAGCCCCTGGGCTGAGCGGTCACGACGAGGTCGGTGCGCTATCGGGTCAGCTTGGCACGTCATTGGGCGCCTTGGCTTGTGCGTGGATGAGTCGCGCGGGAACCGAGGGCCGGATGGCCAACTAGAGGATCGAAGTGTCTGCCCATCCGATTGCCGAGACCATTCAGACGCATGGCTGCAGGGTCGTTATCCGCCGGGTAGAAGGCTGCGAGGCCAGAGAGCTCTTTTTTCTCTGCCAGCCTCTCGCTGAAATCGCGGACGTGGGCCCACAGGCCGAGGCGATCTATCGGGCCATCGTCGGCGTCCTCGACGCTGAAGGAGGGAGTTTCGAGTCGGTCGTCTCCGAGACGGTCTTTCTCCGGAGTCTACGCACGAATCTCGAGTCGGTGCGCTTGGCGCGCCATCGGGTTCTTGAGACATGCGCAGGGACCTCCCATCGACCCGCCGTGGCTGAGATCGAGCAGCCCCCATTGAACGAGCGAGCCTGTTTGGAAGTCGCAGTGCAGGCGGTCCTGCCAAACACGAAACCGTTGCGGGTCGACAGCTTCAAGGCCGCGCCGGCATGTGGCTGTGCCGAGTGCGCCCGATTGCACGGCCTGCGCGTCCACCTTGGTGACGAGGCCCGATTCTACGCCAGCGGTATCTACGGGCAGGGCAATGACGCTTACGAGCAGACGCAGGGAATGTTCAATGTCGCCGAAGACCTGCTGCACCAGGCCGGGATGGAGTTCAGCGATGTTGTGCGCACCTGGATTCATCTGCGCGAGATGGACCGCGACTATGGGGATCTGAACCGGGCGCGGCGCGACTTTTTCGAGATGCGGGGGATCGATCCCGCTCCGGCCAGCACCGGTATTGGGGGTGGGCCGGCTCCTCAGGAGCACGATCTCTGCCTCGGCCTGTACGCCGTGAAGGCCGAGAACCCATATGTGCGAACGGTGATGACCTCGCCCACGCTCAACGAAGCAATGCAGTACGGCGCTGACTTCGTCCGCGGAATGAAGATGGTGGAGGCCAACAAGGTCGTGCTTCACGTCTCCGGGACCGCGAGCATTGACGAGGCCGGAATGACAGCCCATCCGGGGGACTTTGAGGCCCAGGCGGACCGGATGCTCGCGAACATCGCTGCGCTGCTGAAAGGGCAGGGGGCCACCTTCGGAGACGTGGTCTCTGCGGTCACGTACCTCAAGCGCCCTGGCGACGCAGGGCGCTTGCGGGAGAAGCTCCATGAAGCGGGCTTCCAGGGCTTTCCCAACGCGTTGGTCGCGGTGCAGATCTGCCGGCCCGAGCTCCTTTGCGAGACGGAGGCGGTGGCCATCCTGCCGAGATCGAGGGGATAGGACATTCAAGCTGCCTTCTGGCACAACGTCCGAGCCTGGGCGTTATGTTAAATCCCTAGGGGAGCCCGTGTCGGGCGGCTGTTTGCCCTATCCTCCGCCCATACTCGGACGTTGTCTTAAATCTCTACGGGGAGTCCCGTGATGGGCTCACGGGAGTGCAGGTTGCAATTCGATATTCAAGTGGCTGATTTCGCCAGGCGTAACGTCATTGACCTGATGCTGCAGGATTGCCTACGGGAATTCAGTGCCTTCGACGGTGGCAAGCCGGGTGCGCAGGGGCGTTTCGACTACCCGTATCTCGATGCGTACTGGCAAGAGAAGGGCCGCTCCCCCTTTGTATTTCTTCGTGAAGGAAACGAGATCGGCTTTGCTTTCGTACGCAGCCTTGGAGAGGACGAGGTCGAGATGGCCGAGTTCTATGTCCTGCCCAGTTTTCGGCGGACGGGCGTGGCTCAAGTGGCTGCAAAGAAACTCTTTCATCGTTTTTCAGGCCGATGGACTGTCAGGCACCATGAAGGGAATGAGCCCGCGAGGGCGCTCTGGGCGAAGGTGATCAACGAAGTCGCAGAGGGACACATTGACAGAGCGGTTTCTGGCGCTCAGTTGCATGCCCGCTTCTTCGTTCAATAGAAAGCTTCGCAAGCTTTCATCTTGCTTTGGGAACCGATACATGGCGTCTCTTCACCCCCCGCCTGGGCCCGGCTGAACCCCCCGCCCGTCCAGGCATCGGGCCCACCACATCGACTTCCAGGGCAGTCGGAAGAGACCCGCTGATCTGAGGAATGTCCTTAGTTATTAGATACTTGCGGTTCAGGAAAGTCCGAACGAGTCCATTGACATCCAGGGAGTACTGGGGGCAACCATGCGGCCCCACTGGAGTTGCCCCCAATATGGCGCTGACAGCCACCTCAGTCCGAAACACAGCTTGAAGTTTCTAGCGTCAGCAAGCTCGAAGTCGGATCACTTCCCATGCGAACGCGGCTATTTGACGCGCTTCAGAAACCCGTCGACATTGAAGGTGTAGAGCAGCCGCTCCCGCGACTTGTCGATTTCGAACGCGTCATTCGCGGCAACGAACTCGTGGATCGCGTCGATTGCACCGACCGGCGTGTCCTGGATGATGATGTAGCCACCAACCGGGACGAGATCCGCGTAGTTCGCCAACTCGTCGGCAACATGCCCTTTCGTATGAAGCGAGTCGAGGATAATCAGGACACGCTTTCCCTTCGCACGACGCTTTACGTTGGCCACGACATCCGAAGCCGTGGAGCTACCGAGCAGGAAGTCGACCTTCGCTGCGAGAGGATGCGTCTTCGATCTCGGGACGCGCTTGTCTTCGGTGTCGATCGTAATGACTCGCCCGTCTGGCGAAACTTGCTCCAGATACATCCCCCTCGCCGATCAGTCCGCCACGTGGCGCGCTTTGCTCTTCAGGATCGGCTCGATCGTCTGGTGATCGAGCACGCGGCCATCCTTCGCCAACCCCT